>NZ_JAVDTM010000009.1:0-273091 GCF_031455855.1 Mycoplana sp. BE70
GCCGCTCAGATCGGGGCTGATCGTCGTGCCGCGCGGCCGCTTGAAGTGACATTTCTACTTTGCGCGCCGGCGGACAATTCAACCTGGCTGCCACAAGGTCTGTAGCCCGGTGGGTTCAAGTTTGAACTGCGATCTTCCGGAGATAACAACGGCTTGTCTCATGCGAGCAACAACGCATGAAACGCACCTACCCCAGATCGATATGGGCGAGCACCGTAAGATCGCCCGCTGGCGGATGGCCGGCATCGGTATCGACCGTACTGCCACGACGGCTGGTCGCTGCAAGATCGACCGCCGGATTCGGTTGGAGCTGCATCCGCTCTCGGTCCGCCGCGAAATGATCTACAGGTCCGTCTATTCACCGGATGGCCGTGCGATCAAGCTGTGGCGGCATCTGCCGGAACGCTGCGCCCGGCGCCAGCCGTCGGGCGCACTCAACATCAAGGCGCCCTCGTGCCTATAACGAGGGCGCTTGTCTGACGATGCGGTTTCCCACCAACCCGAATCTGCCGGGTGGCGGCCTTCACGCCGCGCGGACAGTCACGGTGATCGGAATTTCGATGTCGACTTCGAGCGTGGTGACGTGCTCGCCGCGATCCATCTTGACGCTCACCCGTTCGTCGTCGATCTCGACATGCTTGGCGATGACCGCGAGGATCTCTTCCCTGAGAACGGCGATCAGATCCGTTTGACCGACCGATGCCCGCTCATGCGCCAGAAGCACCTGCAGACGATCGCGTGCCGTCGGTGCAGAGCTTTGCTTGCTGAAGAAACGGAAAATGCTCATGCCGCCCTCCGCCCGAATATTTTGCCCAAAAGACTGCGCTTCTCGCCCGGAAGGCTCATCGGCACGGTCTCGCCGGCAAGCCGGCGGGCCGCATCGAGATAAGCGATCGCCGGGGCGCTGCGGCTGTCAGCCAGCGTGACCGGTGCGCCGATGTTGGACGCTTTCAAGACGTCCATGCTTTCCGGAATGATGCCGAGCAGCGGGATCGACAGGATTTCAAGGACATCGTCGACCTTCAACATGTCGCCGCGATCGGCGCGGGCGGCGTCGTAGCGGGTTAGCAGCAGATGCTTCTCCATCCGCTCCCCGCGTTCGGCCTTCTCGGTCTTGGCGTCGAGCAGGCCGATGATGCGGTCGGAATCGCGGACCGACGAAACTTCCGGGTTGGTCACCACGACGGCCACATCCGCATGGCGCATGGCGAGTGTCGCGCCCCGCTCGATGCCGGCCGGGCTATCGCAGATGATCCAGTCGAAGTGCCGCTTCAGGTCGTTGATGACCCGCTCGACGCCCTCCGCGGTCAGGCTGTCCTTGTCGCGGGTCTGCGACGCCGCCAACATGAACAGCGTGTCGAGACGCTTGTCACGGATCAGGGCCTGCGGCAGCTTTGCCTCGCCCTGGATCACATTCACCAGGTCATAGACCACGCGGCGCTCGGCCCCCATCACGAGGTCCAGATTGCGCAGGCCGACGTCGAAATCCACAACGACGGTCTTCTCGTTGCGCTGGGCCAGCGCTGCTCCGAGAGCGGCACTTGAAGTCGTCTTGCCGACTCCCCCCTTACCGGACGTAACCACGATTACTTTCGCCATCTTCCGCTCCTGTTGCTGGCCGGCAGCCGGCTCAGTTTAGTCTCTCTGCCATAATCGAATCGCCCTCGAGCCAGAGCTGCACCGCCTGTCCCCGAAGGTTTGGCGCCATGTCGTCCGCGGTCTTGTAGACGCCGTCGATCGCCAGCAGTTCCGCCTCAAGCTTGCGGCAGAAAATGCGCGCTCCCGCGTTGCCCACCGAGCCCGCCAGCGCCCTACCCCTGAGGGTGCCGTAGATGTGGACGGATCCGCCCGCAATGACTTCCGCACCGGATGCGACCGATCCAACGATCGTGACGTCGCCCTCCGGAAAGATCACCGATTGTCCGGAACGCACCGGCTCCCGGATGATCATCGACGCGGGCGCCTTGACGATCTGTGCAGCCTCCTGGGGTGCAATCGGCACCTTGGCCGTGTCCGCGACCGGCTCGACGACGGGAACCTCGATTTCGGGCGCTGGACGCCCTCCCCGCATGGCTGGTGGCATCCCCGGCTCGAACAGCGACGGCCGTCCGCCCTCAATTCCCATGACCCGGACATTGCGGTCTGCAAGCGCGGCAAGCAGTTCCTTCAACTGCGACCGGTCGATATCGAGCTCGGCGACGTCGAGCACGATCGGCCTTTCCAGGAAGAAGCCTGCCGAGCGTGCGGCAAGATCGTCAAGCCGGGTAAGCCAATCACCGAGCGGCAGTTCCGGTGAAAGCATAAGCGCCAGGAAGGATCGGCCCTTGATGCGGATCGAGCGAGGTTCTGTTAACACTTTGGGGATCTTTGTTAATTTTTGGTTCCCAATAACTAGGCGATTCATGGTTAACAAAAGGTTAATTTTGCATCCATCGAGTGGAAAATGCGCCTCGCCGGCAGCGCCTTACCGTTCTCATTACGGCGTGGTTCGCACCGCGGTGGCGAGGCCCGCAACCGTTTCGCGCATTGCACGGATTGCGCAGCCGCGACCATGAAATCGACCTTCGCGCAGATAGATTTTTGACCTTCGCCTGGAAGCTTGGCGGTGCCGTCGTCATCGGCGCAGACGCCGAGGCGATCGCATCGTGTGTCTGGTCCTCGCCCGCCGGCGATCAAGAAATATCAATATCTCTCTGGCGCTTCGCGCGGCTTCGCGTCATCCTGCAAAAAGGAGAGTGTTGGGATCCTGGCAATGGGAGGAATGCCGATGCGCTGCTTTGCCGTAATGGGACCTTCGCAGACGGGGAAATCAACGCTCGTCGACAAGTTGGCGGCGTTGGAAGGAACAGCGCGAAAAGCCACCTCCCCTTACGGCCTGAACCTCTGCCAGTTCGAGTTCGCCGGTGAATTCTGGTGCGCACTCGACGCGCCGGGCTCGATCGAATCGCTGGCGCACGCCCAGCAGACGCTTCTGGCAAGCGACGCCTGCATCCTGTGCGTCTCGCCGACCCCGGAGGAGGCCGTGCTTGCCGCACCTTATCTCCGGTTCATCGAAGCCTCCGGCACGCCCTGCATCATCTTCATCAATCGCATAGACGAGCCGCGCGGGCGAATTCGCGACGTGATCGCCGCGCTGCAGGACTATGCAAGCCACACCCTGGTTCTGCGGCAGATTCCCATTCGCGAGGGCGAAACGATCGTTGGCGCCGTCGACCTGATCTCGGAGCGAGCCTGGCGGTACCGCGAGGGCCAGACATCGTCTCTGGTTGCGATCCCGCAGGACTTGGCGGAACAGGAGCACGACGCGCGTACGGGACTGCTCGAGCAACTGTCTGAGTTCGACGACTGGTTGCTGGAAGAGTTGATTGAAGACCGGCAGCCGGACAGCGCCGCGATCTACTCCATTGCCTCGCGCATCTTGAGGCAGAACCAGATCACCCCGGTCTTTATCGGCGCGGCCAGCCACAGCAACGGAATCATGCGCCTCATGAAGGCGTTGCGTCATGAAGCGCCGCCCGTCGAGGCGCTTCGCGGCCGATTGGCGAGCGCGGCGGACATCTCGGACGGAGCTCTTGCCGCGGTGACCTTTCATGCCTTCCACCGACAGAACATCGGCAAGACGGTGCTGGCGCGCGCCTTGAACGAAATGAAGCAAACGTCCCAGGGAGAGTTCGCCCTGGGCAGCCTGCAGGACCCGATCACCGGCCGGCCGCTCGCCAACGGCATGCCAGCCCCGAGCGAGGTATTCGCGACGGTTAAATCGGACCGTCTGCCGGTTCCTGCCCTCATCACTGCCAATTCGGCGCTTGCAGCCCCCGACTGGACCGCGCCGCCGTCGCCGATGCTCGACCGCATCCTGGTGCCCGAAAGCGAACGCGACGAAACCAAGCTGTCCGGCACGCTGGCGAAGCTCGCGGAAGCCGATCGCGGTCTTCTGGTGACCCAGGAAGAGGGATCTGGCGCCTATCTCGTCAGCGTGCAGGGACCATTGCACCTGCGCGAAGTCAGCAAGGCATTGAACGACGTTTTCCACATCGCGGTCACCGAGCAGCCACCGCACCCGGTCTACCGGGAGACAGTATCCAAGGCGTCCGACGTGCACTATCGCCACCGCAAGCAGACGGGCGGCGCTGGGCAGTTTGCCGATGTCAAGCTGAGCATCCACCCGAACGAGCGCGGCTACGGCTTTTCCTTTGCGGAGGTCGTCAAGGGCGGCGCCGTGCCACGGAATTTCATTCCGGCGGTCGAATCCGGCGCCCGCGAAGCGATGGAGAAAGGCCCGCTGGGCTTCGGCGTCATCGATGTCGGGGTGACCCTCACCGACGGACAACATCACACGGTCGACAGCTCGGAATACGCCTTCCGGACCGCCGGCAAGATGGGCGTGCGCCAGGCATTGTCGCAGGCGTCACCGGTCCTGATGCAGCCGATCCTCCGTGTCGAGATCCACATACCCTCCATCTACACAGGCGGCCTGGTTCAGATCGTCTCGGCGCTAAAGGGGCAGGTCCTCGGATTTGACCGCGACGAGGCCGCCAAGGGTTGGGATACGTTTCGCGCGCTGGTTCCGGGCAACGTGCTCGACGAGTTGGCACGGTCGCTGCGATCGGCGACGCAGGGTATCGGTTATTTCGCCAAGTCCTTCGATCACTACGAGGAAATGTACGGCAAGGAGGCCGATGCAATCGTGACCGCCCTCGGGACACACGCGTCGTCTTGAGGACCGACGCCTCGCCCCACGACACAGTGAGCCAGGTTGCAGAGATCCGACTAATCCCGCCTCGTCCACTATGCAAACGAACGTCAGATCGGGATTTCACGAACAATTGAAAGGCTGTCAACTAGTTTAGAATGACAAAATAAACGCTTGTTCTCATTCACTTTTATCGATTCCTCTGCGCGAACTTCCAAGCGGCCACCCACTTTTAAGTGCAGGCAATTGGTCTACTCTGAAGAAAGAGCAACGGAGCGTTTGCCATGAGGTTCGTTCCAGCAGCCGTCGCGATCTCTTTGTTGGCCATGCCCGCGTCGCCTGTTGTTTTGGCGGGCGAACCCGTCGATTCGGCGCAGATCGTCATCGAGCGCCAGATCGACGCCTTCCTGCACGACGACGCCACGGCGGCCTACTCGTTCGCCTCCCCGACCATCCGTGAGAAGTTTCCCGACGAAACTTTATTCTTCGACATGGTCAAGCGCGGCTACGGGCCGGTGTACCGCCCCGGAAACTTCGCCTTTGGCCGCAGCAAGGTGTCGGACGGCACGGTGTTGCAGGAAGTGCTGATCACCGGCAGCGACGGCAAGGACTGGACGGTGATCTACCAGGTGATCCGGCAGCCGGATGGCAGCTACAAGATCAACGGGGTCTACATGCAGCCGTCGGGTCCGGGCTCCGACATCTGACAGCTTGGAACAGCGACGTGCACGCGTCTCAGGCCGCTTTCTTGGCCTCGGCTTCGCCGCGCGCCCAGGTGTCCTGCGTTTCCGCCATGAAGTCGGCGTAGCGCCCCTGCTCGATCGCCGCACGAATGCCAGCCATCAGGTCCTGGTAGTAAGCTAGGTTGCTCCAGGTGAGCAGCATTCCGCCGAGCGATTCGTTCGCCCGCACGAGATGATGCAGGTACGCACGCGAGTAGTCCCGCGACGCCGGGCAGTTCGATTGCTCGTCGAGCGGTCGCAAGTCTTCCGCATGGCGGGCATTGCGAATGTTGATGCGGCCGTTGCGGGTAAAGGCAAGGCCGTGGCGGCCCGAGCGGGTCGGCATCACGCAGTCGAACATATCGATGCCGTGCGCGACCGATTTGAGGATGTCGTCTGGCGTCCCCACCCCCATCAGATAGCGCGGCTTTTCGGTTGGCAGATGCGGGCAGGTCGTGTCGATCATGTCGAGCATGACCGCCTGCGGCTCGCCGACGGCCAGGCCGCCGATCGCATAGCCCTTGAGGTCGAGGCCGGCGAGCCCCTGCGCCGAGCGGACACGCAGTTCGGGAATGTCACCGCCCTGGACGATGCCGAACATCGCCTTGCCCGGCTGGTCGCCGAAGGCCACCTTGCAGCGCTCCGCCCAGCGATAGGACATCTCCATTGCCCGCTCGATTTCCTTCGGTTCTGCCGGAAGGCGGACGCACTCGTCGAGCTGCATCTGGATGTCGCTGTCGAGCAGCCCCTGGATTTCGATCGATCGCTCCGGCGACATGTGGTGCAGCGAGCCGTCCACATGGCTCTTGAAGGTGACACCCTTCTCGTCGAGCTTGCGCAGACCCGACAGCGACATGACCTGGAACCCGCCGGAATCCGTCAGGATCGGCCACGGCCAGCGGATCAGGTTGTGCAGGCCGCCCAGTCGCGCGACGCGCTCGGGACCGGGGCGCAGCATCAGATGGTAGGTATTGCCGAGGATAATGTCGGCGCCGAGTTCGCGCACCTGGTCGAGGTACATCGCCTTGACGGTGCCGACGGTACCAACCGGCATGAAGGCGGGCGTGCGGATCGTGCCGCGCGGCATGCTGACTTCGCCGCGCCGTGCCTTGCCATCGGTCGCAAGCAGCTTGAATTCAAAACGTTCGGTCATGGATCTTTCCGGAAGAGCAGGCTGGCGTCGCCGTACGAATAGAAGCGGTAGCCGGTGTCGATGGCATGCCCATAGGCGGCGCGCATCGTGTCGAGGCCGGAGAAAGCCGAGACGAGCATGAACAGCGTCGACTTCGGCAGGTGGAAGTTGGTGATCAGCATGTCGGCCGTGCGGAAGCGGTAGCCGGGGGTGATGAAGATCCCCGTCGCGCCGGACCAGGGCTCGATCGTGCCGTCCTCGGAGGCTGCGCTTTCGAGCAGCCGCAACGATGTCGTGCCGACGCAGACGATGCGCCCGCCCCTCGCCTTGACCGCATTCAGCGCATCGGCGGTGCGTTTCGACACGTAGCCGAGTTCCTGGTGCATGACGTGGTCGTCGGTATCGTCCGCCTTGACCGGCAGGAACGTTCCCGCCCCGACATGCAGCGTGACGAAATGGCGCTCAACACCCTTGCGGTCCAGCTTTTCGAACAGCGCCTCGGTGAAGTGCAGGCCGGCGGTGGGGGCTGCAACGGCACCCTCCTCGCGGGCATAGATGGTCTGATAGTCGCTCCGGTCGGCCTCGTCGTCCTCGCGCTTGGAGGCGATATAGGGCGGCAGCGGAATGTGGCCGACGGTCGCGATCGCCTCATCCAGAACGGGGCCGTGGAAGTCGAAGCGCAGCGTCACCTCGCCGCCCTCACCCTTTTCCTCGACGGTCGCGTCGAGCGAGCCGAGCAGGCACACCCTGCCCTCGTGGCCGAACGAGATGCGGTCGCCGACCTTGATGCGCTTGCCGGGCTTGGCGAAGGCCTTCCAGCGGTCAGTGGCGATGCGCATGTGCAGGGTCGCCGATACCTGCTGGGAACCGGCACCGTCCCGGTGCCGAATGCCCTCGAGCTGCGCGGGAATGACCCGTGTGTCGTTGAAGACAAGCGCATCGCCCGCCTCGAGAAGATCCGGCAGGTCGCCGACATGACGATCGGCGAAGGCCGACGGATGCTCCGGTTGCACGACGAGCAGGCGCGCGTCTTCGCGCGGCGTTATCGGGCGCAGCGCGATGCGCTCCTCGGGGAGCTCGAAATCGAACAGGTCTATGCGCATTGTCGTTCTTGTACCGGGTTTGGTCCTGCCGATAACCTATTTTCGCAAAAAAGGGAAACCCGCCCCGGCGCCGGATGGGCCAAGGCGGGTTCGTTTGTTCGACGACGACATCAGGCGTCGGCTGCGACCTTCATCGAAATGATGGTGTCCGGATCGCGCACGGGCTCGCCGCGCTTGATCTTGTCGATGTTCTCCATGCCTTCGATCACCTGACCCCAGACCGAATACTGCTTGTTCAGCCAGGGCGAGTCGGTGAAGCAGATAAAGAACTGCGAGTTGGCCGAGTTCGGCATCTGGCTGCGGGCCATCGAGCACGTGCCGCGCACGTGGCTCATGTTGGAGAATTCGGCCTTCAGGTCCGGCTTGTCGGAGCCGCCCATGCCGGCGCGGGCCGGATTGAAGTCCTTGCCGCCGGTCTTGCCGTACTGCACGTCGCCCGTTTGCGCCATGAAGTCCTCGATGACGCGGTGGAATACCACGCCGTCATAGGCGCCCTCGCGCGTCAGTTCCTTGATTCGGGCAACGTGACCGGGTGCGAGGTCCGGCAGAAGCTGGATCACGACCTTGCCCTTCGAGGTTTCCATGATGATGGTATTTTCCGGATCCTTGATCTCGGCCATGGTCTTTCTCCTTGCTCTAGAGCAATTCCGGCAAGCGACGCAGCGGTCTTGCTCCGGAATTGCGTGAATACGAAAGGTTAGAGGCGTTCCGCGATCCGAAGAGGGCGGAATGCCTCTGGAGCTTATTTTCCAACCGTGACCTTGATCATCCGGTCGGGATCGGTGACGGAACCATTGTTGGCCTGGTCCCCGCGCTTGATCTTGTCGACGTTCTCCATGCCTTCCACCACCTTGCCAACAACGGTGTACTGGCCGTTGAGGAAGTCGCCCGGCGCAAACATGATGAAGAACTGCGAGTTGGCGGAGTTGGGATCCTGCGCGCGCGCCATGCCGACGGTGCCGCGCTCGAACGGCACGTCGGAGAACTCGGCCGGAAGATCCGGCTGCGAGGAGCCGCCGGTACCGGCTGCGGCCGGGTTGAAGCCGCTCTCCATGTCGCCGTACTGCACGTCGCCGGTCTGGGCCATGAAGCCGTCGATCACGCGGTGGAACGCGACGTTGTCATATTCGCCGGCCGCCGCAAGCGCCTTCATGCGCTCCACGTGCTTCGGCGCAATATCGGGGCGCAGTTCGATGACGACCGGACCGTCCTTCAGCTGGATCGTCAGGTATTCCTTCGCCTGCGCCCAGACGCTGCCGGTGGCGGTCGCAAGAAGCAAGGCACCCGCAAACGCGATCTTCAAGAGTTTCATGATCACTCCATTTCGTTGTGACTATCAGGGTCGCTTGCGCGCTATCAGTGCCGCATTGACAACCTTGGGAACAAAGGCGCTGACATCTCCGCCCATACCGGCGATCTGGCGAACCAATGTGGCGGTTATGGGCCGCGATGCCGTGCCGGCGGGCAGGAATACGGTCTGAACGTCCGGGGCCATCTGTTGGTTCATGCCGGCCATCTGCATTTCGTAGTCGAGGTCGGTGCCGTCGCGCAGGCCGCGGATCAGCAAATGCGCCTTGTGCTCGCGTGCAGCGTCAACGACGAGCTTGTCGAAGGCCACGACGGAAACGTCACCCGAGCGCGCAGGCAGCGTCTCGGCGATCGCCCGCCGGATCATGTCGGCGCGCTCATCGAAAGAAAACAGCGGTACCTTGCCCGGATGGATGCCGATCGCGACGATGACCTTCGGCGCAATGTTGAGCGCCTGGACCAGCACGTCGAGATGTCCGTTGGTGATCGGGTCGAAGGAACCCGGATAGAAGGCAACAGCCATGGCGTTTTCCCGTTTGCCGCGTTGTGTCACGCGGCGGCGCCAGAAGCAATAGATTGTTGGGCCTCTGTCCCCGGCGTTGCGTTCGCAGGGAGGCGGCTGGAGCTAGGCGGATCTCGGACCGTAACGATACGGAACAAAAGGTGGTGCGACGCCATTGCCGTGTCATCACAGGTCGTTTCAGCAACTGGAAGGAACACGACGATGGCACTCGCTCTGCTCAGCATGACGATGTTCGTTCTTCTGATCGCCGCCACCATGTCCGCCTTGCGCGATGAGCTGTACCAGGCGCCCACCGCCCCGCGCCGTCTGCGTCGAGTGGGTCGAGCGAGAAGCAATGACACAGATACCGAAAGCTAGCTCGGGCGAGCCGCTTCCTTGGTCGCCCCTGAGCGCCACGATTCTAGGAACCGAAATAACAAAAGGCCGGGTTTCCCCCGGCCTTTTGTTATTTGTCCGTGCATCCGCAGGTGCGGAGCAGTCATTCCACGGCGCTGGTCGCGCCGTTGTCGCCATCCAAAGCGGCCTCGCCGTTCGCCTCGTCGTCGCCATCGGGCTCGTTGATGCGCTCCACGGAAACGACCTTCTCATCCTTGGCGGTGGAGAAGATCGTCACGCCCTTCGTCGCGCGGCTGGCAACACGGATTCCGTCGACCGGCACCCGGATCAACTGGCCGCCGTCCGAGACGAGCATCAGCTGGTCCGCCTCGCCGACCGGGAAGGCCGCGACCAGTTCGCCGATCTCGTTGGTCTTCGACGTGTCGGTGGCGCGGATACCCTTGCCGCCGCGGCCCGAGGTGCGGAAGTCGTAGGACGACGACCGCTTGCCGAAGCCCCGCTCTGATACGGTCAGAACGAACTGTTCGCGTGCCTTCAGTTCCTCGTAGCGTTCATCGGAGAGTTGGCCTTCTTCCGTGACCTCCTCGCCAACCAATGCGATGTCTTCCACTTCGGCACCGGCGGCCCGCCGGTCAGCGGCCGAGCGCTTGAGATAGGCGGCACGTTCCCACGGCTCTGCATCGACGTGACCGACGATCGTCATGGATATGATCCGATCCCCTGCCCCCATCGAAATGCCACGCACGCCGACCGAGTTGCGGCCGGCGAAGACGCGCACGTCGTCGACCGGGAAGCGGATGCACTGGCCGAGCGCGGTCGTCAGAAGCACGTCGTCCTGATCGGTGCAGGTTTCAACGGAGAGGATCTCGTCGCCCTCCTCCTCGAGCTTCATTGCGATCTTGCCGTTGCGGTTGACCTGCACGAAGTCCGACAGCTTGTTGCGCCGCACGGTGCCGCGCGTCGTCGAAAACATGACGTCCAGGTTTTCCCAGGTGCTTTCGTCCTCGGGCAACGGCATGATCGTGGTGATGCGCTCACCCGGTTCGATCGGCAGCATGTTGATCAGCGCCTTGCCCTTCGACTGCGGCGTTCCGATCGGCAACCGCCAGACTTTCTCCTTGTAGACGATGCCACGCGAGGAGAAGAACAGCACCGGCGTATGCGTATTGGCGACGAAGAGACGCGTGACGAAATCCTCGTCGCGCGTTGCCATGCCGGAGCGACCCTTGCCGCCGCGGCGCTGCGCCCGATAGGTCGTCAACGGCACACGCTTGACGTAGCCGAGGTGCGACACCGTCACCACCATGTCTTCCTGGGCGATCAGGTCTTCATCGTCCATGTCGGGACCGAAATCGGCGATCTCCGTCCGGCGCGGCGTACCGAACTCGTCACGGATCGCGATCATCTCGTCCTTGACGATCGCCTGGATGCGCAGGCGCGAAGCCAGGATGTCCAGATAGTCGCGAATTTCCTCGCCGATCTTGTTCAGTTCATCGGCGATTTCATCGCGACCGAGTGCGGTCAAGCGCGCCAGTCGCAATTCAAGGATGGCGCGGGCCTGCTCCTCGGAAAGATTGTAGGTCAGGTCGTCGTTGATGCGGTGGCGGGGATCGTCGATCAGGCGGATCAGCGGTTCGACATCCATCGCCGGCCAGCGGCGTACCATCAACTGCTCGCGGGCCGTCTGCGGATCGGGCGCGTGGCGGATCAGGTTGATGATCTCATCGATGTTGGCAACGGCAATGGCGAGGCCGACCAACACGTGGGCCCGGTCCCGCGCCTTGCGCAGCAAATACTTCGTCCGGCGGCTGACGACCTCCTCGCGGAAGGACACGAAGGCGCGCAGCATGTCGAGCAGCGTCATCTGCTCCGGCTTGCCGCCGTTCAGCGCCACCATGTTGCAGCCGAAGGAGGTCTGCAGCGGGGTATAGCGATAAAGCTGGTTGAGGATGACCTCGGCGTTCGCATCGCGCTTCAGCTCGATGACGACGCGGTATCCTTCGCGGTCGGATTCGTCGCGCAGGTCCGAGATGCCTTCGATGCGCTTTTCACGCACCAGTTCGGCCATCTTCTCGATCATCGTCGCCTTGTTCACCTGATAGGGAACCTCGGTGATGATGATCTGCTCGCGGTCGCCGCGCATCGGCTCGATGTGGGCGCGTCCACGCATGATGACCGAGCCACGGCCGGTCTCGTAGGCCTGGCGGATGCCGGCACGGCCAAGGATCAACGCGCCGGTCGGGAAATCCGGGCCAGGGATGATCTGCATCAGATCGAGCAAGTCGATCGCCGGATTGTCGATCAGCGCGACGCAGCCGCTGATGACTTCCGAAAGGTTGTGTGGCGGGATGTTCGTCGCCATGCCGACGGCGATACCGCCGGCGCCGTTGACGAGCAGGTTCGGAAATCTCGCCGGCAGCACCGACGGTTCCTGCAGGGTGCCGTCGTAGTTTTCGCGAAAATTGACCGTTTCCTTGTCGAGATCGTCGAGGAGGCTGTGCGCGGCCTTCTCGAGGCGGCACTCGGTGTAACGCTGTGCGGCCGGTGGATCGCCATCCACGGAACCGAAATTGCCCTGGCCGTCGATCAGCGGCAGCCGAAGCGACCAGTCCTGTGCCAGACGAGCCAGTGCATCGTAGATCGCCGCATCCCCGTGCGGATGGTATTTACCCATCACGTCACCGGTGACGCGCGCGCACTTCACATATTTCTTGTTCCAGTCGATCCCCATCTCGCTCATGCTGAAGAGGATGCGCCGGTGCACCGGCTTCAAGCCGTCCCGGACATCGGGCAGCGCGCGGCTCACGATGACGCTCATGGCGTAGTCGAGATAGGAGCGCTGCATTTCCGCGGTGATGGAAATGGGCTCAATGCCGGAAGGGGACTTGCCGCCGGGGGTCGTTTGCTCTGTCAATTTCGATCACGATCTTTGTTCAGAATCAGTCGGGATTTTATAGCCTAACGGCTTGAACCACGCCAATTTTGCAGAAGGTTTTGAACAGTCTTTTGCCAGAAATCCGCCAAATGCCGCAATTTGATGGCACCGCCCGACAGCGACAACGCCGCCCCCTTCACTTGGGTGCGTCTCTCCCCTAACAATGACGTCAAAAGCGCATCGAAGAATGCGTCGGATCGGCAAGGGGGATGGCCGGATGTACGATTATGAATTGGTCGTCAATGCGCTCACGACCATGCTCGTGACGCTCGACCCGCCAGGGCTCGCGCCGATCTTTCTCGGCCTGACGGTCGGGATGAACCGTGCCGAACGCAAGCAGGTCGCGCTGCGCGGATCGATCATCGCCTTCGCCATCCTCGCCACGTTTGCGGTTTTCGGCGCCGGGATCCTCGGCCTGCTCGGCATATCCATCGCGGCCTTTCGCATCGCCGGCGGCCTTCTGCTCTTCACCATCGCCTTCGAGATGGTCTTCGAGCGCCGCCAGGAACGGAAAGAGAAGACCTCGGAGGTGGCGATCACCAAGGATCACATCCGCAACATCGCGGTGTTTCCGCTCGCCCTACCGCTGATCGCCGGGCCCGGCGCCATTTCCGCGACGATCCTCCTGTCCGGATCGCTGTCTTCACCGGTGGGCCGCGGCGCGCTGATCGGCGTTATCGCGCTGTGCGTGGCCGTCGTCTACCTCACGCTGGTGATCGCCGAGCGCGTCGACCGCTATCTTGGCGTGACTGGCCGGGCGATCCTGACGCGGCTCCTGGGCGTCATCCTCGCAGCGCTTGCGGTGCAGTTCGTCGTAGACGGCACCCGGGCAGCGTTCGTGATCTAGGCAGAACCTACGTCGCCTAGTCTGCGCAGCGCCTGTACGACGCGGAGAGCACATCGGCAGATGGAGGATCCACGCTGTCCGCTTTCGGCCAAGCGGTCATATCCTCAGTTCATCTCACTTGTCCGAAGGGCACTGGCGACCTGCCGATCAGAGTGTGTCCCGTTCTGTGCGCAGATTGGAGACCACGCGCCGGTTCTGCACCTTGCAAGAGCGATCCGTGCAATCCCGGACCTCGCGATCGTTGCCGTAACCCTTGGCCCACATACGGTTGGGGTCTACGCCCTTCGACACAAGATAGGCCATCACCGCATCGGCGCGCTTCTGAGATAGCGTCACCATCTTTGACGCAGCGCCGGAATCATCGGCAAATCCTTGGACCTTGACCAGCCAACGCGGGTTGCTGTTGAGCCAGATCGCCTGCTTGTCCAGAGTTGCCATGGCGACGGCGTCGAGCGCCGCTGAATCCTGAGTAAAGTACGTTCGACGGCCGACATTCAGGATAAAATCCTCTTTGCTGCCGGCCGAGACATTCTCGAACCCCGGCGCTGGATCGTTGGTTTGTCCGGTCATCGGCGCAACAGCAGGCTCCTCCACAGCGGCGATTTCGGTGGTGTTGCAGGCGGCGAGGAATAGAAGCATGGCCGCAGAGGAAAGGAGCCTCGTGTATCCGGTCAACATAGACATCAAGGGGTGTTCCTCATTCGACCGAGGTTGCTTGGCTGACCTGAGCGGCGCTTTCGGCCTGGTCGGCAATGTGTGGCAAAACCTGTACCGCAGTGCCGATGGGGCAGCGCTGATAGAGATCGATGGCATCTTCGTTGAACATGCGGATGCAGCCACTGGAAGCGTCCTTGCCGATACTGCCCGGCTCCAGCGTGCCGTGGAAGCGATAGCCAGTGTCGACACCATCGCGGAGCAGATACATGGCACGCGGGCCAAGCGGATTCTTCGGTGACCCTCCTGCCACGAATTCAGGCAGCTCAGGGTGGCGCTCACGCATCTCCGGCGGCGGCGTCCAGCGCGGCCAAAGCGCTTTCTGGTCAATCGTGGCGCGGCCATACCATTTGAAGCCGTCGCGGCCGACACCAACGCCATAGCGGATGGCGGTCTTGTTCTCCATGATCAGATAGAGAAAATGGTGTTTGGTATCGACGACGACAGTACCGATAGGCTCGCTGCTGAAATACTTGACAACCTGGCGGTGCCACTTCCTGTCGATCTTTGCATAGTTGGTGCTTCGGAACGCTACGCCATTGTCGATGGTGGTGCCGGAAAAATAGGAAGCTGCCGCAGCGGACGCTGGATTTTGGACGGCCCCGGTGCCGAGCAACGCTAAACCACCAAGCAAAGTATCCCTGCGGGTAAACACCATCGGCAATATCCCCCGAAAGCCAAGTAGCACCGCGTCAGTAAATCAGATTTTTCATTTGCCACAACATAAATTTACTCGGATTTCCGAGGTAACGTTCCGATTAGACCGCCCCCGCTCTTGGCGGCGCGGTCGCTCATCCCTCACGCCGGCATCTTCGCCTGAGCGGCAAGCTCAAGCAGTGTCTGATATCGAGGATGCCCCCGAATCGGGTCGAGATCGGAATCGTTCTTGAACCATCGTTTCAGGTCGGGCCCTACCTGTCTCAGATAGACCTCCAGTAGGTCTATCGCCCTGTCGATCTCACCGAGCAGGGAATAGACGCAGGCGGCATTGTAGCGAGCGCTGTTGTCATCGGGATCAATCGCCAAGGCCCGGTTGAGCCATTCCAACGCCCGCTCCCGCTCGCCCAGTGTTGCCAGTGCTGCCGCTCCCAATTGGGCCGGTTTTGAATCTTCTGGATGCAGCCTCAGAGCCTCCTCGGCTCGCCTTATACCGAGACGCGCGTATTCGTCCGCCTCATGCTCTCGCCCAAGCGTACGCAGCACGTTCAGCAGCAGAGCGGGTGAAATGTAGTCATCCGGCTTGAGCTCCAGGCACCGGATGTAGTGTCGCGCTGCTCCCGCGAAATCGCTCCCTGTGACGCAGTAGTCGGCATAGTGATAGTGCGCCTCATGGCAGGTGTCATCGAGCGAGAGCGCAGTCTCGAAACTCGCCAGGGCCTCGGCGCGCCGATCGGCGACCATCAAGGCAAAGCCGCGCGCGGCATGGGCTTCCGCCAAGTTCGGATTGATTGACAATGCCTTGTCCAGGGTGGCGAGAATCTGCTCGACCGGTACCGTACCACCGTGCTTTGACCTGAGGCGTGAATCACAATCCGCCAGACCGGCATAGGCCCGCGCGTAGAGAGGATCGAGCTCGGTCGCTCTGGCAAACATTGTTCGCGCCAAGGTCAGCGATGTCTTCGTTCCGACATGGAACAATTGCCGGCCCCGCAGATAGTCGGTGTAAGCCTCGACATTGCGGGTAGGCGCTTCGTCGATCGCCTCCTTCTCCACCGGCAGAAGCTTGACTTTGAGCTGGTCTACGATCGCGTGCGTGATTTCGTCCTGCACGGCGAAAATGTTAGAGAGGTCGCGGTCGTAACGGTCGGCCCACAGATGGCCGCCGTCGCGACCGTCGATGAGTTGCGCCGTGACCCTCACCCGCTGGCCCGCCTTGCGCACACTGCCTTCAAGCAGGAATCTCACACCGAGCTCTCGTGCAGCTTCCCGCAGATCCACCGCTTTTCCCTTGTAGGTGAACACCGAATTGCGGCCGACCACGAAGAGCGCGGAAATCTTCGACAGGTCGGTAATGACATCCTCGGTGATGCCGTCGGCGAAAAACTCCTGCTCGGGATCGTTGCTCATGTTGAGAAAGGGCAGGACCGCGATCGATGGCTTCCCGGATGCCACACCTGCAGATGCTGGTTCTTGTCCGGCCGCGCGCGCCGTTGCGTCCGGCGAGGACGGAACACTGAAATAGACGTTGAACACGCGCACCGGACGATCGATGTTCTTCAGCTTCTGCTCGCCGGTATCCTCGAACTGCAGGTCGGGTTGTCCATGCACGCTGTCGCGCACGATGGCGGACACCGACACCCCTCCGGGCCTGGCAATGCTTTCGATGCGCGCGGCGACATTGACGCCGTCGCCGTATATGTCGTCCTGGTCAAGGATGACGTCCCCGAGGTTGATGCCTATGCGAAACTCGATACGTCGGTCTTCCGGCACCTGGGAATTGCGCACGAGCATATCGCGCTGGATGTTCGCCGCGCATTCGACTGCCTTCACCACACTGGGGAACTCGACGAGGATACCATCGCCGATCAACTTGACGATGCGCCCGCCATGCTCCGCGACCTGGACGTCGATCAGTTCCTTGCGGTGCGTCTTCAACGCCAGCAGTGTTCCCACCTCGTTTGTGCTCATGAGGCGGCTGTAGCCGACGACATCGGCCGCCAAGATGGCTGCCAATCGTCGTTCGATGCGTTCCTCTTCCATGTCCATGTCCATGTCCATGCTCGTTGCCTCGGCGCTTGCGCGAACTGTAAACGCTCTACGGATGAAGACAATTCCTGTCGAGCAAGGTCTCTTGTTTGCATGCGAGGTTTCGGATCACGAATTTAGTAGCGCACCTATGAGCCGCTGAGCGAGTTCAAGTGGATGATATATTTCCACCCTAAATGTTGACACGTGTTTTTTTTATAACATAATCTCCATCTCAGACCACGGACAACAAAATTGCGTTGGGAGGCGCGACCATGGGCACATCGACAAAACTCTCGCTGATTGCGGCAACCCTTTCTCTGAGCGTTGCAGTTCTCGCTAACCAGCCTGTTTTGGCTTCAGAGCTGATCCGCATCGTTTCCCCCTACCAGACGACGGCTCTCGACCCGATGCGCTCTGCCGCGGCGGGCAACATCGAGACCTATGGTCAGCTCTATGCGCGCCTGCTGCAGCGCAATCCAACCACCGGTGAGCTGGAACCGGGGCTGGCGGAAAGCTGGGATGTTTCGGAGAATGGCGAGACTTACACGTTCCATCTGCGTGACGCCCAGTTCTCGAACGGGACTCCGATCACGGCAGACGACGTTGTCTTCAGCCTCTCACGCAACAGAGCGACAAGCAGTCAGCCTACCCGGCCCCGCTGGGTGCAATGGAAACCATCACGGCCAAAGATCCGAAGACCGTGGAGATCAAACTGAAGTCGGCGTTCGCCCCATTCCTGGGCAACCTTGAAATCTGGAATATGGGAATCGTCTCCAAAGTCGATGTTGAGGCGCGGGGTGCAGAAAAAGCCTTCACCAGCGCACAAGTCACGTCAGGCCCATATGCCGTCAAGGAATGGAAGCCAAACGAGAAACTCGTACTGCAACCGAACGAGCACTACTGGCGCAGCGGCTATCCAAAGTCGGACGCGACTGTCGAGCTGAGAGAAGTCGCCTCTCCTGAGACGCGAGCAGCCATGCTGAAGGCCGGAGAAGCTGAAGTGATGCGCGCGGTGCCGTGGTCCCAGATCGACGATCTGAAGGCGACAGACAACATCGATATGCGGCTCGAGCCTTCGACCACCATCTACATGACCTTGCTCAACCATAAGCGAGAACCGTTTTCGAACATGAAGGCAAGGCAGGCTGCGGCCTACGCGATCGACAACAAAGCCATGGCAACGGCGATCACTCGTGGTTACGCAGAACCGGCCAACACCACCCTGCCCGGCAGCATCGATTTCCATGACAAGGATCACCCCGGCATCCCCTTTGATCCCGCCAAGGCAAAGGAGTTGCTAGCGGAGTCCGGGATGGCTGGGCACGAGGTGAAGATCCTCGCAACATCAGGCGCGACAGAGCAGCAGATGGCATTGTTGTTGCAGGCGCAGTGGCAAGCGATCGGCCTGAAGCCAGTCATCGTGAACGTAGACTCAGGCGCTTGGTGGGACGCCACCGGCAAGGGCGAATACGATGCGGCCGCGAACTGGTGGTACAACGAGACGCCCGATCCCGATCTGGCCGTACGGTGGGCAGTCTGCGGCACCTGCGGTTCCAACTCCTACAACACCTTCTATTCCAATCCTAAGGTTGACGAGCTCGTCGAAAAGGGAACCAAGGAAGCAGACCCGCAGAAACGAAGAGAGATCTACAAGGAGATCCAGCGGATCACGACCGAAGAAGTGTCTCAGATCCCCCTCTTCTATGCTCCGAACGCGGTTGCCTATTCGAGGGATCTCGATGGGATCAAGCTTACTCCTTCCCTCCAGTGGACCCTCGAAGACACGACGGTCGCCAAGTAACTGAGGCCGGATGGCGGCGTGTTTACACCATGCGCCGCCATCCTCTCTCGCCGGAGAACCAGCTTGAGCATTCTATCCCTCGTTTCGCGGCGCATGCTGCAGCTCCTTGCCGTGATGTTGGGTATCAGCGTCGTCACGTTTGTGTTGCTGCACCTGGCACCTGGCGATCCTGCCCGCCTCTTGGCAGGCGATCGCGCCAGTCCCGAGACCATTGCGGCAATTCGTTCACACTACGGCTTGGACCAGCCGCTCTGGCACCAGTACCTTACCTACATCACCAATCTGCTCGGTGGTGATATCGGACAATCGCTGCGGTTTCAGCGCCCGGTGAGCGAGCTGATTTTGCAGTTCATGTGGCCGACTTTATTCCTCACAGGATACGTCATCGTCCTTGCTGTTCCGCCGACGATCGCATTGGCTATCACGAGCGCCCGCAAGCCTGGTGGCGCGGCCGACCAGACGATCCGGATCATCGGTATTGTTGGCTTGACGATTCCAGTGTTCTGGCTGGGAATAATGATGTCGCGCTTCTTCGGCGTTTCGTTGGGGTGGTTCCCGGTCTCTGGCTACGGTGAGACCTTCACCGAGCATCTGCACCATATGTTTCTGCCTGCGATGTCGACGGCGATCTGGCTCGTTCCGGTGTTGACCCAGAGCCTGCGCGCTGCGTTGATCGAAAAGACCACGGCCGATTTCGTAACGGCGGTGCGTGCTCAAGGCGCAAGCGAGCGCGAGATCTTCTGGAAGACCATCCTGCCCAACGCCGTTCTCCCGACACTCAACCTGCTTGGCGTCATGGTCGCCTTCATGATCGGCGGAGCCATCATCGTGGAAACGGTCTACGCCATTCCTGGCCTTGGATCGCTTATGGTGGGAGCGCTTCTTGGTCGAGATTACTACGTTGTGCAGGGACTGACGCTCGTCTTTGCCTTTTCCACCGTGGTCGTAACGCTCGCGGTCGACCTTGTGT
This sequence comes from Mycoplana sp. BE70, assembly GCF_031455855.1. NCBI lineage: Bacteria > Pseudomonadati > Pseudomonadota > Alphaproteobacteria > Hyphomicrobiales > Rhizobiaceae > Mycoplana > Mycoplana sp. BE70. Next base: position 19,773 of record NZ_JAVDTM010000009.1, read on the forward strand.
CGGTTTCGATCGATCCACGCATCCAGCTTTGAGGGAGCCAGAATGTCGAATACTCCCGCTTCAATTGGGGGCGACGCATTTGCAATGCGATTGCCGCCGATGATGATCGTGGCAATAGCCATTCTGGGCGGCTGGCTGCTCGTCGCTCTGGCCGCTCCCGTGATCGCGCCATATGACCCGGACACGATCGACATCACCAGCATGTTGGCTGCCCCCAGCGCAGATCATTGGTTCGGCACCGACCAGGTCGGTCGTGACGTTTTTTCTCGCGTCATTCATGCCGCCCGCGTCGACCTGTTTCTTTGCGTTGTTGGCGTCCTGCCTCCGCTTGTGATCGGGACCATCATCGGCCTCCTCAGCGGCTATTTCGGAGGGAAGGTCGATAGCGTCTTTATGAGGATCTATGACCTCACCGTTGCCTTTCCATTCTTCGTTCTTGTTCTGGCAATTGTCGGCGTGCTTGGGCCCGGCCTGCTCAACTTCATCATCGCGCTGACGATCGTCGGCTGGGTAAGCTACGCGCGGCTGGTCCGAGCGGAAGTGCTCACGGTTCGCGAAAGCGAATACGTCCGCGCTGCCGAGTGCCTCGGCTATCCGAAGCGGTCGATTCTTTTTCAGCACGTTCTGCCGAATGCGATCGGGCCAGTCATTGCCTACGCCGTGAGTGACGCCGTGCTTGTGATGCTGGCCGGTGCGAGCTTTGGCTATCTGGGGATGGGTGCGCAGCCGCCGCTCGCAGAGTGGGGTGTCATCATCGCCGATGGACAGGCATTCATCCAGCAAGCGTGGTGGATCTGCCTCTTCCCAGGTCTCGCTGCCATATCGCTTGGCCTTGGTTTCGCCTTCCTCGGCGACGGTCTCGGTCAATTGCAGCGTCGAAAGGTGGCGGCATGAACATGGCAAGCAAATCTCCGCCCTTGCTGGAGGTCGAAGGTCTTTCCATCGCCTTTGGATCCCTGGAGGCTGTAAAAGGCGTGTCGTTCAGTGTCCATGCCGGCGACATCCTCGGTATCGTTGGGGAAAGCGGATCCGGTAAATCCCTCACGTGCCGTGCTTTGATGGGGATCCTTCCGAGTGCTGCGGCAGCAATGGGCTCAGTACGGCTGGAGGGACGAAGCCTCCTCGACCTCAATGGCGTTGACTGGTGTTCAATTCGCGGTCGCGAACTCGGAATGATCTTCCAGAACCCGGCCTCACACCTCGACCCGCTTCGCCGCATTGGCCAGCAGGTCGCGGCCCCGATGGTGCGCCATCTGGGCCTCACAAAGCGCGAGGCCGAGCAACGGGCCATCCAACTGCTCGAGGACGTGGGCATTCACGACGCACCAGCAAAGTCCCGTTCTTATCCGCACGAGTTTTCCGGCGGCATGAAACAGCGAGCCATGATAGCTGCGGCTATCGGTTGCGGACCGAAGCTGCTCATTGCCGACGAGCCGACAACGGCACTGGATGTTACCGTCCAAGCACGCATTCTCAAGCTGCTGCGCGATCTGAACGCCAACCTCGGCCTCTCGATCATCTTGATATCCCACGATCTGGCCGCTGTCGCCAACACATGCACGCGCGTGATCGTCATGCGCAATGGTGAAATCGTCGAGCAGGGATCGACCGCCGAAATTATCAACCGCCCCCAACATCCCTACACTCAGCTTCTAATCGCATCACAGCCAGACGGCTGGAGCAAGTCCGACCAAGTCGCCACAGGATTGGCGACTGCCCCATTGATCAGCGTCGACAAGCTCTCCGTCTCGTTTATTGCAAGAGGCACTTTTCTAGGTTCCACCGCATCACGAACACCCTTCCTTGCGCTCAACGAAGTCGATCTGCAAATTGCAGCCGGAGAGACCGTTGGCATTGTGGGCGAGAGCGGCTCGGGGAAAAGTACTCTTGCGCGGACAATTGTGAGGCAGAACAAGCCGAGCGTTGGCGCGATCCGCTTTGAAGGAAGCGATGTGCATCAATTGCGCGGCGCGGAGCTCCTGCGGTTCCAACAACGCGTTCAGATGGTCTTTCAAAATCCATACGACTCGCTAAATCCACGAATGCCCGTCCGGGATGCTGTCGCCGAGCCTATTTGGCGGCACGGACTTTCGGACCGACGCACAGCACTGGCACGCGCCGACGAACTGCTGGATATGGTCGAACTGCCGAAAGCTTTGCGAGAGCGTCGCCCCCGGCAACTTTCCGGCGGCCAATGCCAGCGTGTCGGCTTGGCGAGGGCCCTCTCCCTGGAACCGGAATTGTTGATCGCCGACGAAATCACATCCGCGCTTGACGTGACCACACAGGCGCAAATCCTCGAACTTCTGGACAGACTTCAACGTGAGCGACGGCTCGCCCTTCTTTATATTTCCCACGATCTCGGCGTCGTGAACAGCATTTGTCAGCGTGTCTACGTGTTCAAGGGCGGCAGGATCGTCGAGAGCGGTCCAACACGGCAAGTCCTGAACAAGCCTCAAGATAGCTACACCCGCGAACTCGTCGGCTCAGTCACGCGCCTCAAGCCTCTCGCAGAACAAGGAATGGGCCATGCGCCTCGATGAATACGTAACCCATGACGGGATCGGCCTCGCTCAACTGTTGGCAAATGGCGACGTGACTCCAAAAGAACTGGGGCAATGCGTTACGGACGCGGTTGCAGCAGTCAATCCGAAGATCAACGCCGTGGTCGAGCTGTACGCTGATGCCATGGAACGTCTTCCCGAAAAATCCGGCAGCGGCCCGCTCCACGGAATCCCGACATTGACGAAGGACTTTTCCGTCGAGGCCGGGCGTCCCGCAGAGTTCGGCAGCCAGCTTGCCAGGGGTAACAGGGCGATGCATGACGCCGTCTACTGGCAGCGCCTCAGGAATGCTGGTCTGATCAATGTCGGCCGCACCACCAGCTCGGAGTTCGGCGTACCCGCCACGACGGAAACACTGCTCTACGGGAGCACGACCAACCCCTGGGATCACATGCGGGGAGTTGCAGGCTCGAGCGGTGGTGCAGCGGCGGCCGTCGCCGCTGGTATTGTACCGTTTGCGCAGGGTAGTGACGGCGGCGGTTCTATCCGAAATCCCGCCTCTTTTTGCGGGCTGATCGGACTGAAGCCGTCACGTGGACGCATCACCGGATCTCCGCGCGCAAATGCTCCCCTTCTCGGCCTCGCGACTGCATTCATGTTGACCAAGACCGTTCGCGACACCGCGCTGATGTTGGATCTTTGCCATGGCCCGGACGCTGGAGACGGCTACGAGATTTGCTGTCCGACGAGCAGCTACAGCGAAGCAATCCAACAGCCACCGAGGGGGCTACGCATCGCGCTCTGCATCGAATCCTGGTCAGGAACTGCTTGTGATCCTGAAGTCATCGAGGCTGTTAAGAAGACGGCGCTGTTACTGTCCTCTCTTGGCCACCACGTGGAAGAAGCTGCTCCGCAGTTCGACTATGCCGCGTTTCTTGAGGCTCAGAAAAACATCTGGGCCGCTGACAGCGCATCAGGCCTTCCCGGCATTGCCGCACAAATGAACAGGAAAATCGAACCCGGATCCGTCGGCAATACAGTCCTTGCACTTTACAACTACGGAACATCCATCAGCGGTGCGGTACTGATCGATGCACTCGCGACCTATGACGAGGTGACCCGACGCGTTGGCCGCTTTTTCAACCAGTACGATCTGCTCCTAACTCCCACGAGCGCCATCTTGCCCGAGGTTGTGGGGACCTATGATCCAGCCCGGCAGGGGATGGATGCGGACGGTGTATTCGCCGACCTCGAACCCAAGGAAACATTCACCGCCCTGTTCAATGGTACCGGTCAGCCGGCGATCTCGCTACCGACTGGCAAATCCTTCAGCGGCTTGCCGATCGGCAGCCAGTTGGTCGCCCGGTTCGGTCGGGAAGACCTGTTGCTTGCGGTCGCCCGCCAGCTAGAGGAGTGTCTGGACTGCGACGAAGGCATATGGGGGCAAGGTATTCCCCCCACCTTTGCGGACGACATGCGGGAACGATGACAATGACAGATGCCGACAATGATAGCGCGACCGAAGGCCCTGGTGCGGAGAAGATCGACATCGAAACGATCCTTCGCACACGCATGACGGAATTTTCGCCTTCGGAACAGAGTCTGGCTGTCTACATGCTCGACAATATTCAGTTATTGCCCTTCGAGACGGGCAGCACCATCGCCCGTGCCGTCGGCGTGAGCGAGATGACGGTCACACGTTTCGTACGAGCGCTTGGCTTCGAAAATCTCCGCGACCTGAAAAATCGGATGCGCAGCTCCGTCGTCGAGAAAGAGGGCGATATCGACGACTACATGGCGCGCTTCCAGGTGCGAAACGTCCGCCAGCAGGAGCTTCAGGAGAGCCTTAAGCTCGAACTGGACGCGATCGTGAAGGCATATGGACTGACGGCGACGGAACAGTGGGACGAGGCTACAACGCTGCTTGCCAAGGCCCGCAACGTCTATGCCGTTGGATTTCAAGCCTCTAAAGGGCTGGCAATGGATTTTTCCAGCCGCCTGTTATGGGCACGCCCCAGCGTATTCTTCGTAGACAATACGACCGGCACCTTTGGCGAGGTGCTGTCCGCCGATCCAAAACAGAGCGTGGTCGTCCTGATCGATACTGCCGCCTATGCCGCCCGCGGCATAAAGCTGGCAGACCAGCTCAAGGCGCTTGAGATACCTCTAATCATTGTCACTGACCGCTACAGTCATTGGGGCTTCAACTACACGCCACTCGTCTTCGAGGGGCACACGCATGTGAAGACCTTCTGGGATTCCACAGCCAGCCTCGGCGTTATTCTCAACCTCATGATCGACTCGGTGGCGATAAAGCTGGGACCCAAGGCGAAGCGCAACTTCGCGACGATGAGCGAAATGGGCAATTTGTTCGGCGAGTTCGTTGGCGGCTCCTATTTGCGCCGCAAAGATTAGAACTCTCAAAGCATTGTGAAAGAAAGCCGAGATGAATTTTGAATCCGCGATGGCCTTCCGCACTCCGACCCAGCCAGGCGCTGCTCTTGTCCCACGAGCCGACTGGGATCGTGCACCGTGGAACCGCTGGACGTTTCAGAACGTCCGCTCGATGGTTCCCACAGCGCAGGTGTGGCGCGGCCAGGGCGAGCCGACAACGCTACCCAGCGCGCATCAGGATATTGATGAATTGGAGCTCAGGCTGGACGGCACAAGCCAAACGCTCGCGAGCTTTATGGAAGCGCAGTACACTGACGCACTTCTCGTTCTGCATCGCGGGAAAGTTGTAGCGGAGCGCTATCTCAACGGCATGACCGCCAGGACGCCGCACCTCTCGCAATCTGTAGCCAAATCCATCGTCGGAACAGTCGCTGGCATTCTGATTGAGCGCGGAGATCTGGATCCGGCTGCACCCCTCACGCAGTACCTTCCCGATCTCGAGATCACAGCATACCGGGGTACTGCCGTTCAACATGTTCTGGATATGACCAGTGGAGTGGTGTTCGACGAAACCTACACTGCGCTGGATTCACACATGGCGCAGTTGGACGTCGCCAGCGGCTGGAAGGGCGGACACCAGCCAAGCTGGCCGAAGACGGTTTGGGAGTTGATCCTGACCCTGAAGGACGCTGAATGCCCGCACGGGGCATCGTTTCGCTATCGCTCGATCGAAACGGACGTGCTTGCCTTCGCTCTCCAGGCGGTCAGCGGACTGACGCTGTCCGAACTCGTCAGCCGCGAACTGTGGTCGCCGATGGGCGCGGAGGAAGATGCCTACTTTACCGTCGATCCCGCTGGCTACGCCCTTGGCGACGGCGGATTTAACGCTACGTTGCGAGACTATGCGCGCTTCGCGTTGTTGCACCTCGGACAGGGTAGCATCGGCGGTCGCCAGGTTGTGCCTTCACGCTGGATCGAAGAAATTCGATACGGAAAGTCCAACCCGCTCGGAGACAATTACAGCGAGACGCTGCCCCGTGGAAGGTATCACAACCAATTCTGGATCGAGGACCAGGAGCGGCGCGCCTACATGGCGCGGGGGGTTTTCGGCCAACTGATCTACATCGATCCAGACAGCGAGTTCGCCACTGTTATCCTCTCAAGCTGGCCGGAGTTTCTCAGTGTGGAACGGACGCGGACAACGCTCGCCGCTGTCCACGCAATTCGCGACGCTCTGAGCTAGCCACCGACCCGCAAGATCATCCACGTTGACATGGCTGCCTTCTACGCATCCGGCAAACAGCGGGCAATGTCCGCTGTTGGCGCGTGCTGTATAGCTGCTCTGGTGACGCCCTGCGGTGACCCGCGTCGGCTAACAAGGTAGCTTGCGGAACGATTCTCTTTTCGGTCGGCAGCAATGGAAACGTCCCTTTATCTTCCCGTAAAAAGATTTCTCGAAGAGGCAGGTTACGTCGTCAAAGGCGAAGTTGGCGGCTGCGATGTTGTCGGCCTCAGCGAGAACGACCCGTCCGTCGTCGTGATCTGTGAACTGAAGCTGACCTTCAATCTGGAACTGATCCTGCAGGCCGTTGACCGGGCCGCCATTGCAGACGAGGTTTGGATCGCCGCCAGAGTTTCGGCCAAGGGCAGAGGACGGGAAGCCGACAGACGCTACCGCGATCTCTGCCGCCGGCTCGGCATTGGCATGCTCGGCGTTTCCGATGCCGGCGCCGTCAGCGTCATCGTTGGGTCGGTGACACCAATGCCGCGCACCAATCCGAAACGGCGTTCGAGGCTCGTGCGCGAGCACCAGAACCGACGCGGTGATCCCGCACTTGGCGGCAGCACGCGCGCACCAGTCATGACCGCCTATCGCCAGCAGGCACTTGGCTGTGCGGCAGCTCTGGTTGCCGGGCCGTTGCGTGTTCGCGATCTAAGAGCAGGCATACCGGAGGCAGGGAAGATCCTGCTTTCCAATGTATACGGCTGGTTTGAGCGGCTTGACAGGGGCGTCTACGGCGTTACGGACGCCGGTCGCGAAGCACTGGTCCGATGGCCGCAGTCGGACCCTATCAGCAAGCTCGACCGGAATGATGGACCGACACGATCCGCGGATGGTTAGACGTCCCTGCAGAACCAGCCGTTGCAACTCGGCAGCCGGTTCCGAACCAGCTAGCGGCCTGAGGAAGCCTCCCCATGTTCGATGAGAGCGCTGGAGTTCTGGTTAGATTCGTTCAGGAACGCTAACTTCCGCCAATGGTCGGAATAGCGGTGAAGGTGCAATTAGGCAGCTGCGATCACGGCACCGGCTTTCCGCTAGCTGTGGTGTAAAGTTCGAACCACGTCTGACGGTCTTTCCTCACCTTGGCCGCGTCGCCGATTTTTCTGATGCGGTCGAGATTGTTGGTGCCGAGCACCGGAAGGATGCGGGCCGGATGGGCCAGCAGCCAGGCAACCGCGACGCTCGTGATATCCACCTCTTGCTCGCGGGCGATGAAGAGCGAGCCGCCGCCGAGCGGTGACCAGGCCATCGGTAGCAGATTGCGCTCCTGTAGGAGCGCAAGGTCAGCCTCGCACTTCCCGCTGGATTGATCGCGAGCGCAGACGACGAAAGAGCCAGACGCCGTGACGCTCGAACAGTTTCGTCTTCCAGCGCCATGAACTCCGCTCCCACCGGAAAATCACTGACCGGCAGAAAACGGAGTTTCAACTAGAAAGATGTTTATTAACAAGGAGTTCAACGTCATAGTTTACGAAACGTCTCCCACTCCTCTCTAGAACGGGATATCGTCGTCCATGTCGCGCGAGAAGTTCGACGATGCGCCGCCGCGGCTTGCGCCACCCGACGACGACGGCTGCGAGCCGTAGTCGTCATAGCTTGGTGCGCCGCCGCCATAGTTGCCGGCGCCGCCGAAGTCGGAGCCACCGCCACGACGGTCACCGCCACCCTCGCCGCGTCCGTCGAGCATCGTCAGGGTCGAGTTGAAGCCCTGCAGCACCACTTCCGTCGAATAGCGGTCGTTGCCGTTCTGGTCCTGCCACTTGCGGGTCTGCAGCGCGCCTTCGATGTAGAGCTTGGCGCCCTTCTTCACATATTGCTCGACGACCTTACACAGCCCCTCGTTGAAGACGACGACGGTGTGCCATTCGGTCTTCTCGCGGCGCTCGCCGGAATTGCGGTCGCGCCAGCTCTCCGAGGTCGCGATGCGCAGGTTTGCGATCGGGCGCCCGTCCTGAGTGCGACGGATTTCCGGGTCCGCGCCGACGTTCCCGATCAGGATTACCTTGTTGACGCTGCCTGCCATCCGTTCAGTCCTTGTTGTCGCGCCGGGCATATGCCGGCTGTAAATTCGATCCGCTATCTTAACGGCGACGCGCCCGGCGCGCCGCCCCGTGCGCCAGATAATCCACAGATCAAATTCGCGTGCATTTCGTTCTTTTTTTGTTCTACAAAATCCCTACTATCTTGTCAACCGAATCGGAAAGAGGCAGGGTTTTGGTCGCAACGCGCATGGACAGGCCGGTTGCGGTTCCTACATAGGGTGCGCTACCGAAGAGCCACTTCATTCGAGATCGACAATCACCGACCTGACATCTGGCGCTGGACATCATGAGCGAACTCAAGACCATTTCCATTCGCGGCGCGCGCGAGCACAATCTCAAGGGCATCGACCTCGATCTGCCGCGCAACAAGCTGATCGTCATGACCGGGCTTTCGGGCTCTGGCAAGTCGTCGCTCGCCTTCGACACGATCTATGCGGAGGGTCAGCGCCGCTACGTCGAGAGTCTGTCGGCCTATGCGCGCCAGTTCCTGGAGATGATGCAGAAACCGGACGTCGACCAGATCGACGGGCTGTCGCCGGCAATTTCGATCGAGCAGAAGACAACCTCGAAGAACCCGCGCTCGACGGTGGGGACGGTCACCGAGATCTACGACTACATGCGGTTGCTGTTTGCGCGTGTCGGCGTGCCCTATTCGCCGGCGACGGGCCTGCCGATCGAGAGCCAGACGGTCAGCCAGATGGTCGACAGGGTGATCGATTTCGGCGAAGGAACGCGTCTCTATATCCTGGCGCCGATCGTGCGCGGCCGGAAGGGCGAGTACAAGAAGGAACTCGCCGAGCTGATGAAGAAGGGCTTTCAGCGCGTCAAGGTGGATGGCCAGTTCTACGAGATCGCCGACGTCCCGGCGCTCGACAAGAAGTACAAGCATGACATCGACGTCGTCGTCGACCGCGTCGTCGTGCGCCCGGATCTCGCCGCCCGCCTCGCCGACAGTCTCGAGACCTGCCTGACGCTCGCCGACGGGCTGGCGATCGCCGAGTTCGCCGACAAGCCGCTGCCGGTCGAGGACACGGCGGCCGGCGGTGCGGCCAACAAGTCGCTGAACGAGACGCATGAACGGGTGCTGTTCTCGGAGAAATTCGCCTGCCCGGTCTCCGGCTTCACCATTCCCGAGATCGAGCCGCGGCTGTTTTCGTTCAACAATCCGTTCGGCGCCTGCCCGACCTGCGACGGCCTCGGCAGCCAGCAGAAGATCGACCCGGACCTGATCGTACCCGAGCCGCAGCGGACGCTGCGCGATGGGGCAATCGCCCCGTGGGCCAAGTCGTCCTCGCCCTATTACAACCAGACGCTCGAGGCGCTGGGCGCGGCTTATGGCTTCAAGCTGTCCAACCGCTGGTCGGACCTTTCCGAAAAAGGCCAGAAGGCGATCCTCTACGGAACCGACGAGAAGATCGAGTTCCACTACCAGGACGGCGCGCGGTCCTACAAGACGACGAAGAGCTTCGAGGGCATCGTCCCGAACCTCGAGCGGCGCTGGAAGGAGACGGATTCGGCCTGGGCGCGCGAGGAGATCGAGCGTTACATGTCCGCCGCCCGCTGCCCGGCCTGCGACGGGTTTCGCCTGAAGCCGGAGGCGCTCGCCGTCAAGATCGACAAGCTGCACATCGGTCAGGTCACGGACATGTCGATCCGCGTCGCCCGCGACTGGTTCGACACGCTGCCCGCCCACATGAACGCCAAGCAGAACGAGATTGCCGTCCGCATCCTCAAGGAGATCCGCGAGCGCCTGCGCTTCCTGAACGACGTCGGCCTCGAGTATCTCAGCCTGTCGCGCAATTCCGGCACGCTTTCGGGCGGCGAGAGCCAGCGCATCCGCCTCGCCTCGCAGATCGGCTCGGGCCTGACCGGCGTGCTCTACGTGCTGGACGAGCCGTCGATCGGTCTGCACCAGCGCGACAATGCCCGCCTGCTCGACACGCTGCGGCACCTGCGCGACATCGGCAACACGGTGATCGTCGTCGAGCACGACGAGGACGCGATCCTGACGGCGGACTATGTCGTCGACATCGGCCCTGCCGCCGGCATCCATGGCGGCGAGGTGATCGCGCAGGGAACGCCGGCCGACATCATGGCAAACGCGAAATCGCTGACGGGCAAGTATCTATCGGGTGAGCTTGCGGTCGCGGTTCCCGCCGAGCGCCGCAAACCGAAAAAGAAGAAGGAAATCACCGTCGTCGGTGCCCGGGCGAACAATCTGAAGAACGTCACCGCTTCCATCCCGCTCGGCGTTTTCACCGCCGTCACCGGGGTCTCGGGCGGCGGCAAGTCGACCTTCCTGATCGAGACGCTCTACAAGTCGGCGGCGCGCCGGATCATGGGTGCGCGCGAGATCGCGGCCGAGCATGATCGGATCGACGGCTTCGAGTACATCGACAAGGTCATCGACATCGACCAATCGCCGATCGGCCGCACGCCGCGCTCGAATCCGGCGACCTATACCGGCGCCTTCACGCCGATCCGCGACTGGTTCGCGGGCCTGCCGGAGGCAAAGGCGCGCGGCTACCAGCCCGGCCGGTTCTCCTTCAACGTCAAGGGCGGGCGCTGCGAAGCCTGCCAGGGCGACGGCGTCATCAAGATCGAGATGCACTTCCTGCCGGACGTCTACGTCACCTGTGACGTTTGCCACGGCAAGCGCTACAACCGCGAAACGCTCGATGTGCACTTCAAGGGCAAGTCGATCGCCGACGTGCTCGACATGACGGTGGAGGAAGGCGTCGAGTTCTTCGCCGCCGTCCCTGCCGTGCGCGACAAGCTGGTGACGCTGAACCAAGTCGGCCTCGGCTATATCAAGGTCGGCCAGCAGGCAAATACCCTGTCGGGTGGCGAGGCGCAGCGCGTCAAGCTCGCTAAGGAGCTCTCCAAGCGCTCGACCGGCCGCACGCTCTATATCCTCGACGAGCCCACGACCGGCTTGCATTTCCACGACGTAGCGAAGCTTCTTGAAGTTCTGCATGAACTGGTGAACCAGGGCAACTCGGTGGTCGTGATCGAGCATAACCTGGAGGTCATCAAGACCGCCGACTGGATCATCGACTTCGGTCCGGAGGGCGGCGACGGCGGCGGCGAGGTGATCGCCCAGGGCACGCCGGAGGACGTGGTCAAGGTCGAGCGTTCGTACACGGGCCAGTTCCTCAAGGAACTGCTCGAGCGCCGGCCGATGCGCAAGGCGGCGGCGGAGTAGGCTCTATGATCCTGATCGGCCAGTACGACTCCTCCTATGTCCGCCGCGTCGCGATCGCCTTGCGACTCTACGAACTGCCGTTCGAACATCGCCCCTGGTCGGTGTTCAGCGACGGCGAGAAGGTGCAGGCGCTCAATCCGCTGATGCGGGTGCCGACGCTGGTGCTGGACGACGGCGACATCGCGGCCGACAGCAATTCCATCCTCGATTACCTGGACGGCCTTGTGCCGGTGGAAAGGCGCCTGCTGCCGCAGCCCGAGCCAGAGCGCCGGCAGGCGCTGAGGGTCATGACGTTCGCCACCGGCCTTGCCGACAAGGGCGTCAGCCTCTTCTACGAATTGCGCCTGCACGAAGCGCCGTCCGCCTATTTCGTCGAGCGCTGCCGCGCGCAGATCGCCGCTGTGCTTGCCAGCCTGGATGCGGAACGTGCCGAGCGGCTCGGGAAATACTGGTTCGACCGGATCACGCACGCCGACATCGCGGTCGCCTGTGCCTGGCGGCATGTCAGCGAGGCGCATCCGGGCCTCGTCGATCCGGTCACCTATCCGGCCCTCGCCGCACATTGCGCGAGCATGGAGGCCCTGCCGGTGTTCCAGGAAATTTCGCAGCCCTTCATCGCGCCCGCTTGAGAGGCGTCGCAACCCTGTCCGTCGAGGAGCACAGTCCATGAGCACATCCGGAACCATCCGCACCGGCATCGGCGGCTGGACCTTCGAGCCCTGGGAGGGCACGTTCTATCCGGACAAGCTCTCGAAGAAACGCCAGCTTGAATTCGCCAGCCGCGAATTGACCGCAATCGAGGTCAACGGGACCTACTACAGCTCGCAGAAGCCGGAGACCTTTGCCAAGTGGGCCGCGGAAGTGCCCGAGGGGTTCGTTTTCTCGCTCAAGGCAAGCCGTTTCACGACTAACCGCAAGGTGCTGGCCGAAGCGGGCGAGTCCATCGAGCGCTTCCTGACGCAGGGCCTGACCGAGCTCGGCCCGCATCTCGGTCCGATCCTCTGGCAGTTCGCGCCGACCAAGAAATACGATCCGGAGGATTTTGCGGCGTTCCTGAAACTCCTGCCGGAAAAGCGGGACGGCTTGCCGTTGCGGCACGCGCTGGAGGTGCGCAACGATTCGTTCCGGGTACCAGAGTTCGCCGAGCTGGCGCGCAAACACAAGGCCGCCATCGTCTACGCCCATCATGACGACTATCCCGAAATCGCCGACGTCACCGCCGACTTCGTCTACGCGCGGCTGCAGCGCGGCTCGGACGACGTGCCGACCTGCTATCCGCCAAAGGCGCTCGACGAATGGGCCGATCGCCTGAAGGAATGGGCCGAGGGCGGCCAGCCTGACGACCTGCCCGTGGTCGATCCGGCGCAACAGCCAGCCAAGGTAAAGCGCGACGTCTTCGCCTTCTTCATCACGTCGGGCAAGGTCAATGCGCCGAACGGCGCCCGCGAACTGCAGAAGCGGGTCCAGCCACGGACGTAGAGAGGCCGCGAAAGCCTATGAAGTCGCAGACGCGGGACGGCGGATACGGTCGACGAGGCGTGGACCGAGCGCGGTGAGAACAAGCCCGCAAACGACCAAGGCCGCGCCTGCCAGCCGGTCGGGGCCGAAGCTCTCACCCAGCACCAGCGCCGACGAACTCATGCCAAACACGGGCACGAGCAGGGAAAACGGCGCGACGGTCGAAACGCCGAGCTTGCGGATCATGTAGCCCCAGACGCCGAAGCCGAAGACCGTCGCGATGTAGGCGATATAGGCAACGGCGCCCAGACCCTCCCATGACAATGCCTGAAGTGCCGCGAGGTCGCGCTCCAGGCCCTCGGTCGCCAGCGAGATGACCGCAAGCGGGATCGGCGGCACCAGACTGACCCAGACCATCAGCGCCAGCATGTCGACGTTGCCGATCCTTTTCATGAGCATGTTGGAGAAGGCCCAGGCGAGGCCTGCGGCAAGCACCAGGACCAGGCCGGTATAGGTGAAACCCGCGTCCACCGTGGTCGAGATCACCACCATGCCGGCAAAGGCGACGCCAATGCCGGCGAGTTGGACCGGTCGCGATCGCTCACCGTAGATCGTGGCCGCCAGCATGATCGTGAAGAACGCCTGCGACTGCAGAAGAAGCGAGGCCAGGCCCGCCGACAATCCAACGTCCATGCCGATGAAGAGGAAACTGAACTTCACCACGCCGAGCACCAAGCCGATGCCGAGGATGAGCTGCCACGGCACCGCCGGTCGCGGCAGGAAGAAAACGAGCGGGAGGGCGGCAAAGAGGAACCGCAGCGCCGAAAAGAGGATCGGTGGGAAATTGGCGATCCCGATCTTGATGACGACGAAGTTGAAGCCCCAGGCGGCCGCGACGAGGACTAAGAGAGCTATATCAATCAGGCCCATGGATCCGGATTCCACACACGCTTCGTTTCGCACAGCTTATCGGCCGGCGGTCCGCAGCCAAGTCATTTGATTTGATCGAAGCCATTCAGGACGTTGATGAGATCCTCGGCGGTCAATCCGCCCCCTGCACGCCGGCCCGCTTCGCCGTGGCGCCAGACCGCGGCCGCCGCCGCCTCAAAGGCGGGCATGCCCTGGGCGAGGTGCGCACCGATGATGCCCGACAGCACGTCGCCTGACCCGGCGGTCGCCAGCCAGGGCGGCGCATTTGCATTGATGAGGGCACGACCGTCGGGGGCGGCAATCACGGTATCGGCTCCCTTCAAGACGATCACGGCATTGCTGCGCTTGGCCGCTTGTCTCGCCCTGTCCACCTTCGACAAGCCGGCATCGTCAGCAATGTCGGCAAAGACGCGCGCGAACTCGCCGTCGTGCGGCGTCAGGACGAGGTGGGTCGGCCCATCCGCGAACGCACCGAAAAGCTCCTGCGGCTTGTCGCGAAAGGCGGTGATGCCGTCGGCATCCAGCACCAGCGGCCGGTCACGAAGCGCCATGGCATAGTCCCGCGCCCGTGCGAAGTCGCCGAAACCCGGGCCGAGAACGAAGGCCGAAAACCGCGGGTCGGCGACGAGGGCTCTCAATGCGGCGACGTTGTCGATCTGCCGAAGCATGACCGCAGTCAGGTGGGTCGCATTCTCTTCCGCAGCTTCGGCCGGCGTCAGGAGCGTCACCAGCCCTGCCCCGGCCTTCAGCCCGGCGCCGGCGGACAGACGCGCAGCGCCGGTCGCAAGCCGCCCTCCGGAAAACACTGCCAGGTGTCCATGTCCGTATTTATGCGCCCCCGCCCCGGCGCGCGGCAGGCTCATGCGCCAGATGCCCGGTTCGTTGACGCGCAGGTGGTGGGACGCGGCTACGACAATCCGACCGGGGATGCCGATATCGAAGACTTCCGTTTCGCCGCACAGGCTCCGACCCGGCATGAGCAGATGGCCTGGCTTTCGGCACATGAAGGTGATCGTATGGCTCGCCTGCAGGGCCGCGCCCCGCACGCGACCGGTACGGCCATCGACGCCGCTGGGAAGATCGATCGCCACGACCGGGAGTGCCAGCCCGTTTACGCGCTCGATCACCGCACTGACTTCACCATCGAGGTCGCGCGAAAGTCCGGCGCCGAACAGGGCATCGATCACGACATCTCCGACCGTCGGACAATATCCCTGAAGCGGCCGAACGGAAGCGCAATAACGCTTTCGCGCCTTGCCAGCATCCCCTTGGGCAGGCGCCGGTCCGAAAGCGAAAATCTCGACGGGACAGCCGGACTTGGCGAGCGCGCGCGCGGCCACATAGCCGTCACCACCGTTGTTGCCCGGTCCGGCGAGAACCACGAAGCGCAACGCCCCGGGATAGTGCCGCAGGGCTGCGGCAGCCACCGCCTGCCCAGCACGCTCCATCAGCGCAAAACTGTCTATGCCGCTGTATGCCGCCTCCCGGTCGATGCCCGCCATTTCCGCAGGAGTGACGACGAGTGTTTCAAGGTCGATGTGCATGCGCCGACAATGCCCGCAAATCGTCAACGGCGCCACCGCAATATCGGCGGGCAAATGCGCAAATAATAGGCATCTGCATGATAGGGGTGCTCAAAATGGCAGCGACCGGGTGGAGCAAGTAATGGCCGGCTGTCCGATCAGCCTCATTCCGCATGCAAAGGGCACAATTTCAGGCAGGAGAACAGCACAATGGACACCGCGACAGGCGCCCCTAAATCCGGCGACATCGCGCGGCCATAAACTCCCACTAACGATTTATTTGTAGAAATTTGCGCAGCAAGTGCGGAACTGGCACACAACCTGCATTGAACTGGGCAGCGGGACCATGCCCCTGCCAACGGGAGAAGCGGAGAGACACTCTTTCATGAAAAAGATCGAAGCGATCATCAAACCTTTCAAGCTGGACGAAGTGAAGGAGGCCCTTCAGGAAGTCGGCCTGCAGGGCATCACCGTCACGGAAGCGAAGGGCTTCGGGCGCCAGAAGGGCCACACAGAGCTCTATCGTGGCGCCGAATACGTGGTCGATTTTCTGCCGAAGGTTAAGGTCGAAGTCGTTCTGGCGGACGAGAATGTCGAAGCTGTCATCGAAGCGATCCGCAATGCCGCCCAGACCGGCCGGATTGGCGACGGCAAGATCTTCGTTTCCAACATTGAAGAAGTTATCCGCATCCGTACCGGCGAAACCGGTATCGATGCCATCTGACCCTCCATCATCCGGCCGTTCGGCCCGGGTTTTCTTACCTCGTCATCTCACACAGGGACTTTCAAAAAATGACGACTGCCAATGATATCCTCAAGCAAATCAAGGAAAACGACGTAAAGTTCGTGGACCTGCGCTTTACCGACGTGAAGGGCAAGCTGCAGCACGTGACGATGGACGTTGGCTGTGTCGACGAGGACATGTTCGCCGATGGCGTGATGTTCGACGGTTCCTCGATCGGCGGCTGGAAGGCCATCAACGAGTCGGACATGGTGTTGATGCCGGACCCGGTAACAGCTCACATGGACCCGTTCTTCGCGCAGTCCACCATGGTGATCGTCTGCGACATCCTCGACCCGGTCTCCGGCGAAGCCTATAACCGCGATCCGCGCGGCATCGCCAAGAAGGCCGAGGCCTATCTCAAGGCATCGGGCATCGGCGATACCGTGTTCGTCGGTCCGGAGCCGGAGTTCTTCGTGTTCGACGACGTCAAGTACAAGGCCGATCCCTACAACACCGGCTTCAAGCTCGATAGCTCCGAACTCCCCTCCAACGACGACACCGACTACGAGACCGGCAACCTTGGCCACCGGCCGCGCGTGAAGGGCGGCTATTTCCCGGTCCCGCCGGTCGACAGCTGCCAGGACATGCGCTCGGAGATGCTGACGGTCATGGCCGAGATGGGCGTGGTCGTCGAGAAGCAGCACCATGAAGTGGCCGCTGCCCAGCACGAACTCGGCGTCAAGTTCGACACGCTCGTTCGCAGCGCCGACAAGGTGCAGATCTACAAATACGTCGTCCACCAGGTCGCCAACGCCTACGGCAAGACGGCCACCTTCATGCCGAAGCCGATCTTCGGCGACAACGGCTCGGGCATGCACGTGCACCTGTCGATCTGGCGGGACAGCAAGCCGACCTTCGCCGGCGACGAGTATGCCGGCCTCTCGGAATCCTGCCTCTACTTCATCGGCGGCATCATCAAGCATGCCAAGGCCATCAACGCCTTCACCAACCCGACGACGAATTCCTACAAGCGTCTCGTCCCGGGCTACGAAGCGCCGGTCCTGCTCGCCTACTCGGCTCGCAACCGCTCGGCTTCGTGCCGCATTCCGTTCGGCACCGGTCCGAAGTCCAAGCGGGTCGAGGTCCGCTTCCCCGACCCGCTCGGCAACCCCTATCTCAGCTTCGCCGCCATGCTGATGGCCGGCCTCGACGGCATCAAGAACAAGATCCATCCGGGCAAGGCCATGGACAAGGACCTCTACGACCTGCCGCCGAAGGAACTGAAGAAGATCCCGACGGTCTGCGGCAGCCTGCGCGAAGCACTGGAAAGCCTCGACAAGGACCGCAAGTTCCTGACGGCCGGCGGCGTCTTCGATGACGACCAGATCGACTCCTACATCGAACTGAAGATGGCGGAAGTCATGCGCTACGACATGACCCCGCACCCGGTCGAGTTCGACATGTACTACTCCGCTTGACGGATTGTTCCGCCCAAACCGGCGCGACCGTGCGATGAGAGCCCGGCAGCAATGCCGGGCTGGACGGCAACCCCCGGCGCAAATCCGGGGGTTTCTGTTTTCCTGGAGCTGAAAGAAGATTTTGGCGGGAACGGGCGCACCGCGCTCAAAGGCTGCAGTACACACTGAGATGCCCGCATCGTCGCTTTCCGGGTGAATTGACCCCCTGACCAGCTACGGGTCGGCGCTAAACCGCATAGGTCGCATCGAGCGAAATCACCTCGTCGGTGACGTCGAACTCCACGGCCATCTGGTCATAGGCGGGCTCGACGTGGTCCGGCGTCTCGGCCATCACCCGATCGTAGTCCAGCGGCGTATGCATGTGCGTCAGCACTGCGCGGTTCGGCGCCAGTCGATCGATCCATTCGAGAGCCTGCCCGAGCGAGAAATGGCTGGCATGCGTGCGGTATTGCAGCGCGTCGATGATCAAAAGGTCGAGACCCGTCAGCCGGCTGGCGGTGGCCGCCGGAAAGGCACTGACGTCGGTGCAGTAGGCGACATTGCCGGCGCGAAATGCAAGCGAGTGGATCGAACCATGGTCCTGCAGCAGGGGATCGAAACGCATGGCTCCCCCTGCTCCGCGGATCACCACGGGCATGTCGACCGACTCGATCAGGTGAGCCGTGACGATCGGCGGATAGAAGCTGCCCGGTGGGGTCTCCAGGCAATAGCCGAAACCCTCACGAATGCGAGCCATCGTCAGCGGATCGGCCCAGATCGGAATTTGCTTTCGGCTGTGCTGGACGAAGCCGCGGATGTCATCGATACCGTGGATGTGGTCGGCATGGGCATGGGTGTACAGCACCGCATCGATGCTCTTGACGCCCGCAGCGATCATCTGCTCGCGAAAGTCCGGCCCGGTGTCGATGACGACGGTCGTCCTGCCATCCGGCCCCATCTGCTCGACCAGCAAGGCTGTTCGCGTGCGACGGTTTTTTGGGTTGGCCGGATCACAATCGCCCCAATCGCCGGTGATCCGCGGCGTGCCGGGGGAAGAGCCACAGCCAAGAATGGTGAAGCGCCGGCGGTAGGACACGGTTTCAAACCCTCGGCATCTTGGAGAATATCCTGAAAGCGTTCTCCGTGGTGATCCTGGCGATTTCGGCATCGGTCATGCCAAGCGTCTCGGCGAGCGTCGACGCCGTGTGCGCGACATAAGCCGGCTCGTTGCGCTTGCCGCGGAAGGGCTTCGGCGCGAGATAGGGGGCGTCGGTCTCGACCAGCATCCGATCGACCGGGACCGTCTTTGCGATCTGACGCAGCTCTTCCGACTTCGGAAACGTCAGGATGCCGGAAAAGGAAACGTAGCCGCCGAGTTCGACGCCGACGCGTGCCAGCTCTGCTCCCGAGGAAAAGCAGTGCAGAAGGAACGGAAAGGCACCCTTTTGCGTCTCCTCGGTCAGGATCGCCGCCATGTCTTCGTCGGCCGAGCGGCTGTGGATGACCAGTGGCAGTCCGGTCAGGCGCGCCGCCGCGATGTGGTTGCGCAAGCCCTCCGCCTGAGCCTCCCGCGGCGCATTGTCATAGAAATAGTCGAGCCCGGCCTCGCCGATCGCAACCACCCGCGGATGCTCCGAAAGCCGGACAAGCTCATCGACGGTCACATCGAGTTCCTCGTCCGCATTGTGCGGATGCGTGCCGACGGAACAGAACACCGTCGGGTACCTTTCGGCGATCGCCAGGATGTCCGGAAATTTCTTCACCCGCGTCGAGATCGTGATCATCTGCCGGATGCCAGCGGCATGGGCGCGCCCGACGATCTCGTCGAGCTCGACCGCGAAGTCGGGGAAGTCGAGATGACAATGCGTGTCGATCAGCATCGATCCGTCCTCAGACCACTTTCCTCAAGCCTCTGGCGCGACATAGCGCGGGAACACCGGCGCCGGCGCTTCCAAAGGCGTGCCGCTGACCAGTCTGCCGGCTTCGCCGAGCGCTGCAAAATCGCGCTTGTCTGCTGGAGCAGCGACGAGATCCAAAAGCTTGGCCGCCGAAGCCGGCATAAAGGGCTGCAGCAGGATCGCAATCTGGCGGACAACTTCCGCCGTCACGTAGAGCACCGTACCCATCCGCTCCGGATCGGTCTTCTTCAGCGCCCACGGCGCCTCACCGGCGAAATAGCGGTCCGCCTCGGAGACGACGGCGATGATCGCGGTCAATGCCCGGTGGATCATCAGCTTGCCCATCTCGTCGCGCGTGATCGCGTGTAGCGCGTCCGCCGACGCCAGCATCGTCCGGTCGGCCTCGGTCAGCGGGCCGCAGGCCGGAATCTTGCCGTCGCAGTTCTTGACGATCATCGACAGCGAGCGGCTGGCAAGGTTGCCGATGCCGTTGGCAAGGTCGGAGTTGATGCGGGTGGCGATCCCCTCCTCGCTGTAGCTGCCGTCCTGGCCGAACGAGACCTCCCGCAGCAGGAAGTAGCGGACCTGGTCGAGGCCGAAATGCTCGACAAGGTTGGCCGGATCGACGACGTTGCCGATCGATTTCGACATCTTCTCGCCCTTGTTGAGCAGGAAGCCGTGGGCGAAGACGCGCTTGGGCAGCGGCAGGCCTGCCGACATCAGGAAGGCCGGCCAGTAGACGGCGTGGAAGCGGATGATGTCCTTGCCGATCATGTGAATGTCCGCCGGCCAGTATTTCGCGCGCGGACCGTTGGGGTCGGTCAGGTAGCCGGTGGCGGTGATGTAGTTGGTCAATGCGTCGACCCAGACATACATGACGTGGGCCGGATCGTTCGGGACCTTGATACCCCAATCGAAGGTCGTGCGCGAAACCGACAGGTCCTTGAGGCCGGATTTGACGAAGGAAACCACCTCGTTGCGCCGTTCGGCCGGGCCGACGAAATCAGGCTGCGTCTCATAGAGTTGCAGCAACTTGTCCTCGTAGTTCGACAGACGGAAGAAGTAGCTCTCTTCCTCGACCCATTCGACCGGCGTGCCCTGTGGGCCATAGCGTACGCCGTCATCGCGAAGTTCCGTCTCGCCTTCCTGGTAGTAGGCTTCGTCGCGCACCGAATACCAGCCGGAATAGCTATCCTTGTAGATGTCGCCGGCATCGGCCATGCGCTGCCAGATGATCCGGCTGGCCTCGTGATGCCGCTCCTCGGTTGTGCGGATGAAATCGTCGTTGGACGCATTCAGCAGCACGCCCATCTTCTGGAACTCCGCCGTGTTGCGGTCGGCGAGTTCCTGGGCACTCAGCCCTTCCTTGCGCGCGGTCTGCTGCATCTTCTGGCCATGCTCGTCGGTGCCGGTCAGAAAGAACACGTCCCGCCCGTCCAGCCGATAATAGCGCGCGACCGCATCCGTCGCGATCAGTTCATAGGCGTGACCAATGTGCGGCTTGCCGTTCGGATAGGCGATTGCGGTCGTGATGTAGAAGGGCGACGTGTCTCTCATGTCGAAGCTCGGCCTGTCTTTTCTCAATATGGTCGCAGCTATTAACCCATGCAGGCCGCAAGGGAAACAGCAAGTTTGCGCCCCTGCCGCCCCGCCACCTCCCATCTGTCGCTCGCTTGACACCGCACTTGGCCGACACTAACCATTCGCAACTTCAACCAGTTTCGCAGGGTGTGAGCCTTCGATCATGGTTCATCGCGCGAAACCGGAAGGAACCGCTGCTTGGATTTTTGGAGTTCGTTCAATCCGCTGTATTCCGTCTCCGGTTTCTTCGTCGGCATGCTCGTCGGCGTAACGGGCGTCGGCGGCGGCTCGCTGATGACGCCGCTCCTGGTCCTCCTGTTCGGGGTTCACCCGGTTACAGCCGTCGGCACCGACCTCCTCTATGCTGCCATCACGAAGACCGCCGGCACCGCGGTTCATGGTCGCAACAAAACGATTGATTGGCGGATCGTCGGAAGACTGGCCGCCGGTAGCCTGCCGGCGGCAGCGGTAACGCTGTGGTTCATCTCCGGCATGGACAGAGGCAGCATCTCCTCTGTCGCCGTCATCACGATCACGCTCGGCTACATGTTAATGCTGACCGCCTTGCTTTTGCTTTTCCGGCGGCGGATCACCGAAAAACTCCGCATTCTGGGCCGAAATCGGTCGCACGTCGCGCCGTCGACCATGGTGCTGCTGACGGTGCTGCTCGGACTGGTGATCGGCGTGCTCGTCACGCTGACGTCGGTCGGTGCCGGCGCGCTTGGCGTGACGGTCCTTCTGGCGCTTTATCCGAGCCTGCACGTACGCGAGATCGTCGGCTCGGACATTGTCCACGCGGTTCCGCTGACGCTTCTGGCGGGCATGGGTTATTGGATGATCGGCGAGGTCGACTGGCTGCTGTTGGGAACGCTGCTCATCGGCTCCATTCCCGGCATCATCATCGGCAGCCATTTTTCGCCGCGTCTGCCTGAACGTCTCATCAGCACGATGCTGGCGATCACGCTCGCCCTGGTGGGGTCAAAGCTCGTTTTTGCCTGAGCGAAATTCAGTCACGAGGCCCGTGCGGCGATGTCGTCCAGAACCTCGATGATCGTCTGCTTGCGATCGAGATTGTAGGCAGCGGCAACGCCGAACTTTTCCGTCAACGACGACGACAACCGCGCCACATGCTCGGCCTTGTCGATGTCGCCGTGCAATGCGGCCGCCCTCGCCTTTTCCATGACGTGATCGATCGCCTGGCCACAGAAAAAATCGTAAAGCGTGTCGCTGTCCTTGGCGGAAAGCACCTCGGCAAGCTTGTGCACATCCTTGCGCGGTGCCGCGCCCGCCGCCGCGACAATCGCATGGAATGCCTCGAGAATGTCGAAGCCTCCGTAGTTGATCAGCTTCAGAGCCGTCGCGACGCTGCCGCCGGCGGCGGCCAGCAACCGCTCGGACTGTGCGGCTGGCAGCGCCACCCCGAGATTGTCCAGCGAGAGTGCGATATCGCGGTCGCTGAGCGGTGCCAGGCCGAGCGGCAGGCAACGCGAGCGGATCGTCGGCAACAGCTTACCCGGCGCATGCGTCAGCACGAGGAACAGCGCGTTCCTCGGCGGTTCTTCCAGGATCTTGAGGATGGCGTTGGCCGCGTTGCGGTTCAGGTCATCGGCCGGGTCGATGATGACGATGCGCCAGTTGCCCGTTCCGGACGTCTGGGCAAAGAATTTACCCGCCCGGCGCACCTCATCCACGGTGATGGCTGTGCGGATCTTCCCGGTTTTCTCGTCGACCGGTCGCGACAGGTGCAGAAGATTGTGCGAGGCGCCGGAGGCGATCTGACGCCCGAGTCCTGAGTCTGGAGCCGGTGCGATCAAGGTGTCCGGTGCAGTCGTCGGATCGGGATAGGTGAGGACATGGTGGGCGAAACGGAAGGCAAGCGTCGCTTTTCCGATGCCCTCCGGCCCCTCGATCAGGATCGCGTGATGGCCCTTGCCGGAGCGATAGGTCTGCGCCAGAAAAGCCTGCGCGGCATCATGCCCGAACAGACACGTCTGTTCGGCTGGCGCAATCGCTCCGTCAAGCACTCCGGCCTGCTCCTGGCTCACGTCGAATCCTCCGGAAAAGCGAAGCGGTCGCGCTTTTGAAGCGGCAACAGCGGTTCGACGATCGATAGGATCTGGCTGGCAATTGCTTCCCGTGTCTGGGTTGCATCGACGACGCGGCAACGGAACGGCTCGCGCTCGGCAAGGTCGAGAAACGCCTCCCGGCGCTTTTCGTGCGTCTCGATTTCCTCTCTCTCGAAGCGGTCAGGTTCACCGCCCGCGGATGGGCCAGCGGCCCGACGACGGGCACGGTCGAGACCTTCGGTGGCGGGCAAGTCGAGGATCAGCGTGCAGTCCGGCATCACCCCGTTGATCGCGACGTTCTGAAGGCGCTCGATGAAGGCCGACTCCAGATTGCCGGTAATGCCCTGATAGACGCGCGACGAATCGAGAAAACGGTCGCACAGCACAACCATGCCGGACCGCAGGGCCGGCCGGATGACTTCCTCGACATGGTCGTTGCGGGCGGCAGCAAACAGCAGCGCTTCCATGCGCGTTCCATAACGCTCGGCAGCGCCAGAGAGTATGACGTGGCGAACAGCCTCCGCCCCCGGCGAACCGCCGGGCTCGCGTGTCAGGATCACGTTTTGGCCACGCGCCGTAAGTGCTTCCGCCAACAGTCGGATCTGGGTCGACTTTCCGGCACCCTCGCCGCCCTCAAACGTGACAAATAACCCAGTCAACCCAGCCAATCCAACTTCCGCTTCCCGGTGCGCCGGGATCTTCCCCGTCCGCCAACCGGGCGATTCGGCCCACTTCTAACGCATAACCTACCAAACAGAAAATCGATTTGCGGTGGAAATTGCCGGTAATCGCGGCGCCCACCTGCTTCGGACCGGCCAGCGCGAGCCGATCTTCAAAGCCAAAAGAAAAAGAGCTCCTGCAGCGCATCCATCGCCCGGCTCGAGAGCGTGCCGACTTCAACCGAGGCTGCAGTCTCCAGAGGCACCTCGAGCAGAAATCTATCCCCGCTCCAGATCCGCAGCACGCCGACCCTTTGCCCAGAGGCGACCGGTGCCCGCATGGGCCAGGCGTAGGTCACGCGCGCCGACAAGCGCTCGGTGCTGCCGATCGGCAGGAGCACATCGACGTCCTGCCTGGTCAGCAGAGGGACATGACCGGCGCTTCCGCCATAGACGCTCGCCTCGGCGACGGTCTCCCCGGCCTTGAACAGGGTCCTCGAAGCAAACGACGTCATCGCCCAGTCGATCAAGCGCCTGGCCTCGTCCAGACGCTCCTTGTCGCTCGAGAGCCCACTCATGGCCAGGAACAAGCGCCGACCGTTCCGCTCGACGGAAGCGACCAACCCGTAACCGGCATCTTCTGCAAACCCCATCACGAGGCCATCGACGCCGATGTTCATCGTCGCCAAGGAATTGCGATTGCGCTGCTTGATCTTGTTCCACTCGAATTCGGGTTCGGAATAGTAGCGATAGAAATCCGGGTAGCTCTGATGCAGGTGCTGGGCCAGAACGACGAGTTCGCGCATGCTGACCTTGTTTCCAGGGGACGGCAGGCCGGTCGCATTGTCAAAGTGTGACTGCGCCAGACCCAGTTCCCTCGCCTGCTCGTTCATCCGTGCGGCGAAAGCGCTTTCAGAGCCGGCGATGCCTTCGGCGAGTATTATGCATCCGTCGTTTGCAGCCTGCACAGCCACGCCGCGGATCAGGTCCTCGACTCGGATCTGCGACTTCAGAGCGGCAAACATGGTTGCGGTGCGCGACGGGGCGCCACCGGTCCGCCAGGCGTGTTCGGACACGGGGTAGGTCGTATCGAGGTTGATTTCCCCGTCTCGCACCGCCTTGAAGACAACCGTCAGGGTCATCACCTTGGCCAGTGAGGCCGCGGTGACTGCTTCATTCTCCCCGCGGGCAAAAAGGACCGTGCCGCTGGCAGCATCGATCAGATAGATTTGCTTTGCCTTGGTGTCGAACGCGGTCGTACCGCCGGCGCTCTGCGCCGCGACGGTCCAAGGCAATGCCAGGCAAAGGAAAAATACAGCGAGAAGGCGGGCGAACATGAAGACTCCGATGACCGGCCAAGAGTCCTACATCTTGATGCGCGCGGCAAGCCGCTAGTGATGTCAGCGTGCGCTGACCGGCACCGGAATCACACTCAATGATCCGTCGAGGTGAAGGACGGCTTCGAAGGCCTCGAGCGATTTTTGCGCCGGCGCCGTTACCGCGTAGGCGGCCGCATAGCTCGAACTGTCGCCCGGCAATGGCACGTAGCCGGGACGCACCGTCGGTACGGGGCCGATCTCGGGAAGCGCTGCGAACTGCCCCATCGCGGCGATGGCGGCGCTTGTCGGCCGTTCGGCGGCGAGTGCCGTCAGGTTTGTGCCTGCGGCCGGACCGTCGTCGCGTTGCGCAAAGGTGGGGATAACGGCCGGCAGCGCATCGGCAAGCGGTGCTGCGGAGGCGACCATCACGCCGGTTGCGATCTGGCCGCCCGGATCGACGGCCGGACCGCGCGAACCCTTCGGTACATAGGAGGCCATCAGATAGGGCATGTCATGGCCGTCCAGCGGCGCCTTGCCGACGTACTGCACCCTCACCTTCGCGGTGCCCTTCCCCTTGACGTCGAGCATCTCGGCCGTTTTCGAGGAAAGGTCGACGATCCGCCCTTCAGAATAGGGACCGCGGTCGTTGACGCGAACGATGACGGACGATCCGTTCTCGAGGTTCGTGACACGTGCATAGCTCGGCAGCGGGAATGTCGGATGGGCCGCGGAAAGGTGGTGTTTGTCGTACACTTCGCCGTTTGCGGTGTAGCGGCCATGGAAGGCCGAACCATACCAGGACGCCAGGCCTACTTTGCTGTAGCCCGGTTCTTCCTTCGGCTGGTACCACTTCCCGCGAACCTGATAGGCCTGGCCGACCTGATAGCGGCCACCACCCTTCGGAACCGGCTGCCCTTCCTGAACGACCCGCGGGCTCGCCTTCACGCCGTATTCGGACTCGGCAAAGTACTCCTTGCTTCGGGTCGGTTTCTTGGCGATCTCCGTTGTGCCGCATGCGGCAAGACCCGCACACATCATCGGAATGGCGGCGACGCGCAATGCCTTGCGCGCTCCAGCCGACAAGCACCCACTTTTCATATATCCCACGCCGCTACAGTCCCCAACGGTTTGTCCCGGATCGTCACGTCCCCGCGATCCGTCGCCTCGTATCGGTACGCTCACAAGAATATGTTAATCACGATGCCATGATGGCGAAATTGCGTAACGATTTGCTCGCAAACAGCTCAGCTCGGGAACTAATTTCCGTTATGGTTTACAAGGTGTTAACACCCGACCGCAGCATTCTCCCTGTCCAAGGACACCGCCGGCCAGCGCCACAGAGCAAGTTGACGCGGCAATCAAAGCTGATAGAAAACCAGCCGTCGAGTGATTTGGCGGCAAACCGGTAACACTGGCCCGCGCCTAAGCAGCGGATAGCCAGGGGCAAGCCAAATCGATGAGATGGAAGAGTGTCCGAGCAGTTTAAAGAACCGGTCTTGAAATAAGGAACCGTTTCGGGTTAGGGCATTGAGAATAAAGCGGGTTTCCCACCAAGGGGCGCCCGTGGGGGCACCCGCTCAAAATTGGGAGCCCAAATGGATGGATGGGTGGCCGAGTGGTTTAAGGCACTAGTCTTGAAAACTGGCGTGCGGGGAACCGTACCGTGGGTTCGAATCCCACCCCATCCGCCAACGACTTTCACCATCGCAGGACATAGACTTTCCCGGCCGGCTCACTGAGCTTGCGTGCTCGGGCCGCGACGTCACCATCTTTTGCCGGTCCTCGCTCCCTACGGCTGCTCGCGCGTACCCGGAGCCGCTTCGCGCTGATCTGCGTCCTCCAGGTCCGTCTTCACTATGTACGCATCGGAGCGCTGTCTCACGGCTTCGCGCATAGCCTCCAGGTTGGGGACGTCATCCCCTTCGATCTCGCCCGCGCCCTGGTCAATTTCGCGGGTAGCTTGCAACCAATGTTCGTCTTGCTTGCCTTCCGGGCGACCGGCCGCTTCCCATAGTTCATGGGCACGTTTGCGGATTCTTTCTTCGCGATCATCGCTCATAGTACTCCGCCTCCTTCTGAGTGCGTTCAGCCGGCGCCCAACCGGACGCCGGCCACTTAACCCGGCGAGCCGGGCGGGCCTCATTCAGCATCGTGATGTTCGGGCATCGCCTCCAACTGATCTTTCGTCCACGTTGTGACGGCATGGACGTCACCGTCTTCGTCTCGCATGAAATCAAGATCACCGAGTGGAACCGCAACCGGCTTGGTGCCGATGCCTAGAAAGCCTCCGACATCGATGACCGCCGTTCCGCCGGCTCCCATGCCATGGACGTGATCCAGCGTGCCAACCTCGTTGTCGGCTGCATCATAGATCGTCGCACCTTCCAGGACGGCCGGCGTAAGCTCGGCTGCGTCAAGGCGAACGTGGTTGGTATGGTCCATTTCCAGTCCTCCATTCTACTAGACTGAAATAATCCGATCGAAGGGAAATTTGTTCCCACTCTCTACGTCAAAGAACAGCGATCTTACGTGAGCACGGATCGAAATCGATCGCGGTTCAGGGAGCGGCGATCCCGCCTGCAATGGATCGCGGTAAATTGAAGGTCTACCGTCCTACCAACTCCAGGGAAGTGTTGAAAGCCAGTGCGATCGCGTTAGAATCTGGGCGTTCGGATATCTCTTCGCGGACCTCACCCAAGAATGGCGGATGGGAAGGGCGCGCGGTACGGGCCGATGGAGCTGGCTATGAATTTCAGCAAGCTCAGATCTTCACTGGCCTCATTGGCACTCGGCTTGGCGGTGATCGCATCACCGTTGGCAATTGCCCACCAGGCGGACGCTCAAACCAACATCAACATCAATATCGGGGTCGGCAGCAGCCTTAACAGAGGCCACGGGATAAGTTGTCGTGAGGGGGAACGGTTGCTTCGTAATCGCGGCTTCCGCGACGTCCGTCGGATCGACTGCCGTGGCAGGTTCTTCGTCTATCGCGCCTGGCGCGGCAACACGCGCTTCGAGATCGCAGTTGCCCGAATCGACGGCCGCATCGTCGACATGCGTCGAATCGGCCGGCGCAGATAGACCGCCGTTGCGCCATCAAATCGCCCCTAAACTCCGGCATTTTCCCTGCGCACAAGGGAGAAAAACACAATGCATCAGATCATTGAAGTCGCCGCAGCGCGAGCTGGCGGACGCATCCCGCTTGGCATCATGACACTTCGACAGGCACTGACGATGCCGCACATGGAGGAGCTCCGCTATCGTCACATCACTGACGATCGCCACCCGGAGAGGGTGATATCTCGCCAAGAGCTCGAGAACCTTGCTGGACAATAGAATCGCGTGGGCGCTTGAAGGCGAGCCAGCTTTGAGAGCGCCCACCCGCCTTGCAATCGACAGGCTTTAGCTCGCCTGTTTCGCCAGCCCCGCCAGTTGCGTCATCAGTTGGGCCGCGCCCGTCAACCGTTTCGCCGGTGTCGGAAGATCGCGTGACAGGAACAGGCTCTGGTCCGGGCGGATTTTCGCCAGCGATCCCTGCTTGGCGATGTAGCCGACCAACGCTGCCGGATTCGGGAACTCCTTGTGGCGGAACTGGATGACGACGCCCTTCGGGCCAGCATCCAGCTTTTCCACGTTTGCCGTGCGGCACAGCGATTTGATGTAGACGATCTTCAGAAGGTGCTGCACCTCGAGCGGCAGCGGACCGAAGCGGTCGATCAATTCGGCGCCGAAGGCGTCGATATCGGCGAGCTCAGTGATCTCGCCGAGCCGGCGGTAGAGGCCAAGCCGCAGGTGCAGGTCCGGCACGTAGTCGTCCGGGATCATCACCGGCGTACCGACGGAAATCTGCGGCGACCAGCCGGTGTCGACGATCTCCTCGTCGCCCTTGATCTCGGCAACCGCCTCCTCCAGCATCTGCTGGTAGAGCTCGAAACCGACCTCCTTGATATGACCGGACTGCTCCTCGCCGAGCAGGTTGCCCGCGCCGCGGATGTCGAGATCGTGGCTTGCGAGCTGGAAGCCGGCGCCGAGCGTGTCGAGCGATTGCAGCACCTTCAGCCGCCGCTCGGCCGTGGCCGTCAGCTTCTTGTTCACCGGCAGGGTCAGGAGCGCAAAGGCGCGCACCTTGGACCGCCCGACTCGACCGCGCAGCTGGTAAAGCTGAGCGAGGCCGAACATGTCGGCACGATGTACGATGAGCGTATTCGCCGTCGGAACGTCGAGGCCCGATTCGACGATGGTCGTCGACAGCAGCACGTCGTAGCGCCCGTCGTAGAAGGCGTTCATGATGTCTTCGAGCTCGGTCGCCGGCATCTGGCCATGCGCCACAGCAACTTTCAGCTCCGGCACGTCCTGTTGGAGAAAATCCTGGATCTCGGCAAGATCGCTGAGACGTGGGCAGACATAGAAGCTCTGGCCGCCGCGATAGTGCTCGCGCATCAGCGTCTCGCGGATCACCAGTGGATCGAAGGGAGAGATGAAGGTGCGCACCGCCATGCGGTCGACAGGCGGCGTCGTGATCAGCGACAGCTCGCGCACGCCGGTCATGGCGAGCTGCAGCGTGCGCGGAATCGGCGTCGCCGACAGCGTCAGCACGTGCACGTCGCTTTTCAGCTCCTTGAGCCGCTCCTTGTGCTTGACGCCGAAATGCTGCTCCTCGTCGATGACCAGAAGGCCTAGATTGGCGAACTTGATCGAGCTGCCGAGCAGCGCGTGGGTGCCGACGACGATGTCGGTCTTTCCGTCGGCCACTTCCTTCTTGGTCAACGCCAGCTCCTTGGAGCCAACGAGGCGCGAGGCCTGCTGGATGCGGATCGGCAGGCCGCGGAAGCGATCCGTAAAGGTCTTGAAGTGCTGGCGGGCGAGCAGTGTCGTCGGCACCACCACCGCCACCTGCACGCCGTTCATCGCCGCGATGAACGCGGCCCGTAGCGCCACTTCGGTCTTGCCGAAGCCGACGTCACCGCAGACAAGCCGGTCCATCGGCCGCCCGGCGCCGAGATCCTCGCGCACCGCGTCGATCGCGTTTGCCTGGTCGTCTGTCTCGTCATAGGGGAAGCGCGCGGCGAATTCGTCATAGACGCCGTCCTGTGCCGACAACGCCGGCGCATGGCGCACAAGGCGGGCGGCGGCGATCTGGATGAGGCCATTCGCCATTTCCAGCAGGCGCTTTTTCAGCTTGGCCTTGCGCGCCTGCCAGGCGACGCCGCCGAGCTTGTCGAGAATCGAATCGGAGCCCTCGCCGCCATAGCGCGAGAGCAGGTCGATGTTTTCGACCGGCAGGAACAGCTTGGCGTCGTCGGCGTAGACGAGCTCGAGGCAGGCATGCGGCGCGCCGGCCGCCTCGATCGTGCGCAGGCCGACGAAGCGGCCGATGCCGTGCTCGGCATGAACGACGATGCTGCCCTCATCGAGGCCGGTGACCTCGGCGATGAAGTCGGCGCCGCGCTTGCGTCGGCGCGAGCGACGGACCATGCGGTCGCCGAGGATGTCCTGTTCGCCGACGAAGACGAGATCGCCGACTTCGAAGCCGTTCTCCAGGCTGAGGACGGCAGACCCTGCCTCCCCCGGCTTCAGCTTCCGCAACGCGGAAAGGTCGGAAACGCCAATGACATTGCCGAGGCCATGCTCGGCGAGAACCTGCATCAGGCGGTCGAGGGAACCCTCACTCCAGCCTGTGACGAGCACCTTCCTGCCGGAGGCGCGCAGGTCGGCGATGTATTTCACCACCTGCTCGAAGACATTGACGCGGTCGTCGGTGGCCTCGCCCTCCTTGACCGCCTTCGCCCAGCGTGCGCCGGCACGGGCGCCGATCGTAAACACCCGGCGCGCCTCGCCTTCATGCTCGTTGAACGGCGAAATCCGGATTGCGTCGTGCTCGTTCAGGAGCGCCGCAAAGCGTTCGTCATCGAGATAGAGCTGTCCGGGCGGAACGGGCTTGTAGGGCGTGGCCTGCGCCAGCTGGCCCTGGGCCGAGGCGGAGTTCTGGCGCGCCTCGTAATAGTCGCGAACGAGCTTGGAGCGCTCGGCTGCTGCTTCCCGCGCGGCATGGTCGGTGACGATGCGGAAGCCGGCGAGATAGTCGAAAGCGGTCTCCAACTGGTCGTAGAACAGCGGCAGCCAGTGCTCCATGCCGGCATAGCGCCGCCCCTCGGACACCGCCTGGTAGAGGGCGTCGTCGCGTGTCGCAGCACCGAACAGGGAGAGATACTGCGTGCGGAAGTGGCTGATCGTCTCCGGCGTCAGCGTCACCTCGCTCATCGGATTGAGATCGAGGCTTCTCGCCTGCCCCGTCGAACGCTGGCTGGCGGGATCGAAGGCGCGGATGCTCTCCAGCGTGTCGCCGAAGAAATCGAGGCGCAACGGTTCCTCGGTGCCAGGGACGAAGACGTCGAGAATGCCTCCACGCACGGCATATTCGCCCACCTCGCGCACCGTCGCGACGCGTTCGAAGCCGTTCTGCTCGAGCCGGGCGGCCAGATCGTCCATCCGCACCTGGTTGCCGGGACGGGCGGAAAAGGCAAGGCTCCCGATGACATTGCGCGGCGCCATCTTCTGCAGCATGGCATTGACGGTGACGAGCACGATCGCCGGATGCGGCTTTCTGCTGTGGGCGATCAACGCGGAAAGAGCGGAGAGCCGGCGGGCGGAGGTGTCGGCGCTCGGCGATACGCGGTCATAGGGCAGGCAGTCCCAGCCGGGCAGCGTGAGCACGGGAATGTCGGGGGCGGCAAAACCGAGTATCTGTTCCATGTCGCCGACACGCTGCCCGTCGGACATCACGTAAGCGACTGGACCGAGCTTGCGGGCAAGCTCCGCCAAAACAAGCGGTTCGGCGCCGCTCGGCACCGCGCCGATCGTCGCGGGCTGGCCGATCGCGGCAAGGGCGGCGGTGTCCAGACCCGGGATCATCGCGCCTTCCCGAGGGATTCAGCCGTCACCGGAGAGAAATCCGGCGTAAAGGCGCAGATGCGCGGAAAGAGCCCGGTGCGAAACCGTTCCGGCACCGGCCGTTCGCCTGTCACCCATTTGACCAGATCCGCGTCGTCCTCGGCCATGATCGCTTCCAGTTCGTCGAGCTCGGCATCGGTCAGCGTGGAGATCTCGGCGTCGGCGAACGCGCCAAGCACCAGGTCCATCTCGCGGATGCCGCGATGCCAGCAGCGGAAGAGAATGCGCTTACGGCGCGGTTCGATGTCTGCGCTGGAGCGTGTGCTGCCGGTCATGTCCGTTGTTCCCGCATTCGGATCGCGGCACCTGCCCAAAGGGACCGGCGCCATGGTGGCGACTGGCGCGGCCGGCTGGCGGCGGCGACCATCGCGGTCTCTATAGACGCTCGAAACCGGATTGTCAGCTTGCCAAGCGGCGATTCTCCGGGGCATCTTGTTGCCATGCGCCCCGCCCTGCTCGATCCCCTTTTCGCCTCCCTTTCCTCCCTGCCCGGCATCGGGCCGAAGACCGGCGAATTGTTCGCAAAACTGCTCGGCCAGGAAAGCATCGACGATTGCCGGGTCATCGATCTCGTCTTTCATATGCCGCACAGCCTGATCGACCGGCGCCATCAGCCGGGCATCGCCCACGCACCGCAAGGCGCGATCGTGACGATTTCCGGGCGCGTCGACCGCCATCAGCCGCCGCCCCGCGGTAAGCCGAACGTGCCCTACCGCGTCTTCCTGCACGACGATACCGGCGAACTCGCCCTGACCTTCTTCCGCGCCAAAGGCGACTGGCTGACGAAGTCGTTGCCGGTGGACGAGCAGGTGATCGTCAGCGGCAAGGTGGACTGGTTCAATGGCCGGGCCTCGATGGTCCACCCGGACTTCATGGTCAAAGCCAGCGAGGCCGAGGCGATGCCGATGGTCGAGCCGGTCTACGGACTGACGGCCGGCCTGTCGCCCCGGACCCTACGCAAGGTGGTCGAGGCGGCCGTGTCGCGCATTCCCGCTTTGCCGGAATGGATCGACGACGCCCTGCTCGCACGACAAGGCTTTGCCGGCGCGACGGATGCGTTCACGGCCCTGCACCACCCCCGCGACGCGCTGGACATCGACCTGCAGGCGCGCGCGCGCCGACGCCTGGCCTATGACGAATTCCTCGCCGGCCAGCTCTCGCTGGCACTCGTCCGGCAGAACCTGCGCCGTGTCGCCGGTCGCCCGGTGATCGCCACCGGCAAACTGAGCCAGGTGGTACAGGCGGCCCTTCCCTTCGCCCTGACAAACAGCCAGTCCGCTGCGATCGCCGACATCCTGAAGGACATGGCGACCGACCAGCGCATGCTGCGGCTGCTGCAGGGCGACGTCGGTTCGGGAAAGACTGCGGTCGCCCTGATGGCGATGCTCGCCGCCGTCGAGGCGGGCGGACAGGCCGTGCTGATGGCGCCGACCGAGATTCTTGCCCGCCAGCATCATGCGACGCTGTCCCGCATGGCCGCGCCGGCAGGCGTCACTATCGACGTGTTGACCGGTCGGACGAAGGGCCGCGAACGGGATCAGATCCTGGAACGGATCGCTTCGGGCGAAACCAGTCTCGTCATCGGCACACATGCGCTCTTTCAGGACGATGTGAACTACCGCGACCTTGCCCTTGCCGTGGTCGACGAACAGCACCGCTTCGGCGTGCACCAGCGTCTGCGGCTGACGGCAAAGGGGATTTCGCCGCACATGCTGGTGATGACGGCAACACCGATCCCGCGCACCCTCGTGCTGGCCGCCTTCGGTGACATGGACGTTTCGAAGCTCACGGAGAAGCCCGCCGGCCGCAAACCGATCCAGACCGTGATCGTGCCGCAGGAACGCGCCGGCGAGATCGTGGAGCGTCTGCGCACAGCCATTGCCGAGGGTAAAAAGGCCTACTGGATCTGCCCATTGGTCGAGGAGACCGAGGAGTCGGACCTGATGTCGGTCGAGGAGCGCCACGCGGCTCTCGCGCGTGTCTTCGGCGACAAGATCGGTCTCGTCCACGGCCGCATGACCGGGCCGCAAAAGGACAAAGCGATGCTCGCCTTCAAGAATGGCGAGACCCGTCTGCTCGTTGCAACGACGGTCGTCGAGGTCGGCGTCGACGTGCCGGACGCCTCGATCATGGTAATCGAACAGGCCGAGCGCTTCGGGCTGGCGCAATTGCACCAGTTGCGTGGGCGCGTCGGCCGCGGCGACGCGGCCTCGACCTGCATCCTGCTTTACAAAGGTCCGCTCAGCGAAAACGGGCGAGCACGGCTGGCGATCCTGCGCGAGACCGAGGATGGCTTCCGGATCGCGGAAGAAGACCTGAAATTGCGTGGCGAAGGTGAATTGCTCGGCACGCGCCAGTCGGGCACGCCGGGATTTCTTGTCGCCAGTCTCGAGGCCCATGGCGATCTGCTGGAGATTGCCCGCAAGGATGCGGCCTACGCGCTGGAGAAGGATCCGGAACTGGTTTCCGAACGCGGCAATGCGCTGCGCACGCTGCTCTATCTCTACCGGCGCGACGAGGCGATCCGCTTCCTGCGTGCCGGTTGAGCGCGCCCTGTCACTTCTTGAACTTCTGCTTCAGCTTGACTGCAAGCGGTGTCGGCGGTGCCAGAAGCTGGTCCGGCGGCGTGACAAGTCCGACTGAAATGATCAGCTTCGCCGCATCCTCGGCACTCATGTCGAGCAGAACGATCTTCTCGCGCGGCACGAAAACGAGGTAGCCGGCGGTCGGAAACGGCGTCGGCGGCAGGAAGCAGGCGACCATGTCGCGCCCCATCGCATCGAACTTCGACTTCATCTCGCCCTTGGCGTCGGTGGCGATGAAGACGACCGACCACAATCCGGCGCTCGGATACTCGATCAAGCCGGCCTTGTTGAAGGACGTTCCCTTCTCCTTCAGCACCGACTCGAAGATCTGCTTCAGGCTCTTGTAGACCGTCCGCACCAATGGCGTGCCGTTGAGAATCGATTCGCCGAAGTTGAAGATCGACCGGCCGATAAGGTTCTTGCCGAGAAAGCCGACCAGCGTGATCACGACCAGCGCGATCAGGAGGCCGAAACCGGGGATGGCGAACTGGAGGTAGCTCTCCGGGTTGTAGCGGTTGGGGATGTATGGCTTTACCCAGCTGTCTGCCCAGTGGATGAAGGTCCAAGTCAACCAGATCGTGATCGCGATCGGTGCGCAGATGACCAGCCCGGTCAGGAAATTGTTGCGGAGCCGCATGGCAACGGAAAGTCGGGGAATGATCTCGGTCATCGCGCTCCAGCCGCAGCCTGCCTCACCCGTAGAAAGCCGGATGATAGGCAACCGTCCCGCCCACGTAAACCGGCGAAAACGCCAGGCGCATGAAATACTCAGGCGGTATCCCCGGGCATGCAAAGGCGGGGTCGACCGAGAAGCCGAAGCGGGTGTAGTAGGCAGGATTGCCGGCGAGGACACACCCCTTGGCATCGAGCTTCCGCAGCCGTCCGAGGCCTTCATTGACGAGCGCACTGCCGATCCCTTGGCGCTGGCGCGCAGGCAGCACCGAGATCGGGCCGAGGCCGTACCAGCCCGCCTCCTCGCCGGAGATCGTCACGGCAGAGAATGCGACGTGGCCGATCACGTTTCCTTCGTCTTCAGCCACCAGCGAAAGCGTCAGGGCGCCCGCTGCCCGCAACCGGTCTACGATCGCGGGCTCGGTGCCTTCGCTATAGGGCATGTTCGCAAACGCATCCGTCGTCAGCGTCCGGATGGCGTCGACATCGCTCGCCGTTTCGTCGCGGATGATCACTCCACCGTCACCGATTTCGCGAGGTTGCGGGGTTGGTCGACGTCCGTGCCCATGAAGACGGCGGTATGATAGGCGATCAGCTGGATCGGCAGCGAAAAGATCATCGGCGCGATGATCTCGTCCACCGAAGGCAGCACGATCGTCGCCATGGTCTCGAGCTTCGTCGCCGCCGCGCCGCGCTCGTCCGTGATGAAGATGATCCGCCCGCCGCGCGCCGCCACTTCCTGCATGTTGGAGACGGTCTTCTCGAAGAAGCGGTCAAACGGTGCGATGACGATAACCGGCATGTTCTCGTCGATCAGGGCGATCGGACCATGCTTTAGCTCGCCGGCCGCATAGCCCTCGGCATGGATGTAGGAGATTTCCTTCAGCTTCAGCGCACCTTCCAGCGCCAACGGGTAGCTCGTGCCGCGCCCGAGGTACAACACATCCCGGCATTTCGACAGTTCGCGCGCCAGAAGCTCGATCGTCGGCTGGATCGTGTTGAGCACATTCGCCATGAGGCGCGGCGTCTCGGACAAGTTGCGAACCAGCGCGGTCTCTTCCGCTTCGCTCAGCGTGCCGCGCGCGCGACCCGCCTGGATCGCCAGCGACGCGAGGACGGCAAGCTGGCACGTGAAGGCCTTGGTCGACGCGACGCCGATTTCCGGACCGGCCAGCGTCGGGAAAACGACATCCGCTTCGCGGGCGATGGTCGATTCCGGCGCGTTCACGATGGCGCCGATCTTCAGCCCCGCCTCGCGGCAATAACGCAACGACGCCAGCGTGTCGGCCGTCTCGCCCGACTGCGAAATGAACAGCGCCGCAGATTGGGGATTGAGCGGGATTTCGCGGTAGCGGAACTCGGACGCCACATCGATCTCGACCGGCAGGCGCGCCAGACGCTCGAACCAGTACTTTCCGACCAGACCGGCGAGATAGGCGGTGCCGCACGCCGATAAAGCCAGTCCAGATAGCGATGCAAAATCAATCGCCTCAACCGGCTTCTTCACCTTTCCTGCGATGAAATCGATATAGTGACTGAGCGTGTGCGACACCACTTCCGACTGTTCATGGATCTCCTTTTCCATGAAATGGCGATGATTGCCCTTGTCGATCATATAGGCGGAGGCGTTTGAGACCTGGCGCCGGCGTTCGACCGGATTGCCGTCGAGGTCGAAGATGTGCACGCCGTTCCGGCCGACCACCGCCCAATCGCCGTCGATGAGATACGTGATCTCGGAGGTAAAGGGAGCGAGCGCGATCGCGTCCGACCCGAGGAACATTTCGCCCTGCCCATGACCGATCGCGAGCGGCGGGCCATTGCGGGCGACCATGATCGTCGACGGATCGTCCTCGAACATGACCGCCAGCGCATAGGCGCCCGTCACGCGGCGAAGCATCGCCAGCATGGCGTCGCGCCGGCCATGGCCCTCCCGCCGCAGCCGCGCCAGCAACTGCGCGACCACCTCGGTGTCGGTCTGCGTCACGAACTGCGCGCCGCCCTCGATCAGTTCGTCCTTGATCTCGGAAAAATTCTCGATGATGCCGTTGTGGACAACGGCAATTCCGTCGGTGAAATGGGGATGGGCATTGCCCTCGGTCGGCGCGCCATGCGTGGCCCAACGGGTATGGGCGATGCCGATCGCTCCGGCGAGCGGCTCCTCGGCGAGCCGTGCCTCGAGATTGACGAGCTTGCCCTCGGCCCGCCTGCGCTCAAGCCGTCCGTCCCTGATGGTGGCAACCCCGGCCGAATCGTAACCACGGTATTCAAGGCGCTTGAGCGCCTCGACAAGCCGCCCGGCAACGGGCTCGCTACCGACGATGCCGACAATACCGCACATGAAATCACTCCATTCTGGGACGACGCGCCAACCTTTGTCCCTTGGCGAACAAGGGATGGTCGGCGTTCTGATTCGGCGCACATTCCGCAACGAAAATCGATTCCGCCTTTTGGAGATATGCAGTGGAAACTGCCGCATTCAGGTAGCGATTTCTGCAGTAAGCGCAATGGGTTCGCGCTCACTTTCGGTATCAGTCGTTAACGCCGCTCGGCTGAACTACGCCTTTTTCTTTGCCGCCTTGATCGCAGCATTGCGTTCGCGGATCAGCTTCGCCCGCTCCGGCTTGTTTTCCTGCCGGGCGCGGCCGAACGCGACGGCGTCGTCGGGTACGTCCTGAGTGATCACGCTGCCCGAGGCGACATAGGCGCCATCGCCGATCGTGACGGGTGCGACAAGCGCCGAATTCGAACCGATGAACGTGTTTGCCCCGATGCGGGTCTCGTGCTTGTTGATGCCGTCATAGTTGCAGGTGATGGTACCTGCACCGATGTTGCTGCCAGCGCCGATGAACGCGTCGCCGATATAGGTCAAGTGGTTCACCTTGGCGCCGGCGCCGATCTCAGCCTTCTTGACCTCGCAGAAATTGCCCACCTTGGCCTCGGCGCCGAGATTGGCGCCGGGTCGCAATCGGGCGAACGGACCGACGGCCGCCCCTGCGCCGACATGCGCACCTTCCAGATGTGAAAACGCGTGAATGACGGCACCGCTCTCCACCGTCACACCCGGGCCGAATACCACGTTAGGCTCGATCGTCACGTCGCGATCGATCCTGGTATCATGGGACAGGAACACGGTTTCCGGCGCGATCATGGAAACGCCGGACAGCATCATTTCCGTGCGCCTGCGCTGCTGCCAGAGCCGCTCGATGAAGGCGAGTTCGGCGCGGGTGTTGCAGCCGGTCAGTTCCTCCTCGGGCGCCTCGACGGCGGTGGTACGCCCGCCGGACGCGCGGGCAACCTCTACGATGTCGGTCAGATAGTATTCGCCCTTGACGTTGGCGTTGCCGATCCTGTCGATCAGCGCCAGCGCCTTGCGGCCGTCGATCGCCATCAGGCCGCCGTTGCAATAGGTAATCGTCCGCTCTTCGGCCGACGCGTCCTTTTCTTCGCGGATCGCGACCAGTTCGCCGTTCTCGACGATCAAACGCCCGTAGCCAAAGGGATCGGCGGCGCTGAAGCCAACGACGACGACGTCGCTGCCCGCCGCCAGGCCAGCGCGCGCCGCCTGGAGCGGCGCCGGCGTCAGAAGCGGCGTGTCACCGAACACGACCAGCACGTCGTCATAGCCCTTTTCAATCG
The DNA here is from genome assembly GCF_031455855.1 of Mycoplana sp. BE70. Classification (NCBI taxonomy): domain Bacteria; kingdom Pseudomonadati; phylum Pseudomonadota; class Alphaproteobacteria; order Hyphomicrobiales; family Rhizobiaceae; genus Mycoplana; species Mycoplana sp. BE70. The sequence continues at coordinate 58,659 of NZ_JAVDTM010000009.1, forward strand.
CCGCTCGCGCGGCAAGGACCGCATGCGCTGTCCCCAGCCGTTCGTTCTGGATGTAGGTCTCGCCGCGGACCTGCGGATTTCTGGCCGCGGCTTCCACCTTCTCGGCGTCACGGCCGAGCACGAGCGCCACGTCCGTGATTCCCGCACCGGCCAGCGCATCGACCACATGGGCGATCATGGCGCGGTTGCCGATCGGATGCAGCACTTTCGACAGGGACGATTTCATGCGGGTGCTTTCCCCCGCGGCCAGTATGACAGCCAGGCAACTGCGGGTCGTCTCGTCCTTGCGCATGGTGCTCCTCGTTTCACTCGTGTGGATGCGGCCGGTTAACAACGGCACCCATAAACAGACAAAGGACTTTTCGCTACTCGCTGTTTCGCAATCGGCTTTCGACCAATAGCCCGCTCTCGTCGAGAATGGGATAGGCGACCGACACCAGATGCGCGTTGATGCGCTTGAGGTCGCGCAGCATGTCCAAATGGAGGGAACTGGTCTGCAGGCTCTCCAGGCGGCCATCGCGAAGACGTGAAAGGTGGCGCTCCGACGACTCCTTCTCCAGGCGCCGCACAGCGACCTTCACCTCCACGAGTTGCCGAGCCAATGCGAAATCGCGCGTGACAAGGATCGTCTGGGCGATGCGCAGGTTCTCGATCGTCAGGTTGAACAGCCCGGTCAGCTCGGCATAGCCATCGGCGGAGAAGCGCAGCCCGTTGGCGATCTTCTTGCGCACCTGCTCCTGCAGCCCCTTCTCGATGATGTCGCCGACATGCTCAAGGTTGATGGCGTAGTCGATGATGACGATCGACTGGGCCGAGTTCTCTTCGTTCAAACCCTGGTGACCGAGGCGGGACAGGTAGATCTTGATTGCCTGCTGCAACTCATCGACCTGCTTTTCAAGTCCGCCGATCATTTCGAGCTCGGCGGCATTGTTGTCCTCGAAAGCCTTCATCGTGTGAATCAGCATCGTCTCGATCAGATCGCCCACGCGCAGGACCTCGCGGGTAGCGCCCGACAACGCCACGACCGGGGTGGCAAGCGCCGTTTCGTCAAGATGCTGCGGTCCTGTTTCCGCTCTCGGGTCGTCCGGCACCAGCCGCTCCATCAGGCGCGCCAAGATGGGCGAAAGCGGCCAGAAGAACAGGGCGACGACGATGTTGAAGGCAAGATGGGCATCGACCGGCAACTTCGTCGCCGGCAACGGCAGATGGGCGAGCGCGTCGGCAGCCACTCCCGCGAACGGCAGAACGATCAAGCAGCCGATGGCCCGCACGAGCAGGTTCCCGATCGTCACGCGCCGCGCCGGCGCTGGGAGCCTCAGTGTTGCGATCACCGGCGGTATAGCACCGCCGAGGTTAGCGCCGAGCACCAGAACGACAGTCAAGGCGGGCGACAGTATCCCCATCGTCGTCAGCGACAGGATCAGCACGACAATGGCAAGGCTGGAGGAGGAAACGAAGGCAAGCGCGGTCGAAAAGACCAGCGCCACGGGCCACGCGCCATCCAGCAGGGCAAGAAACGCGGCCAGTGCCGGGGATTGACGCATAGGTTCGGTCGCCAGGCTCAACAGATGCAGCGACAGCAACATCAGGCCGACGCCGACCAGTGCGGCGCCTGCCCCTTGCCGGAAGGTCGAGCGAGAGCGGTACAGGACCACCCCGATCAAGATGACAAGCGGCGAGACCCACTCGATGCCGGTCGCGACGATCCAGGCTGTGACGGCAGTCCCGACATTTGCTCCCAGCAGCACGATCTGTGCCATGCGTGAGCGAATAAGATTCTTTTCGACAAAGGAGGCCGTCATCAGCGCGGTCGCGGTGGAGCTTTGCAGGGCGATCGTCGACAGGAAGCCCGCGACGAACGCTCGAAACGGTCCGCCGGTACCAAGTGCCAGCCCCTTGCGCAGGCGCCCACCAAAGGCACGCGTCACCCCGTCCTTGACCTGCGCCAGGCCAAACAGGAGCAGGGCCACCGCACCGAACAGATTGATCGTCACTATGGTCGATTCCATGCGAACACCTTTCCAGATCCGCCGGCCGCCCTCCTCGCGACAGCCCGGCAAATCACCGATGCGAACTTCGCAGAATGCGCGTGTTCTGCAATTCATCAATTATATCAGACGAAAATCATTCGCCGACGAAGGATTTCGTCGAACTCCGGCCTGTTTGCGCCAGCGGTACGACACCAACCGATGATTGCACGCCTGAAGCCGCGTCGGCAACGTCGTGGCCGCGACCATTTCGGGCTTCCCCAATATACTTCTATTCCGCCGAACTTTCCGTTATGAGACGAACTCCGACGGCGAGCCGCCGAACCAGCTAGGAATGCGAAGTATGCTCGAATCTTTGAGAAAAGGCGCCCAGACCTGGGTTGCGAAAGCCCTGTTGCTCATTCTTGTAGCCTCATTCGGCGTATGGGGTATTTCCAGCTCGCTCGTGACGGGCACCTCGAGCGCGGTGGTGACGGTAGGAGACGTAAAGGTGTCTCCGACCGATTTCCGCCTGGCATACGAACGCCAGATCGCATCGCTGTCGCAACGCTTCGGCACGCGCCTGACGAGCGAGCAGGCCCGCGCGTTCGGGGTCGAGAACCAGGTCTTCGCCGAACTGATCGCCGGCGCCGCGCTGGATCAGCTTTCCCGCGACATGAGCCTTGGGCTCAGCAAGGACCGCCTGGCACAACTGATCGCCGACGATCCGGCCTTCAAGGGACCGAACGGCAAGTTTGATCGCGTCGCCTTCTCCTCCATCCTTCGCAATGCCGGCCTCCGGGAAAACGACTATATCAGCAATCGCAGCCAGGTGGCCGTCCGCAGCCAGGTCGTCGAAGCCGTCTCCGATGGCTACAAGGCTCCGGCGACACTGACGGACGCGATCAAACAATACAGCAACGAGACCCGCAGCCTGGACTATGTGCTGCTCTCCAACGCGAATATCGAACCGGTCAAGGCGCCGGCCGAGGACGTGATCTCCGCCTGGTTTGAGGAAAACAAGGACAAGTATCGCGCGCCGGAATACCGCAAGATCGTCTATGTCGCCCTCGCCCCCCAGGACATTGCCGATCCGTCGACCATCGATGATGCGGCGGTGCGCGAAGACTACGAGAAGAACAAGGAGAAGTACCGTACCGCAGAGACGCGCACGGTCGAGCAACTGACCTTCGCCGATCGCAAGTCCGCCGACGAGGCCGCAGCGAAACTGGCTTCCGGCACGACCTACGATGCGCTGGTCGCCGAGCAAGGCAAGATGGCAACCGACGTTCTTCTCGGCGATTTCAGCAAGGCGACGATGCCGGACCAGACGCTGGCGGAGGCCGCCTTTGCGATCGCCGCGGACGGCGGCACATCGCCGGTCGTCGATGGAATGTTCGGCCCCGTCATCCTGCGGGCGACGAATATCAGGCCCGAAAACACCAAGTCGTTTGACGAGGTCAAGGACGAGTTGCGAAACGAGTTGGCGCTGGCGCAGGCGAGCCAGGACCTGATGGCCGTTCACGATCGCTTCGAGGAAGCCCAGGCGAACGGTGCGAAGCTCGAGGAAGCCGCCAGCCAGACCAAGCTCAAGGCCGTGACCATTGAAGCCATCGACAGCACCGGCAAGGGCAAGGATGGCGAGGACATTACCCTGCCCGAAGAAAGCGCCCTCCTGGCCGAGGCATTCAAGACCGACGTCGGGCTCGAGAGCCCGCCGGTCAACTATGGCCGCGATGGCTACATCTGGTACGAGGTCCTCGATATCCTCCCCGCGCGCGACCGCACGCTCGACGAGGCACGCGAGAAGGTCGTGGCAGATTGGACCGCACAACAGCAGCGCGAGGCGCTGGCGAAGAAGGCGGCCGAGATTGCCGAACGGGTCCGCAAGGGTGAAAAGCTCGCCGACATCGCAACGGACATGGGCATAGCAGTCGAGATGAAGGCCGGCCTGCGGCGCGGTGCTGAGGACCCGGTGCTCAGCCCGGCAGCGGTCGCCGCCGCCTTTGCGGGTCCCCACGGCCATGTGGCCAATGCACCGGGCACCGGCGACGAAGGCCAGATCGTGCTGCAAGTCACCGACGTAAACAGCGAGGCTGCTGGCGATGCGCTTGCCGGCGCGGATCAGCAGATCGAGGCAGTCGCGCGCGCAAGCGGCGACGACATCCTCGACCAGATGGTCAGCAGCCTGCAGTCGGCCTACGGCGTCTCGATCAACCGGGCGCTTGCTGAACGCAGCATGCAATAAATCAGCCCTCACACGGAAGCGGACATGTCTGACCTCAAACCATTCATCGCCAAGGTTGCCGCAGGACTGCCGCTCGATCGCGAGGAGGCCCGCGCCGCCTTCGAGATCATCATGTCCGGTTCGGCGACGCCCTCGCAGATCGGCGGCTTCCTGATGGCGCTCAGGGTTCGCGGCGAAACCGTTGACGAGATCTACGGGGCCGTCGGGTCGATGCGGGCGCGGATGCTGCCGGTTTCGGTGCCGGCTGAGGCAATCGATATCGTCGGAACCGGCGGTGATGGAGCCGGCACCTACAACATCTCGACGCTGGCCTCCATCATCGTCGCCGGTGCCGGTGTACCGGTTGCCAAGCACGGCAACCGGGCGCTCAGTTCGAAATCCGGTACCGCGGACGCGCTGTCCTGCCTGGGGGTCAAGCTCGACATCGGCCCGGAGGTGATTTCTCGCTGCGTCGCTGAAGCCGGCCTCGGTTTCATGTTCGCGACATTGCATCACCCGGCGATGAAGCACGTCGGCCCGTCGCGCGTCGAACTCGGCACGCGCACGATCTTCAACCTGCTTGGCCCGCTCTCGAATCCCGGCGGCGTGAAGTTCCAGCTGCTCGGCGTCTATGCCGCACAATGGTTGGTGCCGGTCGCCGAGGTGTTGCGCGACCTCGGTTCCGAACGTGTCTGGGTCGTGTATGGCTCCGGCCTCGACGAGATCACGACGACCGGGACGACGCAGGTTGCCGCGCTCGAAAACGGCAAGATCCGCACCTTCGAGCTATCGCCGGCCGACTTTGGCCTGCGACAGGTCACGTTGGACGACATTCGCGGCGGTGACGGTGCCCACAATGCCGAAGCGCTACTTGCGGTCCTGGACGGCGCTGCGACGCCCTATCGCGACATTTCGCTCGCCAACGCCGCCGCCGCGTTGATCGTCGCCGGCAAGGCGGGCGCGATCGGCGAAGCCATGGACATTGCGCGACAGTCGCTCGAAAGCGGCAACGCCCGCACGGCGCTCACCCGCCTCATCGCGGTTTCCAACGCCGGCGAATAAGGATAGGTTTGCTTCATGACCGACATTCTCAAGAAGATCGAGGCCTACAAGCGCGACGAGATCGAGGCTGCGAAGGCACGCGTGTCGCTCGCCGATTTGCGCGCCATGAGCCACGATCAGGAACCGCCACGCGGTTTCTTCGCCAACCTTCTGACGAAACGCTCCGCTGGCAGTTTCGGACTGATTGCCGAGATCAAGAAGGCCAGCCCTTCCAAGGGGCTGATCCGGCCGGATTTCGATCCGCCGGCTCTTGCAAAGGCCTATCAAGCCGGGGCGGCCGCCTGTCTCTCGGTCCTGACGGATGCGCCTAGTTTTCAGGGGGCACCCGAGTTCCTGACACAGGCGCGCGCGGCGTGCGACCTGCCCGCGCTGCGCAAGGACTTCATGTTCGATGCTTATCAGGTCCAGGAGGCACGCGCCTGGGGTGCCGACTGCATCCTGCTGATCATGGCATCGCTTTCCGATGGCGAAGCCGAGAGACTGGAGGATTCCGCCTTCTCGCTTGGAATGGACGTGCTGCTGGAAGTCCATGACGAGGCGGAGATGGAACGCGCACTGAAGCTGAAATCGAAGCTCCTCGGCATCAACAACCGGAACCTTCGGACCTTCGACGTCGATCTGGCCGTTTCCGAACGGCTGGCGCGGATGGTACCCGACGACCGGCTGCTCGTCGGCGAAAGCGGGATCTTCACCCATGACGACTGCCAGCGGCTGAAGGCCTCGGGGATTTCCACCTTCCTCGTCGGCGAAAGCCTGATGCGCCAAGACGACGTTACCGCCGCCACCCGCGCCCTCCTCACCGGCGCCTCCAGCGTGATGGCGGCGGAATGACGAAGACTGCCAGCAGCGCATTGACCCACATCGGCGCCTCGGGCGAGGCCAACATGGTCGATGTCGGCGAGAAAGCCGAGACCGTCCGCGTCGCGGTCGCCGAGGGGACGATCCGAATGCTCCCTGAAACGCTGGCGCTGATCCGAGAAGGAAACGCCAAAAAGGGCGACGTGATCGGCACGGCCCGGCTCGCCGGGATCATGGCGGCAAAGCAGACCGCCAACCTCATTCCGCTCTGTCATCCGTTGATGCTGACAAAGGTCTCGGTGGAAATCGTCGAAGATCCCGCCCTGCCCGGCCTCCGCGTTGAGGCGACCGCCAAGTTGACCGGCCGGACCGGGGTGGAGATGGAGGCACTCACCGCCGTCAGCGTAGCGTGCCTGACGATCTACGACATGGCCAAGGCGGTCGACCGTGAAATGGAAATCGGCGGCATCCGGCTGGTTGCGAAATCGGGTGGTCGATCGGGTGACTACCTGCGCGGGGAGAACAGCTGACCATGTCGCTTTTGCCGGTCGAAGATGCGCTGGAACGCCTGTTGAACGCAGCTAGACCGCCGGAACGAACAGAAAGCGTCCCGTTGCACGAAGCCTGCGATCGGGTTCTGGCGAGCGATGTCCTCGCACGGCTGACGCAGCCCCCGTTCGACAATTCCGCGATGGACGGCTATGCGTTGCGCCACGCCGACATCCTCGAGGTCGGAACGAAATTGCGGATCATCGGCCGGTCAGCGGCAGGCCATGCCTTCACGGGCTCTGTCGGCCCGGGCGAAGCGGTCCGGATCTTCACCGGCGCACCAATGCCCGCCGGGGCCGACACGGTTCTCCTGCAGGAGGACACCGAAAAGCTGGACGACGACCGCATCCGGACCAGGTTCCTTCCAGCATTTGGCCGCCACATCCGCCCGCGCGGCCAGGACTTTACCGAGGGCGAAGCCGTCCTGAAGCGGGGCGACCTGCTCGACGCGGGCAGGCTGACTGTCGGCGCGGCGATGAACCATCCCGTTCTGAACGTCTACGCGCGGCCGAAGGTGGCTCTGCTTGCAACCGGCGACGAGCTGGTGCCACCGGGGTCCACCCTCGGCGCAAGCCAGATCGTCGCGTCGAACAGCTATGGGGTCGCAGCGCTTGCACGCGAGGCCGGTGCCGAGGTGATCGATCTCGGCATTGCAGCGGACGAGCCGAACGCGATCCTCGACGCCGTCGAATGGGCGAAGGCGTGCGGCGCGGATGTATTGGTGACGTTGGGCGGCGCGTCGGTTGGAGATCTCGATCTGGTCCAGCCAGTGCTGCTGTCGGCCGGGATGGAACTTGATTTCTGGAAAATCGCGATGCGCCCCGGCAAGCCCCTGATGGTGGGCAGGCTCGGCGGCATGCAGATCCTGGGCCTTCCCGGCAATCCGGTTTCCAGCATGGTCTGCGCTTTGCTCTTCCTGGAGCCGCTGGTCCGGCGGCTGGCCCGCCTTCCGCAACCCGATCGCCGCACCTTCGCCGTCGCCGGGGCGCGCCTGGCCGCCAACGACCAGCGCCAGGATTACGTGCGGGCAAAAGTGACCGCGCGGGAAGACGGCGCGCTCGAAGCAACGCCGTTCACGAAGCAGGATTCCTCGATGATGAAGCTCTTCGCCGCGGCCGATTGCCTGATCGTGCGGCCGCCGCTTGCGGAAGCAACCGAGATCGGCGACCCGTGCGAAATCCTGCTGCTCCGTCCGCCGGTCCGCGCCCTCTAGCACACCTGCAGCGCTGCTGCGGTGCTCAGTCCTTGCCGTAGAGACGCTCGATCTCTTGCCTGGCTTTTTCGGCCAGCGGGTCGTCTGGATGCCGCTCGATGAAGAGCTCCAGCGCTTCACGGGTGCCTTTTGCCTTGAGACGGGCATATTCTGCCGCTATCGCCTCACCCGCGTTCGGGCCTTTTTGCATGGGCTCTCCCATCTGGGGGTTGCTGGATGTAGCCAGACTTTCCGGCGCGGAACACAAGAGAAACGCCACGACAACGGTCAGTACAGCGGTTGGCAACATGATGGCACGCCCCGGTATTCGCGTCTGCAGATCAGTTCCTCATCAATTCTAGCAGGCTTCACCGAGGATTCGACCGTATCAACGCCCTAAAATGCAAAACTCGGCCAGTTGCGTCGCCTGCTTATGGACAAGGACTTTTGTGAATGACCGGAATTGGAAAGAAGACCAAGACAATTTCCGCCACTGGCTCTGACTTCGTCGACTCGATCCTCAGCGACACGGCCTGGAGCGGCAGCGTCACCTACGCCTTTCCGACCTCAAAGAGTCAGTACAACTACTCCGGCGAGCCAAATCAAGGTTTCCGTGCCGTGTCGGACGGCGTGAAGAAGGCGGCTCTGTTTGCGATGGAGAAGTCGTATGGCTCCGCCGCAAACGACGGGTTCTCGGTTGAGGGTTTCACCAATCTCAGCTTTTCCGAGGGCAACGCCAGCACCGCCACGCTTCGCTTCGCCGAGTCCACCTATGACAACCCCACGGCGAAGGCCTATTTTCCGGGCCAATATCAGGAAGCCGGCGATCTCTGGTTTGGAACGGCGGAGGCGGGCAGCCAAAATGACCTGCGCACTCCTAAGGCCGGCAACTACGCCTGGCACACGCTGATCCACGAACTCGGTCATGCGCTCGGGTTGGAGCACGCCCATAGCGGCGAAGGCCTGGCAACGATGCCCCAGGAGTACAACTCGGTCGAATACACGGTCATGACCTACAGCACCTATGTCGGAGACAAGGTCGATCATTACAACTATGGAGACAACGACGCGCCGCAGACCTTCATGATGGCGGACATCTATGCGCTCCAGCACATGTATGGCGCCGACTATTCGACAAACTCGGGCAACACGACCTACAAGTGGAACCCCGGCAGCGGCCAGACCTATGTCAACGGCGAGGTCGGCATCTCGCCGGGGGCCAACCGGATCTTTGCGACCGTCTGGGACGGCGGCGGCAATGACACCTACGACCTTTCCTCCTACACGAAAGCCCTGGAACTCGACCTGCGGCCGGGCTCCTACTCGATGTTCAGCAAAGCGCAGCTCGCCGATCTCGGCGGCGGCCCGAACGATGGGTATGCACGCGGCAACATCTTTAACGCACTGCTGTACAAGGGCGACACGCGCTCCCTGATCGAGAACGCCAAGGGCGGCTCCGGCAGCGACGAGATCATCGGCAACCAGGCGACGAACAAACTGTACGGGAACGGCGGCAATGACAGGCTGTATGGCCAGGAGGGCTCCGATTACCTGTATGGCGGCAGCGGTGCTGACAAGCTGTATGGCGGAAGCGGCACCGATACGGCGATGTATTCAACGGCCACGAAGGGCGTGGCGGCCAGCCTCTCCAGTCCGTCGCTCAACACAAACGATGCGAAGGGCGACACCTATTCGTCGATCGAGAACCTGTACGGCACGAAATACGCCGACAAACTGATCGGCAACGGCTCTGCCAACCGTCTGACGGGCGGCGCCGGCAACGACGTTCTGGACGGGAACGGCGGCAACGACACGCTTGTCGGCGGAGCCGGAAATGACGACTTCGTCTTCAGGAAGGGCTATGGGAAAGACACGATACTCGACTTTACAGACGGATTCGATCAGATCGATCTACGCAGCTACGGGTTTGGCAGCGTCTCGAAAGTCCTGAGTTACGCCGCACAGGCAGGCTCGGATGTGCAGTTCACGTTTGCGCCGACGGACATTCTGGTTCTGAAGCACTTCGACGTTGCCGACCTGAACAAGGGCGACTTCTTGCTGGCTTGAGACAGCGTACGCCGGGAGAGGAGCCGAGTGCGCAAGGGCCCTCTCTTCGATCGCTTTTCACATTGATGCCCATTGCGAAGCAGCAGCGCTGAAAACCGCGCATAACGGTTGCAGGCTCTGCATCGCCCGCTGGCGATGTTGTGATATATCAACCGAGTCGTCCGAAAGCGGGGGCGACGGTGGTATTTCACGGAAACTCAGCCGATGACGAGCGCAACCGGGTCACAGGCCCACCTCGCCTACCTGACCCTCGAAGGCCTGATCGTCACCCTCAAGCTGGAGCCCGGTGCACCGGTCACGGAAAGGGAGCTCATCGATCTTGCCGGCCATGGCCGCACTCCGGTGCGCGAAGCGATCCAGAAGCTGGCCTGGCAGCGGATGATCGAGGTTAAGCCGCGCGTGGGCCTCCAGATCGCGCTCATCGGTGCGGACGATCACGTGCATGTTCTCGCCGCACGCCAACGACTTGAACCGCTCGCCGCAGAACTCGTCGCGTCACATGCCTCCGCCGAGGACCGAGAGCGGCTGCTCGATACGGCTGAGGCGATGACTGACAGCGTGCTCCGATCGGACATGGAAGGCTTTCTCGCCGCCGACAAGGCCTTCGACGAGATCATGGAATCCGCCTGTCCGAACAGGTTTCTCACCGCTGCGCTTGCACCGCTGCAACCCCATGCCAGACGGCTTTGGTTTGCAAGGGCCGACAATCGTCACATGAAACGGTCTGTCGATCTCCACTTGAAGGTGATCGGGGCAATCCGCGACGGCGACGCCACGGCGGCGGCCGCCACCATGTCCAGTTTGATGACCTATATCGGCGAGTTCTAGAGCCTATCGCGCCATGCTTCAGTGCAGCACTTGCGGCAGGCTGGCCGCGTCTGGCGGCCATGCTTCGGGTCGTGACAAAGGTACGATCAAACTAGTCGACGAAGGCGCGCTCGATGACGAATTCGCCCGGCTTGCTGTTGGCGCCCTCGGTCAGGCCCGCCTGTTCGAGCAGGGCCTTGGTCTCCTTCAGCATCGCCGCGGAGCCACAGATCATCGCGCGGTCGACCGCGGGGTCGAAGGGGGCGACGCCCAGGTCGGCGAACATCTTGCCGTTGCTGATCAGGTCGGTGATGCGCCCCTGGTACGGGAACGGTTCGCGGGTAACGGTCGCGTAATGGCGCAGTTTGCCCCCCACCACCTCAGACAGAAGCTCGTCCTTGGCGATCTCCTCGACCAGATCGAAACCGTATTTCAGTTCGGAAACCTCACGGCAGGTGTGGGTCAGGATCACCTCGTCGAACTTTTCATAGGTTTCCGGGTCGCGGATCAGGCTCGCGAACGGCGCGATGCCCGTTCCGGTCGAAAACATGTAGAGACGCTTGCCGGGAGTGAGTGCATCGAGCACGAGCGTACCGGTCGGCTTCTTGCGCATCAGCACCTGGTCGCCCTGCTTGATTTGCTGCAGATGCGACGTCAGCGGGCCATCCGGCACCTTGATCGAGAAGAATTCGAGTTCTTCGTCCCAGGAGGGGCTTGCAATCGAATAGGCGCGGTAGATCGGCTTGCCGTCCACCACTAGCCCGATCATGGCGAACTCACCCGAACGGAAGCGGAAGCCATCGGGCCGCGTCATGCGGAAACGGAACAGCCGATCGGTATAGTGCTGCACGTTCGTCACCGTTTCGGCATAGACCCCGGCGGGAACGGTGGCTGCGAGATCTTCAGTCTTGGCTGGCGCGTTCATACGTGGTCGGTTCCTACATTCGATCGGAAGTTTGTGCGTATAGGCAGATATTATATCGTACGCGGCGAAGAAAGGCATTGCGTTCCAATGGAACCCGGCCATGCGCAAATTGCATTCGTTCGCTTCTGGTCTAGTCACCAGTTATATAGTTTTTAAAGCGGAAACGGAAAAGGCCCACCGCCGGAAGCAACCGGCGACGAGCCCCATTTGCGACAATATGTCGTCAACCGAAGCGGCGCCAGCTATAGGATTTCGCATCCGTCGACGGCCTGGCCGTCGGTTGGTAATGGTTGGCAATGCCCGGAAGGCGGTTCTCCGCAAGCCGCTTCAGTGCCGTGGCGTTGGCCACCGCGAAACTGTCGATGCCGCAACGGAGCATCAGTGGGATCTGGTCGATCAGGACGTCCCCAACCGCCCTCACCTCGCCGGCAAAGCCGAGGCGCGAGCGCAGCAGTGACGCATGGCTGAACGCGCGCCCGTCGTTAAAGGCGGGGAACGCCACGGCGACCAATGCGATGCGGTCCAGGTGTCCGGCAAGCAGGCGCACGTCGTCCGCCGGCTTGATCAGCACGCCGAACCCGCTCTCCTTGCCCTCCGCTGCCCGCGCCAGAAAGTCTTCCAGGCCGATGATCGCCTTCTCGTTGGAGCCGACCTTGGTCTCTTCGGTCTCGATCACCCAGGGATCGTCGCCGACGAAGCCGGTTTCTTTCCAGATTTTCGTCATGCCACGCGCTCCCTCTACGCCGCTTCTGCCGTATTGCCGTAGAGTGCAGCCTTGAACGGCTGCGGACCGACACGGCGATAGGCGGCAAGGAAGGTTTCGGACGGATCAAGGCGCAAGCCGAGATAGGTGTCGACGATGGCCTCGATGGCATCCGTTACCTTCTCCGGCTCGAAGCCGCGGCCGATGATCTCGCCAATCGAAGTGTTTTCATCGCCCGAGCCGCCGAGCGTGATCTGATAGAGTTCCTCGCCCTTCTTCTCCACGCCAAGCAGGCCGATATGGCCGACATGGTGGTGGCCGCAGGCATTGATGCAGCCGGAGATCTTGATCTTCAGCTCACCGATCTCGGCCTGCCGCTCCGGCGAGGCGAAGCGTTCGGAAATTTCCTGGGCGACGGGGATCGAGCGGGCGTTGGCCAGGGCGCAGTAGTCGAGCCCGGGGCACGCGATGATGTCGGTGATCAATCCGGCATTCGCCGTGGCAAGCCCGGCGACCACAAGCGCGCGATAAACAGGCTCCAGGTCGGCGAGCGCCACATGCGGCAGGATCAGGTTCTGCTCGTGGCTGACGCGGATCTCGTCGAAGGCATATTCCTCGGCGATGTCGGCAACCGCCTCCATCTGCGCGTCCGTCGCGTCGCCGGGAATGCCGCCGATCGGCTTCAACGAGATCGTCACCATGCCGTAATCGGGGTGCTTGTGCGGCTGGACGTTCTGCTGGACCCAGCGGGCGAACTCCGGATCGGCCTTTTTCCACCGCGCCAGGCTTTCCCAGCCCTCGGCCCGCGGCTCGAACGCCGGTGGGGCGAAATAGGCGGCAATGGAGCGGATGTCGACGTCAGGCAGCGTCAGTTCGCCGTTCTTCAGTTCAGCGAATTCCACTTCGACCTGACGCGCCAGTTCCTCGACACCGGTCTCGTGCACGAGGATCTTGATGCGGGCCTTGTACTTGTTGTCGCGGCGGCCGTAGAGGTTGTACACGCGCATGATCGCGGTGATGTAGGACAGCAGGTCGGCTTCCGGGAGGAAGTCGCGGATCTTCTTGGCGACCAGCGGCGTGCGGCCCTGCCCGCCGCCGACATAGACGGCAAAGCCGATCGCACCCTTGTCGTTCTTCTTCAGGTGCAGGCCGATATCGTGAACCTGGATCGCCGCGCGGTCGCGCTCGGCGCCGGTAACGGCGATCTTGAATTTGCGTGGCAGGAAGGAAAACTCCGGGTGGACCGAGGACCACTGCCGCAGGATCTCGGCATAGGGCCGCGGATCAGCCACTTCGTCGGCAGCCGCGCCGGCGAAGTGGTCGGCAGTGACATTGCGGATGCAGTTGCCTGAGGTCTGGATCGCATGCATCTCGACACTGGCTAGATCGGCCATCGCGTCGGGCATGTCGGCAAGCTTCGGCCAGTTGAACTGGATGTTCTGGCGCGTGGTGAAATGGCCATAACCGCGGTCGTACTTGCGGGCGACGTGGGCGAGCATCCGCATCTGCCGGCTGTTCAGCGTGCCATAGGGGATCGCGACGCGCAGCATGTAGGCGTGCAACTGAAGATAGACGCCGTTCATCAGCCGCAGCGGCTTGAAGGCGTCCTCGGCGAGCTCACCGGACAGGCGGCGAGCCACCTGGTCGCGGAACTGAGCGACACGGCCGGCAACAAAGGCGTGGTCGAATTCATCGTAACGATACATGTCTGGTCCTTCAGGCCGCGGCCGCGCGGATCGTCTTGAGCCCGGCATAACCGGCTGCATAGGGAATGGATGGACCTTCGGCCCGAATACGTTCGCGCATGCGCAGCGGCCGCAGGGCACCATCGACGTCCTCGACGTCGACAACGTTGACGTCGACCACCTTGTTGTCGGCAAAGGCCTGCCGGCCAGTTGTTTCCAGCGCTTCGACGGCCTCCTTGTGCCGGGCGACGAAAGCGGCCTGCAGCGACTCGTTCCAGTTGCCGGCGGCGTCGAGCCAAACGGATATGCCATCTGCAAGGCGATTTGCGGTCAGAACCTTCTGTACCATGTCATGCTCCCAAGAATGCGGTTTCCACCGTCTCGCGGTTGCGGACGAGCGGAACGGAATGTTCGAAATTGGCGCCGGCGACAGCGTCGCCGATGATGACCATGACCGGGCCGGTCAACTCGTCGCGATGCTCCAGGTCCGGCAGATCCTTGAGCGTGCCGTGCAGGAGGCGCCTGTCGGCCCGGCTGGCATTCTCGATCACAGCGACGGTGGTTTCCGAAGGCAGCCCGGCCTGCATGAGGCGCCCGGCGACAGAGGCGGCAACCGTGCGTCCCATATAGACGGCAATCGTCGCGCCGGACACGGCGAGCCGTGCCCAATCCGGCAGCACTGCGCCGGTCAGGTCATGGCCGGTCGTGAAGACGAGCGACGAGGCGACACCGCGCAGCGTCAGCGGCAGCTCGAAATCGGCGGCGGCGGCGAAGGCCGAGGTGATGCCGGGGACGATCTCATAGGCAATCCCCGCATGACGCAACGCGGCCATTTCCTCGGCAGCGCGGCCGTAGACGAGCGGATCCCCGGATTTCAGCCGCACGACGCGCTTGCCTTCCCGGCCGAGTTCCACCAGCAGGTCGTTGATCTCGTCCTGCGACTTCGAATGACAACCCTTGCGCTTGCCGACGGAAATCCGCTCAGCATCGCGGCGCCCCATGTCGACGATGGCCTGAGGCACGAGCGCGTCGAAGACGATCACGTCCGCCTCCATCATCACCCGCTGAGCCCGCAATGTCAGGAGATCCTCGGCCCCCGGACCGGCACCCACCAGCCAGACCCGTCCCTCCGCCTGCCCCGACCTGGCCAGCAGCGCATCCGCGGACCGGCGCGCAGCGCCGATATCGTTTGCATGCACCGCATCGGCCACATCGCCAGCGAAGAAACGGCGCCAGAATATGCGCCGCGACACGCCGCGCGGCACAAATCGCTCGGCGGCATCACGATACTCGGCCGCCAGACGGGCGAGCACGCCGAGCGACGGCGACAAAACCTGATCGATACGCGCCCTGATCAGTTGCGCGAGCACCGGTCCGGCTCCTTCCGTGCCAATCGCCACGGCCACCGGCGCGCGGTTGACCAGGGCAGGCGTGTAGAAGTCGCACAGCTCCGGCTGATCGACGGCATTGGCCGGGATCCGCTCGGCCCGGGCGGCTGCCACGATCGCCTCATCCTGCGCCGCATCGCCGGTCGCGGCAAAGACCAGTACCGCACCGTCGATCTGCCCGGCCGAAAATCGAGCCTTCACGTGCTCGACACCGTTGGTGTTTAGGAACTCCGCATATGGCCCGATCGGATCCAGGCCAAAGGCAACAATACGCGCCTGTGTGTTGCGCAACAGCCGGACCTTGGCAAAGGCCTCGTCGCCATCGCCGAATACCACCACCTTTTTTCCGGCGACGCGGAAAAAGGCGGGGAAGACAGAAAGGCGGGATTGGTTGCTCACGAACGGATCCTTCTTCACTAGGTCCGCCGTTATCGCAAATCGGATCCGGCAAAAGAAGAAACGGAATATCGCGTCGGAGGGCCGGCGTGCAATTCTGTTCCATCGATCCGCCGGGAAGCGCAAAACCGCCCCTCTCCCCCCATCCAAGGCTCATCCGGCGCTTGGCCCATGGCGGCACAAAAGTCCGATAACTCTTTCTTTAATCAAATTGAAACGCCCCTTTTTCCTAGAGAGGGCAAACGACTGGGAAAGTCCACCATGAACGCCTCTCCAAAATGCCTGAACCTCTGGTACTCCTGTGATGAAGACCGCCTGGACAAGGCGCGGCAAACCCTCTCCGACGTCGTCGCGGAACACGTCGACCGACTGGTCGAAAGGTTTTACGAAGTCTTCTTTCAGCATGAGGAGGCATCGAGCTTCCTCAACCATTCGGTGGTCGTCGAGCGTCTAAGTCCCTCCCTTCAGCGCTGGATGCTTTCGCTCGCGACCTTTGAGCCCAAGCAGGATCTGAAGACATTCGCCGAACGGCAGGCGAAGATGGGCGAGGTGCATGCGCGCATGAAGATCCCTGTCCATCTCGTTCTCGAAGGCGCGAGCCTGATCAAGACCGACGTGGCCAAGGTCCTTCTGGCCAATCACGGGAATGGTGAGGGAGCGACGGCGATCGTTCTCCTGAACGAGATCATCGACTATTCCATGCTGCTGATGAGCCAGGCCTATGTCACCGGTGTCGCGCAGCGCGCCAAGATCGAGGAGGCATACCGGCTGTTCACCCTCGGCCAGGACGTCAATGTCGAGCGCGAGAGCCAACGGGCCGCGCTCCTGGAGTGGAGCCAATCCACCATTTTCGGCCTGCTCGGGGCCGCTGGGAGCGCAGCTCTCAAGCCGATCTCGACATCGGAATTCGGACTCTGGTTCCGTCACCGCGCCAGCGTGATGTTCCAGGGATCGATCATGCTCAACAGCATCGACACAGCCATGAAGGAGATCGACGAGCAACTGCTTCCGACCATCGCAGGCCTCGCATCCCTGCACGGACCGGATGCCCTGCCGCTCGTCGCGAAACTGCAAACACGCGTTGAAGAGATCAAATTCCTCCTGTCGGACCTGTTCCAGAGCCTTTCCGCCGCGGCAGGCGGCCGAGATCCGCTGACGAGCACGCTCAGTCGAAAGTTCCTGCCGTCGATCCTCGGGCGAGAGATCGCACTGTGCCAGCAACACGGGACTCCCCTTTCCGTCATGATGATCGATGCCGACCATTTCAAGCAGGTCAACGACACCTGGGGGCATGCAGCCGGCGACGCAGTCCTGCGCCAGATTGCCGAAGTGATTGCCGACAATACGCGCTCTGCGGACATCGTGTTCCGCTATGGTGGAGAAGAATTTCTGGTCGCCCTAGTCGAAACCGGCCTGGACGGCGCCCTCGAGGTTGCCGAGAGGGTACGCGCCGCTGTCATGAACGCGGAAATCGCGATCGGCGATGCGACGCCGATCCGTGCGACGGTGTCGATCGGTGTGGCGCTCCACACGGGCCACCCCGACTATCAGCACCTGATCAACGCGGCCGACCAGGCGCTCTATCAGGCGAAAAACGACGGGCGTAATCGGGTTTCGGCCGCAGAGGCGCTGCCAATGAAAGTCGTTAACGGCTAGCCGGTGGAGCGTTTCGCGCTTCCCCTTGAGGATGTGCGGCCGTACAGTCCCCACATTTGACAGAGGATCCTCGACCTTGACCGCAGCCACGCTACCGCAACGCCTGCTCGACGTTGTCGAATACGACATTCTCCCCCTGACCGAGCGCGGGGTTGCCGCCGGCAACAAGGTATTCGGCGCCGCCATCCTGCGGAAATCGGACCTGTCGGTCGTGATAGCCGAAACGAACAACGAGCTCGAAAATCCGCTCTGGCACGGCGAAGTCCATGCGCTGAAGCGCTTCTATGAAACCGCCGGAGAAATCTCCACCAAGGATTTGATTTTTCTGTCCACCCACGAACCGTGCACGATGTGCATGTCGGCCATCACCTGGGCGGGATTCGACAATTTCTACTCGTTCTTCAGTCACGAGGATTCACGCGATGCCTTTGCGATTCCGCATGACCTGAAGATCCTGAAAGAAGTCTTTGGGCTTGAACCGGGTGGCTACCGCCGCAACAATGCCTTCTGGCACTCCTATTTCATCGCCGACCTCGTCGCGGCGCAAGACGAGCCGCTCAGAAACACACTGAAGGCCCAGACGGCTCGGATCAGGTCGGCCTATGATCGGCTCTCCGGCATCTATCAGTCGGGCAAAGACGCCAACAGCATCCCGCTCAACTGAGCGGCACCACGGAGAGAGCAGCATGCAGCCGTCCCGCGACATCCAGGGCCTGCTCGATATCATGGCAGCGCTGCGCCAGCCCGAGACCGGCTGCCCCTGGGATATCGTCCAGACGTTCGAGACGATCAAGCCCTACACGATCGAGGAGGCCTATGAGGTTGCCGACGCGATCGAGCGCGGCGACATGCATGACCTTTGCGACGAGCTTGGCGATCTGCTGCTGCAGGTCGTGTTTCACGCGAGAATGGCCGAGGAAGCAGGGGAGTTCGCCTTCGGCGACGTCGTCGACGCGGTGACGCGCAAGATGATTCGCCGCCATCCGCACGTCTTTGACCGCTCCGGCGCGGACACGCCCGAAGCGGTCAAGCTCCAGTGGGATACGATCAAGCAGGCGGAACGGCGCGAGCGGGCCGAACGGCGCGCGAAGCGCGGCCTGCCGCCCGAGACCGAACCGGGGTTTCTCGGCTCGGTGCAGCGATCGCTGCCAGCTCTCGTCGAGGCGTTGAAGCTCCAGGAACGCGCCGCCAAGGTCGGCTTCGACTGGTCCGAGCCGGAGCCCATTCTCGACAAGATCGAGGAAGAGGTCGGGGAGTTGCGCGAGGCGCTTCGTCACGGCGACCGCAAGAAGGTGTCGGACGAATTCGGCGATCTGATCTTCGCCGTGGTCAACATCGGCCGCCATACGGACGCAGATCCGGAGATGGCGCTGCGCGGCACGAATGCCAAGTTCCGCCGCCGCTTCGCTCATATCGAGACGGAACTTCAAGCCGCAGGCCAAACGCTCGAAGCCGCGACGCTGGAGCGGATGGAGGACCTTTGGCAGGCGGCAAAGGCGATCGAGCGGCAACTGGGCTAGACTATTCCGGCGAAGCGCCCAGCGGCCATTTGCTCGGACTTGCGCAATATCTACACACTGTTGCGGGGAAATGCGGACCTTGCGAGGAAGCGCGGTGAGCGCAGCCGCAATGCGAATCATTTTTCCCAGTCTTCGAGCGGCCGTCGAGCCCCATGCCCCAAACGGCGGTCGAGTTCTGCGGCCTCGGTCTCCGTCAGCCGGACGGCGATACGGACGCTGCCATCCTCCAGGTCCTCGCGCTCGTCCACGATCGAATGATCGTAGAGCCACGGCAGGAGTTGGAGCTTGTCCACGGGAAGAACGACGTCGCGATCCACCAGAACGCCGGACAGACGTCGGTTGACCTCGTCCAGAAGCTTGTCCACCCCTTCGCCCGTGAGGGCGGACACGGCGATTGTGTTTGGCGTTGCCGCCGCCTTTTGCACCAGCGCCTCGCGGGCTTCGCTCGGCAGGTCGTCGATCTTGTTCCAGACATCCAGGATGCGCTCGGCGCCGTCCTTCTCGTCGATTCCGAGATCGGCGAGGATCCGCAGCACGTCGCCGGCCTGCGCCCCGTTGTCGGGGTCGGACATGTCGCGCACGTGCAAGATCAGATCGGCCTCGAGAACTTCTTCCAACGTCGCCCGGAAGGCGGCCACGAGGTGGGTCGGCAGGTCGGAAATAAAGCCGACGGTATCGGAAAGGATCACGGTGCGGCCCTGCGGCAGCTTCATGCGGCGCAGCGTCGGATCGAGCGTGGCAAACAGCATGTCCTCGGCCAGCACCCCTGCCCCGGTAATCCGGTTGAAGAGTGTCGATTTACCGGCGTTGGTGTAACCGACCAGCGCCACGATCGGGTGCGGCACCTTCTTGCGCTTGGCACGGTGAAGCTGGCGCGTGCGACGGACTTGCTCCAGCTCGCGCTCCAGGCGCACGATCCGCTCCTGCAGGAGCCGCCGGTCCGCTTCGATCTGGGTTTCACCCGGACCGCCCATGAAGCCCGCGCCGCCGCGCTGGCGTTCCAGGTGGGTCCAGCTTCGGACCAGCCGGCCCTTCTGGTAGTTCAGATGCGCCAGCTCGACCTGCAGCGTGCCTTCCTTGGTCGAGGCACGGCGGCCGAAGATCTCGAGGATCAGACCGGTCCGGTCGATGACCTTTGCGTTCCACTCCCTCTCGAGATTGCGCTGCTGCACCGGCGTCAGCGGATGGTCAACAATCACAAGGCCCGCGTCGCTCTCATCGAGCGCGGTCTTGATTTCCTCGATCTTGCCGGTGCCGAGCAGAGTGCCTGGCTTCGGTTGCGTCACCGCTACGATCGCCGAGTGGACGACGTCGAGATCGATCGCTCGGGCCAGACCGATCGCTTCGGCCAGACGCGCTTCATCGGAACGCGCGACAGGGCCGGTCGCATCGACCGCCCTCGCCTTCTTCACAACCGGAGCGATCACGACCGCGCGCGAATCGTCGCGTTGCTTCTCGCGCTCCGGCACGATGGATTCTTGGCTTGTATCTCGCTTGCTAATGAGCCGTGACCTTGTCAGGAGGCGCTTTCTTCAGTCTCGAACATCTGCAGCGGCTGGCCGGGCATGATGGTGGAGATTGCGTGCTTGTAGACGAGCTGCGAATGCCCGTCGCGGCGCAACAGTACACAGAAGTTATCGAACGACGTGACCACGCCGGTCAACTTAACACCGTTGATCAGGAAGATCGTCAGGGAAATCTTTTGCTTGCGAACGGTATTAAGGAAAAGATCCTGCAAATTTTGAGAACGTTCCGCCATGGCGCCGCTACTTTCTTGATTGCCGATCCTGCTGATCGGTTGACTGATAAACAAAAATCCCCGGGAGCCATCAAAGCACTGTTTGCCGCCCCGTCGGATTTGGTATCAAATCGCTGTCTTCTCCGCAACGTCGAAAAATGCTTCCCGCAGCTTCTGGGCAGTGGTGCCCGGGTGGCCGTTGGCAATGACCTTTCCATCAACCTCGACCACCGGAAAGCAGATGCTCGTCGCAGCCGTGATGAACACTTCGCGCGCCGTCAGCATTTCCGAGACCGTGAAAGGACGTTCCTCGACCGTGAGTTCGAGCTTTTCCGCGACGACCATCAGCGTCGTCCGCGTGATCCCCCGCAGGATGCCGTGGTCGGCAGGCCGGGTACGGAGCTTGCCGTTTCCGTCGATAATCCAGACATTTGTTGCAGCCCCTTCCTTAACGTAGCCGTCGGCGTCGACGAAGATTGCTTCCTGCGCGCCCTGCTCCTTCGCCTGCTGGCGGGCAAGCACATTCGGCAAAAGGCCGACGGTCTTCACGTCAACCCGGTCCCAACGGTTCTCCGGCGCGGTGATCGCCTTGATCCCGTTGGAGTTCTTGGCCGCGATGATGCGTGGATCGGTCGGCTTTGCAGTGATGACGATCGACGACGGCGTGCCATCCGCGGGAAAGACATGGTCACGACGCGCCACGCCGCGCGTCACCTGCAAATAGAACAGGCCGTTTGTGACCTTGTTGCGCCTCAGCAACTCCCGGACCACGGATATCAGGGCTGATCGCCTCATCGGCCAGGCGATCCGGATTTCCCGCAAGGACCTGTCGAGGCGGTCAAGATGCCGCGTCAGGTCGACGATCATGCCGTGCCGCACTTCGCAAACCTCGTAGACCCCGTCGGCAAACTGATACCCGCGATCCTCGACATGCACCGCGGCATCGCTGTGGCGGACATATCTTCCGTTGACATAGGCAAAGCGTGGCATGGATACCGCCTGAAACCTCTAGAAGTATTGAATACTGACGCGGAAAAGCTGCTGGACGTGCCGCACGGCGTCACCCGTAGCGAACAATACCACCCGGTCCTTGGCCTTGATCTTCATGTCGCCATCGGGACGCAGGACGTTTCCATCGCGATAGATCGCACCGATGCGGATGCCGTCGGGCAACTCAAGTTCGCGGAAAGCAGTGCCAACTAGCGGAGACGTCTCCAGCGCCTCTGCCTCGATCACTTCCGCCGACCCGCGCTGCACGGCATAGACCGAGCGAATCCGCCCCTTGCGAACGTGCTGGAGGATGCCAGACATCGTCACCGCGCGCGGATTGATATGCGCGTCGATCCCGAGACTCTTGGCGAAGTCCTGGAACGACGGTTCGTTCAGAAGCACGAGGTTCTGCTTGCAGCCGAGCTTCTTCGCCATCACGCTGCCGAGAATATTGATCTGATCGTTGTTGGTCAGGGCGACGACAAGGTCCGCGTCCTGGATATCGGCCTGCTGGAGCAGCTTCTGGTCCATTGCCGACCCGTGAAGGACAACCGCGCTTTTCAGCTGATCCGCAATATGGACCGCGCGATCGCGATCGCTTTCGATAATCTTGACGCGCGTCCTCGGCTGGAACTCCTCGATCGTCTTTGCCACGAAGAAGCCGATGTTGCCGCCTCCGGCAATGACGATCCGCGCCGCTTCCTTTTCCTCGTGACCGAACAGCGAAAGGGTGCGACGGACATGAGTGCTTTCGCAGACGACATAGGCGAGGTCACCAGTCTGCAGTTCATCGGTCGAATGCGGGACGAACAGCCTGTTGTCCCGGTAAATTCCCGTCACCGTCGCCTTCAGGTCGGGAAACAGATCCGTCAACTGCCGCATCGAGGCATTGACGACAGGACAATCCTCCATGCACTCGATCGCCACCATGACGATCCGGTCGTCGGCGAAGCGCACGACGTCGGTGGCGCCGGGATAGGAGATGCGGCGGAGCACCATCTTGCCGACTTCGATTTCCGGCGAGATCGCCACATCGATTGGCACATCGTCACGGGAGAACAGATCGGAGTATTCCGGTGCCAGATAGTTCTGCGCGCGAATACGCGCAATCTTGGTCGGGACCTTGAAGAGCGAATGGGCCACCTGGCAGGCGACCATGTTGATCTCGTCGTGCAGCGTGACGGCTATGATCATCTCGGCCTGGTCGGCGCCCGCCTTGGCGAGCACGTCGGGATGGGCGCCATGGCCGACGACGCCACTGACGTCCAGCGTATCGGTGATGGCCGCGATGAGCGGCGCCGAGGTGTCGATCACCGAGACGTCGTTGCCCTCCTGGGAGAGGCGCTCGGCGATCCCGTAGCCGACCCGGCCCGCCCCGCAGATAATGACCTTCATTCCCTACCCCTTGCGGCGCCCGCCGAACTAGACGCCAAGCGACTTCAGTTTGCGATGGAGCGCGGAACGCTCCATGCCAACGAATTCCGCCGTACGCGAAATATTGCCGCCGAACCGGTTGATCTGCGCGATCAGGTAGTCGCGCTCGAACATTTCGCGGGCTTCGCGCAGCGGCAGCGTCATGATGTGTTGATCGCCTTGCGAAGATACCCTCGGCAACATGTCGCCGACATCGGTCGGCAGCATGTCGGCGGTGATCGGGCTGTTCGGGCCATCGCTGCGGGCAAGGATCATCAACCGCTCGATGTTGTTGCGCAACTGGCGGATGTTGCCCGGCCAGTCGTGGGCCTGCAACACCGCAAGCGCGTCCTCGCCGATCTTGCGCGCACGGATGCCGGCCTGCTCGCTGATCTGCCGCATGAACATATCGACCAGAAAGGGGATGTCCTCACGTCGCTCCGCAAGCGGCGGCACGCGCACGGGCACCACGGCGAGACGATGGTAGAGATCTTCCCGGAACGCGCCTTCGGCAATCAGGCTCTCCAGGTTGTAAGCGGTCGAGGAAATGATCCGCACATCGACCTTGACCCGCTTGGAGCCGCCGACGCGCTCGAACTGCTGATCGACCAGCACACGCAGGATCTTGTTCTGGGTCTCGCGCGGCATCTCGCCGATCTCGTCGAGATAGAGAATGCCGCCATGGGCCTCCTCAAGGACGCCGGTCTTGCGCTGCTGGCCGCCACCGCCCTCGGTGCCGAACAGCGCAATCTCCATCCGCTCCGGCGTGATCGCAGCGGCGTTCAGCACCACGAACGGCCCGCCGGCGCGCGTCGACTTGCGGTGGATCATCCGCGCCACCAGTTCCTTGCCGGCGCCGGAGGGGCCGAGGATCATGATGCGGCTGTTGGTCGGCGACACCTTGTCGATCGTCTGGCGCAGTTGCGATACCGCAACCGATGTGCCGATCAATTCCACCGCATCGCCGGAGCGGCGCTTCAGATCCGTCACCTCGCGCTTCAGCTTGGAGGTCTCCAGCGCGCGCTCGGCGATCAGAATCAGCCGATCCGCCTTGAACGGCTTCTCGATAAAGTCGTAGGCGCCGCGACGGATGGCCGAAACCGCAGTCTCGATATTGCCGTGACCGGAAATCATCACGACCGGCAAGTCCGGATGCCGGCTCTTGATCTCGTCAAGCAGCGCCAGCCCGTCGAGCTTGCTGCCCTGCATCCAGATGTCGAGGAAGACGAGGCGCGGCACGCGATCACTGATCGCCTGAAGCGCACTGTCACTATCGAAGGCGGTCCGCGTCTCATGGCCCTCGTCGGACAGAATCCCGGACACGATCTCGCGAATATCCTCTTCGTCGTCCACCACCAGAATGTCAGAGGCCATGGGTCAGTTCCTTGTCAGTTTCATCCGCATCGACGGCCAGGGTGTCCTCGACGGGCAGGATCACACGGATCATTGCCCCATGGCCGTGGTCGAAGTCCGGCGGCGCATCGTGCAATTCGAGTTGTCCACCGTGGTCTTCGATAATCTTCTTCACGATCGCGAGACCGAGGCCCGTGCCCTTCTCGCGCATCGTCATATAGGGTTCGAGTATCCGATGCCGGTTCTCGGTCGGCAGACCCTTGCCGTTGTCGACAATGTCGACGACGAAATGGCCGCTCTCCTCCCGGCGTGCCCGGACGAGAATCTTACGCTCCCCGCGCGGCGCTTCCGCCGGCAGCGCCTCGATCGCCTCAACGGCATTCTTGATGACGTTGCCGAAGGCCTGGCCGAGCATGCGGGCATCGAAATTGCCGATGAGGGGCTCGTTTCCGAATTCCTTCAGGAAGGCGACATGGCTGTTGCCCATCTCCCGCAGGAACACGGCATCCTTGAGGATTGCCCGCAGATCGGACTTGTCCTTGGTCGGCTTCGGCATGCGCGCAAACGACGAGAACTCATCCACCATCCGGCCGATGTCCTCCACCTGTCGCACAATCGTGTCGGTGCACTGGTCGAAGACTGCGCGGTCCTCCTGGTCGATCTGCTTGCCATAGCGCCGCTTGATCCGCTCCGCCGACAACTGGATCGGCGTCAGGGGGTTCTTGATCTCGTGGGCAATCCTTCGGGCCACGTCGGCCCAGGCGGTGGAACGCTGCGCGATGACGAGATCGGTGATGTCGTCGATCGTGATGACGTAGGATTCGACCGCATCCTTCGTCTCTTCCCGCGTCACCTGCACGTTCAGGGTGCGTTCGGTGCCGCCGCGCATGATGTTGATCTGCCGGCGATGGTCGTTGCGGTATCGATGCGAGGCCTCCTGCAGCACGGCGTCCACTTCGGGCGCTATCTCCGCGAGGCGCGCACCGACAAGTGTTCCAGAGCTGTGGCCGAACAACTGCTCGGCCGACGAATTGGCGATCGTCAGTCGGCCACCCTCTTCGACGCCGATCACGGCAGCCGTCACGCCGGACAGCACGGCTTCGATGAAGCGGCGCCGATGATCCATCTCGTCCTTGGCGTCGAGAATCTGGCCCTGCTGGGCGCGGATCTCGGCGATCATCTTGTTGAAGGTTCGCGACAGGCTGCCGACATCGCCATCGGCGCTCTTCACCGGCACCTCGGTTTCGAGGTTACCGGCGGCAACGGCGTCGGCGGCGCCGATCAGCAGGCGAATCGGCCGCACGATCCGATCCGCCACCGCAATCGCAGTCCAGATCGCCGCCAGGAGCACGATAAGAGCGAAGCCGAGATAGAGCACGGCGAAGGCGACCTGGAGCGACGTCCGCCCGGCCTCCAGCGCGCGGTATTCGGCGGTATTGTCCTCCATCAGCCGCATGGAGCGCATCACTTCCGGATCGACCGTCCGCACCGTGTAGAGGTAGGTATCCGGAATGTTGTCGATCTTGATGACGGCGCCGACGAGGTTGGTGGTCCCCGGCGGAATCAGCGTCGGCTGGCCTGCTGCTGCCGCCTTCAGAGCCTCGTCCGGGACCGTCGGCAGCGGCTTGTCGGTCGGAATGTTTGCCCGCAGGATCAAGGTGCCATCGCCGCGCACCAGGAACGCTCCCAGCATGCCGCGGCCGCGCGCCTGCCGCGTCATCAGATCAGTAAAGCCTGTACGGTCAAGACTGTAGAGCTGGCGGTTGCGCTCCAGATCGTTCGACATCGAAACGGTCTGGCCCTGCAGGTAGCTGGCGTTTTCCAGCACGTAAGCCTGCGCCACGTTCAGCGAAGAGCTGACGATCGACTGCGTCCTGATGGAAAACCACCGGTCGAGGCCGACGTCGAGCGTTATCGACGCAAATAGCGCCACGAGAATGGCCGGAGTGATGGCGACAACCGAGAACAGCGCGACGATGCGCACGTGCAACCGGGCGGCAGCGCGCCCCCGCGAGCGGGCCCTCAATAGCCGAACGATTTCGCGACCGATCAGGATCATCAGGCCAAGGACGAACAGCGCATTCACCGCCACCGAAGCGATGATGACATTCGTCACCGGCTTGATCGGCGTCAGGCCGAGCAGGATAAAGAGCGAAAGCGTCGCAGCGATCAGCGCCCCGCCGGCGAGGAGAAGTCCCGGGAGTGCAAACGATGCCCTACGGTCGCGCGTATTGCCCGCACTCTCGTCCCCGCCCTCGATCGAGGTCGCGTTCTCATCCATTCACTGCACTCGCTCCAACCGATCGAGACCGACCGGTGCCCTCGTTCGCACTGATGCCCCTCTTCGAGCGGCGACCGCTGTCCCGCATGGGAAACGGCGGAGAGACTCAGCCTATTCGCCAGCAGTGCATCTGTTACCACCAAGCAACACAATGTGGCGAAAATGCAACGCGGAGCGAAGCGAAGTCAAGCCAGACGGGAGCTGCGATAAACCGAGACGCCGAGTTCCCTGATCTTCTTGCGAAGCGTATTCCGGTTGAGGCCGAGAAGATCAGCCGCCTTGATCTGGTTGCCTCGGGTGGCCGTCAGCGCGGCAAGGATGAGGGGGTATTCCATTTCGGCAAGGACGCGGTCGTAGAGCCCGGGCGGCGGCAAACCATCGCCGAAACTGGCAAAGTACTGGCGCATGTTCTCTTCGACCGCCTGGGATATCGTGAGCGCACCATTGCGGGGCGCGGATTTCTCGATCGGGCTATCGGGAATATCCGCGCGAAGCTCGGATTCGATGATTTCCTTTGTAATCACATCCTGTGGATAAAGCGCGGTGAGGCGGCGGACGACGTTCTCCAACTCCCGCACATTGCCCGGCCAGGGATGCGCCTTCATCAAATCCAGCGCCTCCTGGTCGAATCGCTTGGCATCGAGTCCCTGTTTCTCGGCCTGCTGGACGAAATAGCGCACGAGGTCGGGTATGTCTTCCGACCGGTCGCGCAACGGAGGGAGCCGCAACGGCACGACGTTCAGCCGATAATAGAGATCCTCGCGAAACAGCCCCTGATTGATGGACTGCTTGAGGTCCTTGTTGGTGGCGGCGACGATCCGCACGTCGGTGCGGATCGGCGTGCGCCCGCCAACGGTCGTATATTCACCCTGCTGGAGGACGCGCAGCAACCGCGTCTGCGCATCCATCGGCATGTCGCCGATCTCGTCGAGAAACAGCGTCCCGCCCTCGGCTTGCTCGAAGCGGCCGGTCGAGCGGTTCTGCGCGCCAGTGAAGGCGCCCTTCTCATGGCCGAACAGCTCCGATTCGATCAGGTCGCGCGGGATCGCCGCCATGTTGATCGCGACGAAGGGTCCGTTGCGGCGCTTGCCATAGTCGTGCAGGGCACGTGCGACCAATTCCTTGCCGGTCCCGGACTCGCCGGTGATCATCAGCGTCAGATCTGTTTGCATCAGACGCGCCAGCACCCGATAGATCTCCTGCATCGCCGCCGAGCGGCCGACCAGAGGCATCCCGTCCTGCATGTCGTCATCGGGTCTCGCCGGCTTTTTCTTCGGCTCGGCCAGCGCGCGACCGACGATCGCAATCAGTTCGGTCAGATCGAAGGGTTTTGGCAGGTAGTCATAGGCGCCGCGTTCGGAGGCCTTGATCGCGGTCATGAAGGTGTTCTGAGCACTCATCACCAGAACGGGCAGATCGGGGCGCGCCTTCTTGATGCGCGGCAGCAGATCGAAGGCGTTCTCATCGGGCATGACGACGTCGGTCACGACGATGTCGCCCTCACCGGCGGCGATCCAGCGCCACAGCGTTGCAGCGTTGGAGGTGATCCGCACATCGTAGCCCGCTCTGCTCAGCGCCTGGTTGAGAACGGTTCTGATCGCCGCATCGTCATCGGCAACAAGGACTGTGGCGCCTGTCATCTGCTCGTTCCTTTGTTCTCGGGAGTATCGTCATCCTCGCTCACGCCTTTTGATGCCGGCATCAGCACGCGGAAGGTCGTGCGGTGGCCCGGGCTGTCGCATTCGATGATGCCGCCGTGAGCGCCGATGATCTTGGCGACGAGCGCCAGACCGAGACCCGATCCGTTGGTCTTCGTCGTGATGAAGGGGTCGAACAGGTGCGGCAGCAGGTCGGGCGGCACGCCGGGCCCGTTGTCGTGCACGCAGAACTCGAGCGGCAGCGACACCTTTTCCCTCGTCCCCGCCACCGACAGCCGGATACCCGGCCGGTACGCCGTCGTCAGCAGGATCTCTCCATCCGGCTTGTCGCCGATCGCCTCCGCCGCGTTCTTGATCAGGTTGAGAAACACCTGAACCAACTGATCGCGGTTGGCGAAGACCGGCGGCAAGGATGGGTCATAGTTCTCGCTGATCTTGATGTTTCGGGCGAAACCGGCGCGCGCCACTGCCTTCACGTGATCGAGCACGGCGTGAATGTTCAATGCAACGCGGTCGACCGGGCGCTCGTCGGAAAAAACCTCCATGCGATCGACAAGCGAAACGATCCGATCGGTCTCGTCGCAGATCAGCCGCGTCAACGCCCTGTCCTCGTCCAGCACGGAGGTTTCCAGGAGTTGCGCAGCACCGCGGATACCGGAAAGCGGATTCTTGATCTCATGCGCAAGCATCGAGGCGAGCCCGGTCACGGATCGGGCTGCTCCGCGATGCGTCAATTGCCGGTCGATCTTGTCCGCCATCGACCGCTCCTGCAGGACGACGACGACCGAGCCGGGTTCACTGGTGACCGGCGCGACATAGAGATCGACCAGTTTGTCGACCCCGAGCCGTGGCGAGCTGAGATCCACCCGGTACTCGTTGACCGCCGCCCGGCGTTCTCTGACCTGTTCAATCAACGTCAGAAGCGGACTTCCGAAGGGAATGAAATTGCTGAAATCATGCCGTGACAAATGGCTGGCGCTTGCCCCGAAGAATGACTCGGCCTCCCAGTTGGCAAAGGCGATATGGCCGGCTTTGTCGACCAGGACGACGGGGTGCTGGATCGCATTCAACACCGCAAGGGCGAGGCCGTTGCCGTCGAACTGATCTTCCGTTCCCGCGCCGCTCATGCCGCTTTCTCATCTCGCTTCGCCGGCCCGCCGACCTCGCACAGGTCTTCCGCCAATCGGGCCGCAACGAATTCGCTGTCGGTCGATGTCATCAGCGCCGCCTTTGCCGTGCGCTCCAGCCAGGGCGCATAGCGCTCCAGGTACCAGCCAACATGCTTTCGCGCATGGCGAAGACCGGCGACGGGGCCGTAGAAATCCAGCATCATCCGGTAATGCTCGACGGCGATGGCGGCGCGCTCTGCGCCGGTCGGCTCTTCACATGCCCCCCCGAGCACGGCGGGGTGCCATGGGCGTCCCTGCGCAGACCTGCCGACCATGACGGCGTCCGCGCCGGATCGCTGCAGGATTTCCACGGCGTCTTCCGCGGTGTCGACGTCACCATTGGCGATCAGCGGCACCGTGATCCGATCGCGAACCGCGCGAATGGCGTCCCAGTCCGCCCTGCCCTCATAGAACTGCATGCGGGTGCGGCCATGCACGGTGATGAGTTGCACGCCTGCTCCCTCGGCGCGCGCGGCGATGTCCGGCGCGTTCAGGCTGTCGTGGTCCCAGCCGAGCCGCATCTTGACCGTGACAGGCACCTTCACGGCTCCGACCGTAGCCTCGATCAGCCGCAAGGCATGGTCCGGCTCGCGCATCAACGCCGAACCGGAATAGCCGCCGATGACTTTCTTGGCGGGGCAGCCCATGTTGATGTCGATGATGTCGGCGCCGTTCGCCTCCGCAAGACGCGCCGCCTCCGCCATCCAATGCGCGTCGCGGCCGGCGAGTTGGACCATGTGCGGGCGAATTCCGCGATTGCGGATCCGCGCCCAGGATTCCGGTGCATTGCCTGCAAGCTCGCGGCTTGCCACCATCTCGGTAACTACGAGACCCGCGCCAAAGCGCCAAGCGAGTTCGCGGAACGGCAGGTCGGTAACACCCGACATCGGCGCCAGGACGACGCGATTACGCAGGGTCTGATTGCCGATTGTCAGCGGTGCTGAGAGATCCGCTTGAACCAAATGCTCATCTTTCATGCAGAGGAATATTGTGCATCATTTTTAACCAGACGATTTCCGCTTGCCAAGTCGTTTTGACCGTCTCCCGCAAATTTCCGCATATCGCTGGCCTTGTCGCGGCGAACGGTCTAAACCGGCCGAAACACCTGAAGCCGGAGGAAATGGCAGGGCATGGGCGAGAACAGCAGGCTCTCGTGCGGCGTGATCGTTGTCGCCGCAGGACGCGGAGAACGGGCGGGGTCGCACCCAGATGGCCCGAAACAGTACCGCAGCATCGGTGGCAGGCCGGTGATCGCGCGCACGCTCAACGCCTTCCTCAACTGGAGTCCGGCACGGGATGTCATCGCCGTGATCCACCCCGACGACAGCGGCCTATTTGCCAATGCACTTGCCCGGGTGCCGGACGGCACGGCGCGGATCCGCACCGTCATTGGCGGCCGGACGCGACAACAGTCCGTCCTGGCCGGGCTGGAAGCGCTCGCGGGGTCCGACATCACCCACGTCCTCATCCAGGATGCCGTCCGACCGTTTGTCGATCCTGATCTGCTTCGTCGAATCGAAACGGCCCTTGCCGCCGGCGACCGTGCCGTGCTTCCCGCTGTTGCCGTTGCCGACACGCTGAAACGCTCCAATACGGACGGTCACGTTGCCGAAACGGTACCGCGCGCCGGCCTGTTTGCCGCACAAACCCCGCAGGCCTTTCACTTCACAACCATCCTGGACGCCCACCGGCGCGCCGCCGCCGGCGGGCGCGACGATTTTACGGACGATGCGGCGATTGCCGAATGGGCCGGCGTCCCGGTGCGCCTGGTCGAAGGCGCTGTCGACAACGTCAAGCTGACGCTACAGAAGGATATCGCCATGGCCGATGAGCGCCTTTCCGAAACTGCCCTGCCCGACGTACGCACGGGCAACGGCTACGATGTCCACCAGTTGGTCGAAGGCGACGGCGTGACGCTCTGCGGCATTTTCCTGCCGCACGACCAAAAGCTTTCAGGCCATTCCGACGCCGACGTGGCGCTGCATGCGCTGACGGATGCGCTACTTGCCACCTGCGGCGCCGGCGACATCGGCGACCATTTCCCGCCATCCGATCCACAATGGAAAGGGGCCGCCTCACGCATCTTCCTCGAGCATGCGGCGAAGATCGTGCGCGCCAAGGGCGGTGTGATCATGAATGCAGACGTCTCTCTGATCGCGGAAGCGCCGAAGATCGGCCCGCACCGCGAGGAGATGCGGAAGAACCTGGCCGACATGCTCGGCATTGCGCTCGATCGTTGCTCGGTGAAGGCGACGACCAATGAAAAGGTCGGCTTCATCGGCCGCCGCGAAGGTATCGCGGCGATCGCCACAGCAACCGTCGTCTACCGATAAACGGAGCCAAGACCATGTGGCCTGCCGACATTGAGGATCAAGCCCGGTCGCTGGTGGAGGCGTTTTCAGACAGCGGCCTGCGAGTCGCCACGGCCGAATCGTGCACCGGCGGTCTCATCGCGGCCGCATTGACCGAGATCGCCGGCTCGTCGGCGGTGGTGGACCGCGGCTTCGTGACCTATTCCAACGCTGCCAAGACGGAGTTGCTGAAGGTGTCCGAGGCGACGCTGGCGCTCCATGGCGCTGTCTCGCAGGAGACAGCGATCGAGATGGCCCGCGGCGCGCTTGCCGCTTCGAACGCCGAGGTCGCTGTCGCCGTCACCGGTGTAGCCGGTCCCGGCGGCGGCTCGCAGGAAAAGCCGGTGGGTCTCGTCCATCTGGCCGCCGCGCGGCGGGACGGCCACTTGCGGCACCGCGAGATGCGCTATGGCGACATTGGTCGTCACGAGATCCGCCTGGCCACGGTTCGCACCGCCCTCGAGATGCTTTCAGAACTCGGCGGAGCCTGAGGTCCGACCGGGGCGGGGCCGAACGCATAAGTTGTTATCCGGGGACCCGCGTCCGTCCGGAGCGTCAGGGTTTCCGCCCCTCATCCGCCCTGCCGCGCACCTTCTCCCCGCAAGCGGGGAGAAGAAAACAAGCAGCTGCCGCTTGCCCCATACGGTCTCGCAACGTCCGAAACGGGCCGCTCCCCTCTCCCCGCGTGCGGGGAGAGGGTTAGGGTGAGGGGCGAAGGCCATGTCAGGTGCTGTGCCGTGTACTGTGAACTGAATCGCGCAGTTGCATACTTGGGCGCACTTTCGCGAGACAAGAGTTACTCAGCTTCGGTAGATCGTATCCGCGCGCTTCTCGAAGGCTTCGGAGAACATGTGGAAGGCCCGGTCGAACATCGACCCCATCAACGCGCCGAGGATCCGGCTCTTGAACTCGTAGTCGATGAAGAAGTGGACGTTGCATTCAGCCTCGCCAAGCGGCTCGAAACGCCAGCGGTTGTCGAGATACCGAAACGGGCCGTCGATGTATTTCACATCGATCGCCTGTTCGGTGCTGTTCAACAGCACCTGCGTGGTGAACGTTTCGCGGATCGCCTTGTAACCGACGGTCATGTCGGCGATCAGCAATTCCTTGCCGTCGCGCTCCTTGCGGGTGCGCACGACGAGCCCCTCGCAAAGCGGCAGGAACTCGGGATAACGCCCGACGTCGGCGACGAGCGCGTACATCTGCTCGGGCGTATGCGGAACGGGGCGGTGCGTTTCGAACTTGGGCATACTGACCAGATATTCAAACACACGTTGCGAAACAAGATGGTCCAGCGAACAAGCGCGTTGCCTGATCCGCTCACGCCATCCCGGAGGACACCCTTGCATAGGCCGCGAGGATGACTTCCGCAGCCATCTCGGCCTGGTCCTCGTCGGTCTGGTAGTTCGACACGGATATCCGCATCACCTGGCGGCCACGCCACTCAGCACCGCCGGCGAAGATCTGCCCCTCCTTCTGCAGGAGCGCGATCACATCCTGCGTCATGCGGTCCGTCGCCTCCGGCGCAAGGTCGTCGCCGAACTGCACGATGACCTGATTGAGTTGCACCGCGTTCAGCACGCGGATGCCGTCGCGCGCCGCGATCATGCGGGCAATCTCGGTTGCGGCATGGCAGTTTTTCTCCACAAGCTCGGCAATGCCGCTGCGACCGAGATGCTTGATCATCGCCCAGGTGGCAAAGCCGCGAGCGCGACGCGAAAGTTCCGGCACATAGTGCGACGGGTCGCGTTCGCCCGCCTGCGCCAGCGGCAGATAACTCGCGGCAATCGTCATCGCGCGCCGGTGCGCAAGTTCGTCGCGCACGATCGCATAGCCGCAGTCGTAGGGCGTCTGCAGCCATTTGTGTCCGTCTGTCGCCCAGCTGTCGGCTAGTTCGACACCCGCCGCAAGCAGGCGCTTCGCCGGGCAAGCTCGCGCCCAGAGACCGAAGGCGCCGTCGACATGCACCCAGGCGCCCTTTGCCTTTGCTTCCGGGATCAGTGCAGCGAAAGCGTCGAAGGCACCGGTGTTGATCTGCCCGGCCTGGAGAATGGCAATGGCCGGCCCCTCGATGGCTGCCAGGGCCGTTATGAACGCATCCGGTCGGATGCGCCCCTCCTCGTCGGTTGGGATCCTGATTACCCGGTCACGCCCAAGGCCGAGAAACTGCAGGGCTGAAAACACCGTGGTATGGGCATCGTCGCCGATCAATACGGTGATCGGCGGGGCTCCGAACAGCCCTTGCGCATCCGCATCCCAGCCCTGCCTGCGCAGCACTTCGCCGCGGGCAGCCGCAAGACAGGTGAAATTTGCGACCGTCGCGCCTGTGACGAAGCCGACCGAACTCTGCCGGGGCAGCCCGAGCAGTTCCAGCAGCCACCGCGCGGACAGTGACTCAACTGCGGAGGCAGCCGGTGCCGCGGAATGGTTTCCGGCATTCTGGCCCCAGGCGGAGGTGAGCATGTCGGCGGCGACGCCGACGGGATGCGAGCCACCGATCACCCAACCGAAGAAACGCGGCCCCGTCATCAGGTGCAGACCGGGTTCCGCCCGCGCCACCAGAGCCTCAATGACGGCACCCGGCTCGGACATGACCTCGGGCAACGGCTCCTCGAAGGCGTCCGACGCCGCCGCGTAGTCCTCTTTGGGTCGGTGCAGCCGCTCAGAAATGGACTTGCGATACCGGGCGGCCTCGTCTGCCGCCTGCCGGAACAGGACCTCGATATCCATGCGCAACCTCCCTCGCGGGCAACCGGCCACTCGCCGCCAGCGAGAGGCGACACCTGCACCCTACGCCCGCTAACGTTGGCCGACAACCGGATCCCCCAAAAGGATGCGGGCCGCGGTTTCACAACCACGGCCCGCACAAACTTGTAGATCGGAAACTATTCGGCCGCGGCGAGCTGCTTCTTCTCGCGGGCGGCCCTCAGCCGGGCGAAGTCGTCACCGGCGTGGTGGGAGGAGCGCGTCAGCGGGCTGGCGGAGACCATCAGGAAGCCCTTGGTGTAAGCGACCGTCTCGTAGGACTTGAACTCCTCCGGCGTGACGAACTTTTCCACCTTGTGGTGCTTGCGCGTCGGCTGCAGGTACTGGCCCATCGTCAGGAAGTCCACGTCGGCCGTGCGCAGGTCGTCCATCAACTGGAGCACCTCGTTGCGCTCCTCGCCGAGGCCCACCATGATGCCCGACTTGGTGAACATCGTCGGGTCAAGCTCCTTGACGCGCTGCAACAGGCGAACGGAGTGAAAGTAGCGCGCGCCGGGACGGACGGTCAGGTAGTTGCCCGGCACGGTTTCCAGATTGTGGTTGAAGACGTCAGGCTTGGCGGCGACGACGCGCTCCAGCGCGCCCGGCTTTTTCAGGAAGTCGGGGGTCAGGATCTCGATCGTCGTCGTCGGCGATGCGGCGCGGATCGCCCAGATCACCTTCTCGAAATGTTCGGCGCCACCGTCGTCTAGGTCGTCGCGGTCAACGGAAGTGACGACGACGTGCGACAGGCCCATCTGCTTGACGGCCTTGGCGACATTTTCCGGCTCATCCTGATCGAGCGCGTTCGGCTTGCCGGTGGCAACGTTGCAGAAGGCGCAGGCACGGGTGCAGATTTCGCCCATGATCATGAAGGTGGCGTGCTTCTTGTCCCAGCATTCACCGATGTTGGGACAGCCCGCCTCTTCGCAGACCGTCACCAACTTGTTGTCCTTCACGATGGAGCGCGTCTCCTGGTAGCCCTTCGAGACGGGCGCCTTGACGCGAATCCACTCCGGTTTGCGCAGCACTTCAGTGTCGGGACGATGCGCTTTTTCCGGATGACGGACGCGCAGTTCATCGCCATTGGTCCTGTCGAGAATCGTGACCATAAATACCTGCCTTTAACCGACTATGCTGCGAGAGCCGTCAACGCCTGACGAGTTTCGCGAGGAATAACAGAATGCAGGAGCCGACGAAACCCTGCACGAGGTAACCCAGCCAACCGCTGGCGACATGGATGCCGGCACGATCGAAGATCGCGTTCGCCAGAACTGCGCCGACCATACCGATAATGATGTTCATGAAAACACCGAAGCGGATATCCATCAGCTTGCCGGCGAGCCATCCCGCCACACCGCCGATGATGATCCCCGCGATCCACCCCACCTGCATTCACGCCTCCCTTCGATTGTCCGTCCGCCCTGGGCGACCGCTGTTGCTGCCCCCAAAAAGCAGCGGGCAACGCCACCCACTTCCGTCATGCCGGACTTGGTCCGCATCCAGCCCGCGCAAGTCCTTGCGCGAGAAAAGCATCATTTGCGCCGCAGACGCAGCGCTGCTGGATCCCGGATCAAGTCCGGGATGACGGCAGAGATAGGGCGCCGCCTTGCCCCAACGCGCGTACAAGCGGCCCGCTGGGCAGCGGCCGGCCGCGCGCTCAGGCGTTCAGCGCCCGCCCATAGGCGTCGAGCACGCTTTCCTTCATCGTTTCCGAGATCGTCGGATGCGGGAAGATCGTGTGCATCAGCTCTTCCTCGGTCGTCTCGAGGTTCATCGCCACGACGAAGCCCTGGATCAGTTCGGTCACTTCCGCACCGACCAGATGGGCGCCGAGCAGTTCACCGGTCTTCTTGTCGAAGATCGTCTTGACCATGCCCTGGTCCTCGCCGAGCGCGATCGCCTTGCCGTTGGCGACGAAGGGGAAGCGGCCGACGCGGATGTCGCGGCCCTGTTCCTTCGCCTTCGCTTCCGTCAGCCCGACCGAGGCGACCTGCGGATGGCAATAGGTGCAGCCGGGGATCTTCAGCTTGTCCATCGGATGGACGTTCGGGAGACCTGCGATCTTCTCGACGCAGATTACCGCCTCGTGCTCGGCCTTGTGGGCGAGCATCGGCGGGCCGGCGACGTCGCCGATCGCGTAGATGCCCGGCACGTTGGTCTTGCCGTAGCCGTCGATGGCGATGAAGCCGCGGTCGGTCTTCACGCCGAGCGCTTCCAGACCGATGCTTTCGACGTTCGCCTGCACGCCGACGGCCGAGATCATCCGGTCGGCCATGATCTTTTCGACCTTGCCGTCCTTCATCTCGACGTGGGCGGTGATCGAATTGGCCGCCTTCTCCACCTTGATGACCTTGGCCTCCAGGTGGATCTTCATGCCCTGCTTTTCGAACTGCTTCCTGGCGAGCGCGGAGATTTCCGCATCTTCGACCGGCATGACGGTCGGCATCACTTCGACCACCGTCACGTCGACGCCGAGGGTGCGGTAGAACGAAGCGAACTCGATGCCGATCGCGCCCGAGCCCATTACGAGCAACGACTTCGGCATTTCCTCCGGCTTCATCGCCTCGAAATAGGTCCAGATCAGCTTGCCGTCCGGTTCGATGCCGGGCAACGCGCGCGGGCGGGCGCCGGTGGCGATGATGATGTGCTTGGCGGTGTAGGTGCCTTCCGGCAGGACGTTCTTCGGCAGCGGCGCCTGCGGCTGCTGGATCGCCTTGGTCGTCTTCGACACGACGATCTCGCCGGGCTTCGTCAGCTTCGCCTCGCCCCAGATGATGTCGACCTTGTTCTTCTTCATCAAAAAGCCGACACCGCCGTTCATCCGCTGGGCGATACCGCGCGAACGGGCAACGATCGCCTTGAGGTCCGGCGTCACCATGCCTTCGATCTTGATGCCGTAATCGCCCGGATGCTTCGCGTAGTGGAAGATCTCA
Source organism: Mycoplana sp. BE70 (assembly GCF_031455855.1). NCBI lineage: Bacteria > Pseudomonadati > Pseudomonadota > Alphaproteobacteria > Hyphomicrobiales > Rhizobiaceae > Mycoplana > Mycoplana sp. BE70. The sequence continues at coordinate 96,235 of NZ_JAVDTM010000009.1, forward strand.
GCCGACCGCAGCAGCGCCTTGGTCGGGATGCAGCCCCAGTTGGAGCAGATGCCGGCCAGATGTTCGCGCTCGACGATCGCCGTCTTGAGGCCGAGCTGGGCGGCGCGGATGGCGGCGATGTAGCCGCCGGGACCCGAACCGATAACGATGACGTCGTAGGCGTTCGCCATGAGCGCTTCCACTCCTCTTTATCTCTCTTAGGGGCCGTGCGCAGAAGCGCCCTGCCGTCGTTGTCTGAGGAGCGGAAGCGTCTCCGACCCTCAGGGACGCTCCTCCGCAGTTTCCAGCCGCGTCAGCGTCCCGTAGATTTCGTCCTTGAGCCGCATTCGTTCCTTCCGCATGTCCGCCATGTGGAAGTCGTCCGCGGGCTCGATGTTCGTTTCCGCCCGATGGATCGCCCGGTTCACCACATCATAGTCTTCGGTGATGCGGTGGAAGTGTCCGTCGACCTCCCGCAAGTGCCGAATCTTGCCGACATATTCCGGGAATTCCTCAGCCAGTTGGTGCGGGGTGTTCGACATGGTCGCATCTCCTTTTCAAGTCGATGCAACCAGCCTAGACCGCGAAACGCGTAACTCCTTGATCTCCATCAAACATTGCCGTCAAAGCCCCAGCATCATGCGCACGACCGGTTCCACTCCGCGACCGATCGCCCGCGTGTTCTCCGCATCCAGATGCACCCCGTCGAGCGGCGTCGTCTGCGCCACCGAGCCCGCATCGAAGAAGCCGCAGCCTTTTTCGTCGGCCAGGTCCGCATAGAGCGTCGCCAGCATGGCCGACTGCTCGACCCCGCCGGAAAACATCGCCGCGAAGGCCGTGTTCGCCGTTTCGCAGAGCGGCGGCGGCGCAACGATCAGGATCTCCGGCTGTTCCTCGCTGTCGAAAGGCCAGGCGTGGTGGCGCACCAGGTTGACCAGCCGCTCCATGCCCTGCATCGCACCGAAGGCGGTCCCGCAGAGCACTGGCTTCATGTCGTTGGCGCCGAGCAGGAGGATGATGAGATCGATCGGGCCATGGCTATGCAGGACCGTCGGCAGGATGCGGGCGCCGTTCCTGTCACAATCGGCGAGATGGTCGTCATAGGCCGTGGTGCGGCCGTTCAACCCTTCGACGATCACCTGCACGTCCGGTCCGAGCGCTTTCTGCAGAACGCTCGGCCAACGGTCCTCCGGCGCATGGCGCCCGAGCGTTTCCGCGTCGTAGCCCCAGGTCAGGCTGTCGCCATAGCAGAGGATGGTTTTCATCGCGCATCCTCCATTGTTCTCGGCGGGGTTCGATTCACGCCAATTCCAATCCTAAAGTAGAGCCAGTGCACGGCGAACATAGCGAGGCCCGGTATCAGTGCTCCGACAAGATAGACGTACTCTAACTCAGTCCGCTCAACAGCAAGCTTCTGAAACAGCGTCAGCAAACCAAGTGCCATTGCGATTGCTAAAACCAGCATCGCCCAACCTATCGCGGCATTTGACCTCGTCATCAATTGTACAATCCACGAAGCGCATCCGATTGCTACGGCAGTGGGTACCACGTTGACGATGACAAGGAAGAAATCCTGATCCACAACCCAGTAGGAGACGGCCAGTTCCGCCACAAACAGAAACATGACGCAACCCGCCATCCCACTGAAGAATGCCGCACAAATGGACCTTCTGGCGGCGCGGAACGGATCCTTGATAAGAGAAGTCAATCCGCGCACACCCATCATCTTGCTTTCGCCTGCTAGACCAGCATCCCCATCGGGTTCTCGATGTAGCGTTTGAAGGCCTGCAGAAGTTCGGCCCCGAGCGCGCCGTCGACGCAGCGATGGTCCGTCGAGAGCGTGACCGTCATCGCCTGGACGATGACCATCTGGCCCTTCTTCACCACCACGCGCTCCTCGCCGGCGCCGACCGCGAGGATTGTCGCATGCGGCGGGTTGATGACGGCGGCGAAGTTCTTCACGCCCATCATGCCCATATTGGAGACCGAGGTGGTGCCGCCCTGGTATTCTTCCGGCTTCAGCTTGCGTTCCTTGGCGCGCTTGCCGAGGTCCTTCATTTCGTTGGAGATGGCCGACAGGCTCTTCGTTTCCGCATGGCGGATGATCGGCGTGATCAGGCCGCCCGGGATCGACACGGCGACGCCGACATCGGAATGCTTGTGCTTGACCATGGCCGAGTCCGTCCAGGAGACGTTGGCGTCCGGCACGTCCCGCAGGGCAAGCGCCATGGCCTTGATGACCATGTCGTTGACCGAGAGCTTGTAGGCCGGCTTGTCGTCCTTTTCGGGGGCGGCCGCATTGATCTGCGCGCGCAGCGCCATCAGCGCGTCGAGCTCGCAATCGACCGAAACGTAGAAGTGCGGGACGGTCTGCTTGGACTCGACGAGGCGGCGGGCAATCGTCTTGCGCATGCCGTCATGCGGCACGAGCTCGTAGGAGCCTTCCTCGAACAGCTTGAGGACGGCCTCGTCGGACGGGCCCTTGGCCAGCGCGGCAGGTGCAGCCGCGGCAGCAGCCGGTGCTGCGGCAGCCTTCTTCGCGCCACCGGAAACGGCAGCTTCGACGTCGGCCTTGACGACGCGGCCACGCGGACCGGAACCGGCGACCGCGGAAATATCAATGCCGGTTTCCTTGGCAAGGCGACGGGCGAGCGGCGAGGAGAAGGTGCGGCTGCCGTCGGCCTTGGTCGGGGCAGCAGCGGGTGCCGCGGACGCCGGTGCTGCGGCGGGTGCGCTAGTTGCAACAGGTGCCGGAGCCGCAGCCGGTGCAACTGCTTCTGCCTTCGGAGCCGGAGCGCCGCCAGCGGCAGCGCTTGCCGCCGCCTTGACGTCTTCGCCGTCGGCAGCCAGCACCGCAATCAGCGAGTTGACCTTGACCCCTTCGGTTCCGGCCGGAACGACGATCTTGGCAATCGTGCCCTCATCGACGGCTTCCACTTCCATGGTCGCCTTGTCGGTCTCGATTTCGGCAATCACGTCGCCGGACTTGATCTTGTCGCCTTCCTTGACGAGCCACTTAGAGAGGTTTCCCTCCTCCATGGTCGGCGAAAGGGCGGGCATGGTGATGTTGATCGGCATGTCTCCGCCCTCCCCTTACTTGTAGCAGACGGCTTTCACCGCCTCGATGACTTCGCCGACATTCGGAAGCGCCAGCTTCTCGAGGTTGGCCGCATAGGGCATCGGCACGTCCTTGCCGGCGATCGTCAGGATCGGCGCATCGAGATAGTCGAAAGCCTGCTGCATGACGCGAGTGGCGATCTCGGTGCCGACCGAGTTCTGCGGGAAGCCTTCCTCGACGGTGACGAGGCGACCGGTCTTCTTGACCGATTCGATGATCGTCGGCAGGTCCATCGGGCGGATGGTGCGCAGGTCGATCAGCTCGACGTCGATGCCTTCCTTCTCAAGTTCCGCCACCGCCTTCGTGGCATAGGTCATGCCGATACCAAAGGAGACGACAGTCACGTCCTTGCCCGGGCGATGGATGCGCGCCTTGCCGATCGGCAGGACAAAATCATCGAGCTTCGGCACGTCGAAGTGCTGGCCGTAGAGGATTTCGTTTTCCAGGAATATCACCGGGTTCGGGTCACGGATCGCAGCCTTCAAGAGGCCCTTGGCGTCGGCTGCCGTGTAGGGCATGACCACCTTGAGGCCCGGGATGTGGCTGTACCAGGCGGCGTAGCACTGCGAGTGCTGGGCGGCGACGCGAGCGGCCGCACCGTTCGGACCACGGAAAACGATCGGCGCGCCCATCTGGCCGCCCGACATGTAGAGTGTCTTGGCAGCCGAGTTGATCAGATGGTCGATCGCCTGCATGGCAAAGTTGAAGGTCATGAACTCGACGATCGGCTTCAGGCCGGTCATCGCCGCACCGACGCCAACACCGGCAAAGCCGTGCTCGGTGATCGGGGTATCGATGACACGGTTTTCGCCGAATTCCTGCAAGAGACCCTGCGTGATCTTGTAGGCGCCCTGGTACTCGGCCACTTCCTCGCCCATGACGAAGACGTCGCCGTCGCGGCGCATTTCTTCGGCCATGGCGTCGCGCAGAGCTTCACGCACGGTGGTCGAGACCATTTCGGTGCCGGCCGGGATGTCCGGATCGGCGGCAACCTGTGCGATCGGCTGGGCCGGAACCGAGGCTGCGGCCGGAGCCGGCTCTGCCTTGGCGGCTGGCGCTTCGGCGGCCTTGACCGGCTTCACCTCGTCCTCGCCAATGCCCTTGTCGAGCTGGTCGACGTCTTCGCCTTCGGCGGCGAGCACGGCGATCAGCGCATTGACCTTGACGTTTTCGGTGCCGGCCGGAACGACGATCTTGGCAATCGTGCCTTCGTCGACGGCTTCCACTTCCATGGTCGCCTTGTCGGTTTCAATCTCGGCGATCACGTCGCCGGCCTTGATGGCGTCGCCTTCGTTCTTGAGCCACTTGGACAGCGTGCCCTCTTCCATCGTCGGCGACAGGGCGGGCATGAGAATATCGATCGGCATGTTGGTTCCTCCGCCCGGATCAGATCAGAATGTCGGTGTAGAGCTCGGATACATCCGGCTCCGGATCGGACTGGGCGAAGTCGGCGCTGTCGGCGACGATGTCACGCACTTCCTTGTCGATCTGCTTCAGCTCGTCCTCGGTGGCCCAGCCCTTCTCCAGCAGGCGCGCCCGCACCTGTTCGATCGGGTCGTGCTCGGAGCGCATCTTCTGCACTTCGTCCTTGGAGCGGTACTTCGCCGGGTCCGACATGGAGTGGCCGCGATAGCGGTAGGTGAGCATCTCGAGGATGATCGGCCCCTTGCCCGAACGGCAATGCGCAACAGCCTCTTCGGCGGCGGCCTTTACGGCGCGGACGTCCATGCCGTCGACCTGGTAGCCGGGGATATTGAAGGAGGCGCCGCGCTGCGAGAAGTCGGTCTGCGCCGAGGCGCGCGAAACGGAGGTTCCCATCGCGTAACGGTTGTTCTCGATGATGTAGATCACCGGCAGCTTCCAGAGGGCTGCCATGTTGAAGCTCTCGTAGACCTGGCCCTGGTTGGCCGCGCCGTCACCGAAATAGGCGAGCGACACGTTGTCATTGCCGCGATACTTGTTGGCAAAGGCGAGACCGGTGCCGAGCGACACCTGGCCGCCGACGATGCCGTGGCCGCCGTAGAAATTCTTCTCCTTGGAGAACATGTGCATGGAGCCGCCCTTGCCCTTGGAAAGGCCGCCGCGGCGTCCGGTCAGTTCCGCCATCACGCCGCGCGCGCTCATGCCGCAAGCCAGCATGTGACCATGATCGCGATAACCGGTGATGACCTGGTCACCCTCCTTCAACGCCGCCTGCATGCCGACGACGACGGCTTCCTGGCCGATGTAGAGGTGACAGAAGCCGCCGATGAAGCCCATGCCGTAGAGCTGGCCGGCCTTCTCCTCGAAACGCCGGATCAGCAGCATTTCGCGATAGGCCTTGAGGTCGTCTTCCTTGGAAAAATCGGCGATGATACCGCCGTTGAAGTCTTTCTTGACAGGCTTTGCCGCACTCTTGCGGCTCGATACGGTCGCGGTTTTACGCGGAGCCATACAGTCCTCCCCGGGTTCATGCCTTTTGTACAAACCATAGGGGAAGGACGACGCGCGAGCAATGCCATAAATGCATGGCTCGCATTCCGTGCAAGCAACTGAAATAGCAGCGGTATTATCGATTAACTTGATTTCAGTTAATCGACCTTGTCAGTGGAAAATAACGATCTCGTCGCTTCGCGACATGTTGAGTGCGAAGCGCGCTTTTTCGTCCAGAATGTCCCTTTCCAGCGAGCCGTCGCTCATCAGCGCGACCTCACGCTCCAACCGCTTACGCTCCTCGACCAGCACGTCAAGCCGCGCCTGGCGGGTAATCCGGTGGCGCTCGAACTGCTCCATCGCACGCAGCCCAAAGCCACCGTGGATCGAATGATAGCTGAAATAGGAGAGGAAGGCGATCGTGATCGCCGGAACGACAAACCGGCCCAGCCGGCGTTGCTTGTGATGTTTGGTCCACATGGAGGAGCCTCGATACGCAGTACGAGCTCACTGTAACGCCGACCGGTTAACCGAGCGTTGACCATGTGGAGGGAGTGGCGTGGCCGGGTGGCTTCCGCTGGCAACGTCAATAGCCCCTCATCCGCCTGCCGGCCCGTTCTCACCGCAAGCCGGGCGAAGGACGCAAGCGGCCACGCTCCATCAGACACCGAAATGGAAGGTGAAAGAGCGACAGCTTAGAATACCGGCTCGCACCAGGCGGGCGATCAGGACATGCGGCGAGAAATGGAGTCCCGTCCGGACAGGTCTCGCCCCCTCTCCCCGCTTGCGGGGAGAGGGTTAGGGTGAGGGGCGACGGCCCAATCGCTTCGGTGTCGCGACCCCGTATGCCTATGGCTGCCTCAGCCGCGCAGGATCGAGCTGCCGGCGTACTTAGCCTGCGGGCCGAGCTGCTCCTCGATGCGGATCAGCTGGTTGTACTTGGCAGTGCGGTCGGAGCGGGCCAGCGAGCCGGTCTTGATCTGGCCGCAGTTGGTGGCGACGGCGAGGTCGGCGATCGTCGAATCCTCGGTTTCGCCGGAACGGTGCGACATGACGGCGGTGTAGCGCGCTTTGTGGGCGGTCTCGACCGCGTCGAGCGTCTCGGAGAGCGAGCCGATCTGGTTGACCTTGACGAGGATCGAGTTGCCAACGCCCATCTTGATGCCGTCGCGCAGGCGGGCGGAGTTGGTGACGAACAGGTCGTCGCCGACGAGCTGGACCTTGCCGCCGATCTTGTCGGTCAAGAGCTTCCAGCCGTCCCAATCGTCCTCTGCCATGCCGTCCTCGATCGAGAAGATCGGGTACTTGGCGCAGAGTTCGGCTAGGTAGTCGGCCATGGCGCCGGGTTCGAGCGTGCGGCCCTCGCCTTCGAGCACGTACTTGCCGTCCTTGAAGAATTCGGTCGAGGCGCAGTCGAGCGCGATATGAATGTCCTCACCCGGCTTGTAGCCGGCCTTTTCGATCGACTTCATGATGAAGTCGAGGGCGGCGGGGGCGGATTCGAGGTTCGGCGCAAAGCCGCCCTCGTCGCCGACATTGGTGTTGAAGCCGCCGGCCGAGAGCTGCTTCTTCAACGTGTGGAACACTTCCGAGCCCATGCGGACGGCGTCGCGGATCGTCTCGGCGCCGACCGGCACGATCATGAACTCCTGGAAGTCGATCGGGTTGTCGGCATGGGCGCCGCCGTTGATGATGTTCATCATCGGAACCGGCAGGACGCGGGCGTTCGGGCCGCCGACATAGCGATAGAGCGGCAGGCCGGAGGCCTCGGCCGCCGCCTTGGCGACGGCGAGCGAGACGCCGAGGATGGCGTTGGCGCCGAGGCGCGCCTTGTTTGGCGTGCCGTCGAGTTCGATCATCGTCTGGTCGATCAGGATCTGGTTTTCGGCGTCGAGGCCGCCGACCGCCTCGAAGATCTCGCCGTTGACCGCTTCCACGGCGCGCTCGACGCCCTTGCCGAGATAGCGCGCGCCGCCGTCGCGCAGTTCGACAGCCTCATGGGCGCCGGTCGATGCGCCCGAGGGAACGGCGGCACGCCCGAAGCTGCCGTCTTCAAGGTGAACGTCCACTTCGACGGTCGGGTTGCCGCGGCTGTCGAGGATCTCGCGGCCGATGATGTCGATGATTGCGGTCATGGTACTCTTCCCTGGTTAGGAGCTGGGTCAGCGATATTCCAATCGACTAAGCGTCGACTAAATTGAAAGTGCGCGTTCACGGTGCCGGACTAGCGCAGTCTTGTGGCACCGTGTTGATGAGGCGCCAAGCACGTCGCGATCTTCAGGTCGCTTGCCGTGCTTTATTTCCTCACATGTCTTTGTCCCGAAACCGCTTCCCACGTTCGGGAGACCTTCTTTAGGCCTTTGCCACGGCGTCGAACGCCAGCAATTTTTCCAGCAGCCGCGGCATATCCGTCAGCGGCACCATGTTCGGGCCGTCCGAGGGCGCGTTGTCCGGATCCTCGTGCGTCTCGATGAAGAGGCCGGCGACTCCGACGGCAACCGCCGCACGCGACAGCGTTTCCACGAATTCGCGCTGACCGCCGGAGGAACCGCCCTGCCCGCCCGGCTGCTGGACCGAATGGGTCGCGTCGAACACGACCGGTGCGCCGAACGAGGCCATGATCGGCAGTGAACGCATGTCGGAGACCAGCGTATTGTAGCCGAAGGAGGCGCCGCGCTCGCAAAGCAGGACGTTGGGGTTGCCGCTCTCGGTGAGCTTCGCCAGCACGTTCTTCATGTCCCAGGGCGCCAGGAACTGGCCCTTCTTGATATTGATGACACGGCCAGTCTTTGCGGCAGCGACGAGCAGGTCGGTCTGCCGCGAAAGGAAAGCCGGAATCTGCAGGACGTCAACAGTCGGAGCGACCAGGCCGCACTGCTCTTCCGTATGGACGTCGGTAACAACCGGGAAACCATATTCCTTCTTCAGATCGGCAAAGACTTCCATCGCCTTTTCCAGGCCGATGCCACGCTTGCCGGAGAGAGAGGTACGGTTGGCCTTGTCGTAGGAGGACTTGTAGACCAGTCCCACACCAAGCGCCCGGCACATCTCGACGAGCTTTCCGGCTATCATGAAGGCGTGGTCGCGGCTCTCCATCTGGCAGGGGCCCGCCATCACAACCAGCTTCTCGTTCTGTGAAAAGACGACCTTGCCGCGCCCTTCGCCAGCGGTGACGATTGCATTCGTTTTCATTGTCATTCTCCAAAGACGAAAAGGGCACCCTGCCCCGGAGCCGGCGCGACGAGCAGGTGACCGCCACGCTCGGTGAATTCAATGTCGTTGCGCTCAAAATGGCGACGGCAACGCGCCATGTCCGCGACGCGGAAGACCACCGCCTCACCCTTCAGGCCGCGATCGGCCCCAGCGGCCTCGATGCCGTAGAAGCCGCGCATGCCGGCGCTGTTGAGCACCGTGATCCGTCCGCGCGGCGTATCCACACTCATCCCGAACGAATGCGCTTCCACCTCGCGTTCGTCGGCGGCCAGCTGGACGAGGTACTGGAAATCCGTCGGATTCTGCTCCGAAAGCACGACTTCAGACAAGGCCACGACACCGTTCTGGTGCTGCTCCAGCGCCGCACGGTCCGACGGTAGCGCCGCGACGCGCTGCGAGGCGAAGAAGAAGAAGTCGGGAGCGCGCAGATCGGCGGCGAATGCCAGCCGGAAGCTGCCGGTCGCGCTGCGGCCGTCCGGCAACAAAATGTCGCGTGAAAACTCCAAAACCTCGCCAGCCGAATAGCCTTCCGCGGTGTAGCGGTGATCGTCGGCCCATGCGTCGCCGGTCGTCATCGCGATCGCAGAAAAGCCGTCCGCACCGCGCCGGAACCGAAAGGCCTGGTCGCGAGCGATAAAAACGTTGCCCGCCCGCGCAGCCGCCTCGCATTCTTCCCGGTTGGCAATGCCAAGCGGCTCAAGGTAGCAGCCGTCCGACAAGAAAACGCAGCAGTTTTCCGTGCCGAACGGATGGCGCGCATCTGCCGCGACGGTAAATCCGAGCCGCGTCAGCCGCTCGCGCGCAACAGACAAATCGCAAACTGGCATGACCAGATGGTCGATCGATCGGGGCGTCGTTGGTTTTGCTTTCATGACGGCATCCGGGCTTCCATTTGGCGCGTGCTTTGCCCTTTTTGACGCGTCTTGGCAAGGGCAGGCCACCGTGGGAGCCACTTGCGCAACTTACGCAGCGTCAGGTGGAAATGCGTCGAGGCAACGCAAAAAAGTTGTTAATTACTCTTAACTCGCGACGCGGACCGCCGCCACCATTTTGACAAGATTGCCCGGAGCGTCTTACCTGCCGGTCCAGGTCAATGACGTCGCCGCCCTAACTGAAGATGCTGAAATACTGAAATATTTAAGCAATTTGAAGCCGCTGGGAAGTGTAGTCGCAGGCTGCAGAAATTTTGACTTTTGGACCCGGGGCGCAAGGGATGGTCATGAGTTTTTTTCGTCGCAGTGAAGACAATGGCAGGGTGGCGGCAAAGTTTGACGCGCAACGCCCGACGGTGAGCGCGCGTGCTACCTCAGCCCAACCCGTCGAAACCAGTGTTCCGGCCGCGTCAGCAGAAATCGTCGACTATGAAGCCTTCGGCCTGGCGCTGGAGGAGAACAAGCAATCCTCCGAGGAGCTGGTAGCCAGCCTCTCCTTCGTGCAGGACCGTGTGACAACCTTGCTCACAGCCCATTCCCGCTCTTTGAACGAGACCGGAACGCTGCGTATCGAATGCGCGCGGCTCGGTTCGCTGCTGGAATACGAGGGCACCACGCGCCGCAAGCTCGATCAGGACAATGGCCGACTTGCCGTCGAGAACAAGGAAGTCCGGTCCGACAATGCTCAGCTTCGGGTCGAGATCGACGCAGTCCGCCAGGAACATGTCAAGCTGCAAGCCCTGCATGGCGTGACCTGCGAAGAGCTGTCGATCATCGAAACGCGGCTGGCGGATGCCGAACGCGAAATGTCCGACCGAAGCGGGCAGTTCGACGAGGCGACCGCAATGGTTAAGCGGACGCAGCAGGAACTCGAATTGCGCGGCCGCGAACTGGCGACCTTGCGAGAAAAGCTCGACATCGAGAGCACCGCCCATCAGTTGCTGGCCGAGACGTCGCGACGGGAAAGCGCCGCACAGTCGCGCGAAATGACCCGCCTGAACGAGGAAAAGAACCAGCTCAAGAACACGCTGTCACAGCAGGAGGTCCTATTGCGGAGCCTGCAGGCCAGCGCGGCCGGACTCCGTCAGGAGATTGCGGTTCTGGAGGAGAAAAACCGCCACCTCGAGGAGGAACTGGAGGGACTGCAGAACTCGACTGCGCTGCAGATCGCGCACATGAACACGCGGCAGGAAGCCCTCGGCTCGAAAGCGGAACTGGCGGAGAAGCTGCTCGCAACGGCGAACGGTCGCAACCGCATGACGGACGAAGAGCTTCGCTCGGCCCGCGCCGAACTGAAGCGGCTGAAGTCGGACCTGCATTCGACCACCTCGCGCACCGAGCGGCTGTCGGAGGAGTTGTCGCGCGCACGGGCAACGGGCGCGGAAAGCGAGAACGCCCGTCGCAATCTCGCCGCGCAGAACAGCGAACTGGCCTTGAAACTGCGAGAACTGGAAGGCCTGCGCAACCAGCGGGAGCGCGACTGGGAAGGATCTCGTCGCGATTTTGAAACGCGATCCGAAATGGACCGGCACGAAATCGGGCAACTGCGGACGAGCCTGGAGATCGCAAAAGCGGAAATCCGCCAGCTCCGCACCGAAAGAGCGATCTTGAACGGCCAGCTTGAAGCCGCCCGTGGCGAACGGCCGGGTTCCACCTCGCTGCGGCAGGACGACGAACTGGAGCAATCGCTCCAGGCGGCCCGGGCTGCCCAGCCAGTCATCGACATCTCTGAAAAATCTCTGCGCGGCCGCGCCAATCCGGCCAGCGCGGAAGGAATCGGTGACAAACTGCAGACGATGGATGTCAGCGAGTTGCCGCCGGCCGAATGAGCCGGATTGCCGGCGGGGGACATGACGTGCTCCGCCGGCAACTATGACCGACCTCCGAGCATCATTCGTTCGGCGAATAGTCGTGCTCGACAAGAATCGCTATGGTTGCGTCCTGCCGCATTTGCCCGATGGTCGCACCATGCTGATTGCCATTCTTTCAGACATTCATGCCAACCGCGAGGCCTTTGAATCGGTGCTGGCCGCAACCAAGGTCGCGGGCGCTTCGGAGGTCGTTATCCTCGGCGATCTCGTCGGCTATGGGGCCGATCCCGTATGGTGCACCGAGCGCGCCATGGCGCTGGCGGAAAGCGGTGCGATCGTATTGCGCGGTAACCATGACGAGGCCGTATCGGACACCGCGACCAGGATGAACCCTACCGCCGCGCTGGCGATGGAGTGGACGCGCCGGCAACTTGGCGAGGAAGCACGCGCATTTCTTGCCGCCCTGCCGATGGAGGCGCGGGAGGGAGGCCGCTACTATGTTCATTCTGATGCAACGGCCCCGGATCGATGGAACTACGTCCTGAACAGCGCGGATGCCCATGCACACCTCATAACTTGCCTGGAGCGTGTCAGTTTCTGCGGTCACGTGCACGTCCCGGCGCTTTACTGCACCGGCCCGACGAACAAGACGACGCCGTTCGAGCCGCGCGACGCCACGCCCATCCCGCTCCTGCCGCAGCGCAAGTGGCTGGCGGTTGTCGGATCCGTGGGGCAACCCCGCGACGGCAATCCCGCAGCCGCCTTCTGCCTTCTCGATACTGAGACCAACGAGCTTCGTTTCATGCGCGCACCCTATGATGTCGAACTGGCCGCGGAGAAGATCCGTGCAGCCGGGCTGCCGCGCTCGCTCGCAGATCGCCTTCTGGAAGGGCGTTGACGGATGCCCAACGGTCGCATCCACACCGGTGATGTCGTCGATGGTTTCACGATCGGCGAACTTGCCCACACGGGCGGCATGGCCCGCCTGTGGAGCGTGTCGCGCCCGGACATCGATTTTCCGCTCCTGATGAAGATCCCGATGCTCGGTGAAGGTGACGATCCGGCGGCGATCGTCAGCTTCGAGATGGAGCAGTTGATCCTGCCGCGGCTCTCGGGGCCGCACGTGCCGCGTTTTGTGGGCAGCGGCGACTTTTCCTCATTGCCCCATATCGTCATGGAACGGGTCCCCGGCGCCTCCCTCGCCACGCTCTCGGACCGCCTGCCGCTGCCGCCCGACGAAGTCGCCCGACACGGCGCGAACGTCGCGATTGCGCTCGATGCGCTGCATCGCCAACACGTCGTCCATCTCGACATCAAGCCCGCCAACGTGTTGATGCGCGAAACCGGAGAAGCGGTGCTGATCGACTATGGCCTCGCCCGCCACAATCTGCTGCCGGACCTGATGCAGGAGGAATTTCGCCTGCCCTACGGGACCGCGCCATACATGGCGCCCGAGCAGGTTCTCGGCCGGCGACACGATTACCGCAGCGACATTTTCGCCCTCGGGTCGATGTTGTATTTTTTCGCGACCGGCGAGCATCCCTTCGGCGACCCGCAGCGCCTTGGCGGTCTCAAGCGACGGCTCTGGCGCGATCCGTGGCCGCCTCGTGCCCGAAACGGCGCCATCCCGCATGTTCTGCAAGAGGTCATTTTGCGCTGCCTCGAGGTCAATCCGGCCTGGCGGCACCTCACCGCGGCCGAACTTGCCGCCGACCTGCAGGACCTGTCGCGGGTCAAATTGACGGCACGCGCCTCGAGGATGAAAAGGGATCCCTATCTCGAGGTGATCCGCCGTCGTTTCAATCCCGTTCCGATCGAGACTTTGAACCAACAACCGGATACCGCGCAGAAGGGGGACCCGCGCATGGTTCTCGTCGCCCTCGACCTTGGCGCGGCAGCGTCTGCCACGGCCGGCCCGCTGCGACGCGCCGTCACTTCCATCGTCGACGGCATGCCGGGCGCCCGCATCGCCTGCGTCAACGTTCTGCGCATCAATCGGGTCGCAATCGATACGTCCCTCGACGACGAGGGGCGCAACAAGCGCGTCCTACGGCTTGCGGAATTGAATGCTTGGGCCGCGCCACTGAAGGCGCGCGGCGGGCCGATAACATTCCACGTTCTGGAGGCCGTGTCGCCAGCCGATGCGATCCTGGAATTTGCCCGGCAGAACCGCGTCGACCAAATCGTCATGGGCGCCCGGGGTGAATCGCGGATGCGCTCCATGCTCGGCAGTGTCTCGGGCGCGGTCGCAGCCCACGCACCTTGCACGGTCACGGTTGTGCGGCAGCGTTTCGAGACAGATGGTCAAGCACCTGCAGACAAAGTGCCGATCCCCGGATCGGCGCCGCCCGTCACGACGGAATAATCCACGAATTCCAAACGTAAATGACAGGAACCGGGCATCACCGGTCAGAACAACAAGCAACAGCTGGCAGATCTCCACGTGGCTACAACCTTCCAATCCTCCGACGTCACGCCCAGCTCAGCGCGCCTCCGTTCGCTTGTGGCCCGCCCGGTCGCGATCCTTGTTCTGCTCTTTGCCCGAGCGATTACGGCCGTTCGCGCCGTCTGGTCGGACGAGGGGCCACCGTCACGGCAATGCATCTACTTCGCCAACCACAGCAGCCATGGCGATTTCATTCTGATCTGGACGGTCCTGCCGCCCAGGCTGCGCCGGCAGACGCGCCCGGTCGCCGGCGCGGACTACTGGCTCAAATCGAGGCTCAATCGCTTCATCGGGTGCGACGTGTTCAACGCCGTGCTGATCGAGCGCAACCGGGAAGCCCGCAGCGAAGAACCCGTCAGCCGCATGGCGCAGACGCTCGACGAGGGCGCCTCGCTCATCCTCTTTCCGGAAGGCACGCGCAACCAGACGGACGATCCGCTCCTGCCCTTCAAGAGCGGCCTCTTCCACCTCGCCTCCACCCACCCCGAAATCGATCTGGTCCCGGTGTGGATCAGCAATCTCAACCGCGTCATGCCTAAGGGTGAGTTCGTGCCGATCCCGCTCATCTGCACCGTGACGTTCGGCCAGCCGATGCGGGTTCGCCCCAACGAGGCGAAGGACGCCTTCCTCGCACGCGCCCGCGCCGCCCTCCTGGCACTCTCACCACATTCGGACGCGATTGCATGAGCCAGGCCCGTTCGGATCTTCTCGCCCTCGTCCTCGGCATCGGCATCTTCCTGATTGTCGCCTCCGTCATCGGACAGGTGCTGCAGCGGCGCCTGTCGCCGGACCGTTCCAATGCCGCGATCGAGAATTTGAACGCGCGCATCAACGCCTGGTGGGTAATGGCGGCCCTGCTGGGCGTCGCCTTCCTCGCGGGTCGCGCTGGCGTCATCGTCCTCTTTGCCTTCTGCTCCTTCGCCGCCCTGAGGGAATTCGTGACCCTGACAAGCACCCGGCGGGCCGACCATTGGGCGCTCGCCGCCGCCTTCTTCGTCGTCCTGCCGGTGCAGTACTACCTTGTGGCAACGGATTGGTACGGTCTCTATGCGATCTTCATTCCGGTCTATGCCTTTCTGCTGATGCCGATCATTGCCGTGCTGAGGGGCGACACGGAACGGTTCCTCGATCGCATCGCCGAAGTGCAGTGGGCGCTGATGATCTGCGTCTTCTGTGTGTCGCATGTTCCCGCCCTGCTGACGCTGCAGATCCCGGGCTACGAAGGCCGCAATGTCCTCTTGATCGCCTTCCTGGTGATCGTCGTGCAAATGAGCGATGTGCTGCAATACGTCTGGGGCAAGCTTTTCGGCCGGCACAGGATCGCGCCTAAGCTGTCGCCGTCGAAGACGGTCGAAGGCTTTGTCGGCGGCGTGGCGAGCGCTACGCTGATCGGTGCTGCGCTATGGTGGATCACGCCATTTACGCCCTTGCAGGCGGGGCTGATGGCGCTCGTCATCACGCTGATGGGCTTCTTCGGAGGGCTCGTCATGTCGGCGATCAAACGGGATCGCGGCGTGAAGGACTGGGGTCACATCGTCGAGGGGCACGGCGGGCTGATTGACCGGCTGGACTCGGTCGTGTTCTCGGCGCCGATCTTCTTCCACATCGTACGCTATTGGTGGTCACTGACATGAGCCGCCTCCGGCGCCTGTCTGACAGCAGCATGACGCGCCTGAGCCGCCTGTAACTATTCGCTTTATCGCCGGAGTACCCTACGCCATGACCGACAGCGGAGACCGCCGCCCCCTTGCCAGCCGCGACACCCATTGGGCGCAGTCCATTGCCCGTTGGCTCGCCAAGCGATCGATCACGCCGAACCAGATTTCTCAGGCGAGCATGGTCGCCGCTGCCTTGGCGGGCCTCAGTTTCTGGATCGGCGGTTTGAGCGAGGGTGTCAACCACACCGTCCTCCTCCTTGCCGCGGCCCTCTTCTGCCAGTTGCGGCTGCTGTGCAATCTCTTCGACGGCATGGTTGCCGTCGAGGGCGGCAAGGGCGAGGCGGATGGCCCGTTCTGGAACGAGTTTCCCGATCGCGTGGCGGACACCCTGATCCTGGTTGGCGCGGGCTACGGCGCGAGCACGCCGGCGCTCGGCTGGGCGGCCGCGGCGCTCGCCATCCTGACGGCTTACGTTCGCGAACTCGGGCGCGCGACAGGGGCTGCCGCCGACTTTTCCGGCCCGATGGCAAAGCAGCACCGGATGGCCGTCATGACCGCTGCCGCGGTGATCTCGGCACTTGCGGCTACGTGGGACGATCGCTTGCCCGTTGTGGAGATAGCGCTCTGGATCGTCGCTGTCGGTGCTGCCGTCACAGCCTTGCGACGCGGGCGCAATCTCATAAGCCATCTCAAGGGCTAACGACGTCGAATCGAGCAGGCGTGTTTCCGCGGTAACACCCGGCGGCTCGCCGATGGATTGATATAGCCGACATGTACCAGCGCACGTTGACAAGCAAATCATTGCATTCGCATATCGTCACCATTGAGGGGTTATCGGGAAATTTCATGCGCAGGCTGACAGCAGGCATTGCCGCCTTGGCGGTCCTGGGCGGTGTTGCGCCGGCCTTCGCGGATCCCTATCCGCGCATCTCGGCTGCGGATGGTTCGGTGATTTCCCGCCGCTCCGGCGAAGAAGTGCGTTTCAACGATGTGCCGGATTGGCGCGGGGTCGAGGTCAACCAGGACCTGCTCGCCGGCGATACACTGCGCACCAACGCCTATGGCAGCCTGGCCATTCTCTTCTCCGACAGCACGCAGATGCGCATGGGGCGCAACACCACACTGATCGTGAAAAAGATCGACGGCCAGTCGAACAGCGAGGTCGAGTTGTCCTCCGGCGTGATCTGGGCGCGCGCCAAGCGCGGCGGCAGCGGCCTCATCGTCGAGACCCCCGCCGCCGCCGCCGCCATCCGCGGCACGGACTGGACGCTGCGCGTGGATGGCAACCAGACGACGCTGACCGTTCTGGAGGGAACGGTGGAACTCGCCAACGCACAAGGCTCGGTGACCGTGAACCAGGGCGAAGGTGCCATTGCCGCGATCGGACAGGCGCCCCGCAAATATACCCTCGTCAACCTGGAGGAACGCGAGCAGGTCCTGCTCTATGGCGAACTGCGCGGCGCCTTCGCCAAATTGCCGGCAAGCGGGATGGACGGCCCTAGCACGCGCGCCGAACGCGCCCGCATCCTTGCCGTTCCCGAAGCCGAGCGCACGCAGGCCGACTGGCTGGCGCTCGCCGAGGCCGCACTGTCCCTCGATGGCCGCGCCGCCGCCAGAACGGCACTGTCGCATCTCAAGCGGCCGCTGCCCGCCGTGCTGGAAGCGCGGGCAAAACTCGTCGAGGCGATGATTGCCGGACAGGAATTGCGCTATCCCGAGGCGGCGTGCCTGTTTGCCGAGGCCCTGCCCGGCCTGCCGGCCGATCGCAAGGCATCGGCGACCTACGGCCGCTGGTTCGCGGCAACGCTCGCCGATCCCGACAGCAAGGCAAGTCCGCCGCCCGAGAACGCCTTTGCCTCGGACCCGGCGGCCGTGATCGCGCGCGCGACCGCCCTTGCCCATGTCGGCGGGACAGCGGCTGCGATCGATCTTTTGCGGGAGGCAGAAAAGCGGTTTCCAAATGACGCGCGGCTGCCCGCGATGCGCGCCGGGCTTGCCTATGAACTCGATCGCCGGGATGAGGTGCGCGAGGCGCTCGAGCGCGCCCGCGGGCTCGATCCCGACGACCCGACCCTGCTCCTGATCAGCGCGCGGTCCCGCGCGACCGTTTCGAGCGATCTCGACGGCGCGCTCGCCGATCTCCGCCGCGCGGCCGAAGTTGCACCCGGCGCCGACGCGATCTGGAACGAGCTCGGGATCGTCTACCAGGACCGCAATGCCCCGATCGAGGCAAACGCGGCGTACCGGGAAGCGATCGCGCTCAATCCCGAGAATGCGGTGCTCTACGCCAACTATGCCCGTTTCCTGATGGACAACGACCAGGTGCAGGCGGCCAAGCAGCAGATCGACATCGCCGAGAAGCTGGATCCGACGTCCTACGCGGTTCTGGCTGCAAAGGGGCGCTATCTGCTGCGGATGGGCAGGACCGCCGAGGGCGAGCAGGTGCTGCTGCAGGCTTCCGCCGTCAATCCGACCTATGGCGACGCGCTGATCGGCCAGGCGATCGCCTCCTATCAGCTCGGCTCCGAGGTCGAGGCCGCCCAGGCGCTCGACAATGCCGACCGCTTCGACCCGGAGAACCCGTCGATCCCGCTGATCCGCTCCGGCATTGCGCTGGACCAGTATCGCGCCGACGAAGCCATCATTGAGGCGCGCAAAGCGCTGCGGCGGCGCATGGCCCGCGGCGGCTACTACGCCGGCTACGATCCCAACCGCCAGACCTCCTCGTTCCTGGGGATCACCCTGGAAAACATCGGCCTGGACGACTGGGGACGCTACTACGCCGACCGCGGCGCCGATCCCTTCATGGCCTCGACCTATTTCGACGAAGCCGCGAGCGGCCGCCTGAGCCCCTTTGTCCGCGAACCGTTGAATGGTGTGGAGCATGTGCAGTTGGGCGCCACAGACCGATCCGCCGAGATCCAAGGCCTGCTGCTCGATCCACTGGCGGTCGCATCCGAGCAGAAGCGCAACTCGCTCGAACGGCGCAGCTTCTTTGAGACCGCGCTTGGCGCCGGGCTGCTCTCGGACAGCGGCAACACGGGTTGGAACGGCAACATCCTCGTCCAGGGGACCAGCTATACCGGCTTTCCGGTCAGCTACTTCCTGCAGGCGGACATCTCGCGTCCAGAATACGAACGCGAGCATGACCGCTTCGATTTCGAGGGGGGCACCTTTCAGATCGGCCTCCGTCCGACTCTGGCGGACGGCATCGTGCTGTTCGGCGACACTGTGAATGCCGATCGGGACTTCCCTGGACAGATTTCGTTCCCGACCCCGTTCGATGAAGAAACAAACCAGGTCAGAACCATCGGCGGCGCGTGGAGCCATACCATATCCGACCACAACATCCTGCAGGCCCTTGCCGTGGCGGCGAAAACGGAAACCGAAACACAGGTCGATCTGGAAGATGATTGGGGCCCCTTTCGGGTCAACCAGGAAGACGACAGCGACAGCTTTACGCTCGGTCTGAGCCACCTTGTGGGCCTGGGTCCGGTGACACTTCGCTACGGTGCGGAGGCGATTGCCAACCGCAGTGAGTTTACCAGCGTCAACTACGACCTGATCCGCGACTTTTTCTTCAACCCAATCAGCGAATCAGACGACTCCTGGGCCGGCCGGACCTATGCCGACGCGATCTGGGACGTATCCGGCAATCTCCAACTCCAAGGCGGCGTCTACGTCAATTTCGACGGCGGCCGCGACACGGCCTGGGGACCGGTCGACCCACGCCTCGGTGTCGCCTGGTCGCCGGTTGAGGACCACTGGCTGCGCGCCTACTTCCGCCAGGACACGCAGCTGGGCAGCAACTACACGCTGTCCCCGATCTCCACCGTCGGATTGACGCCTCTCGAACTGCCGCTTTTCCTCGGCGGGCAAAGCCAGACTGCCGCCGTGCGCTGGGATGCGGAATGGAACGAGCGCTTTTTTACAGCGGTCGAATACCAGCACCAGCGGTTCGACGGCCTCAATCTGCAAGTCCCGGACCTGCTCGGCAGCTTCGATACGTGGAGCGGGAACCTCGATCGCATCCGTCTGAGCGCCAATTACTGGGTCGGCGACGGACTTGGGCTCTTCGGCTCCTTCAGCTGGAACGAGAGCCAAGACACGACGCCGTTCATCGGCCAGGACGAAGACATTCCGCTGGTCCCCGATTACATCGGCCGCATCGGCCTGACCTATGTCAGCTCGTGGCGCATCCAGACGACGATCGCCCAGACGTTCGTCGGTTCGCGCGTCGGCGCCCAGGGCCTCGACAGGAGCGGTGAGCGGATCATTGTCGACCTCGACCCGTACACGACGACCGATGCCTCGATTTCCTGGAAGTCGCCGAGCGGCCAATTGGAACTCGGCTTCCTTGCGCAGAATATCTTCGACACGGACATCGAGATGGCGCTCGATATTCCTGCGCAGGGTCGAACCTTTCTGGCGACGATGCGCGCACGGTTCTGAGGCCGGCCGCTGCGAAGGCAATCCGGAAATGAAAAGGCCCGGTGTTTCGACCGGGCCCTTTATTCATGATTTGGCAATCGAGCGTCAGACGAGCCGCGACTGTTCCAGCGCCGCCTCGATGAAGCTTGCGAACAGCGGGTGCGGGTCGAGCGGCCGGCTCTTCAGTTCCGGATGATACTGGACGCCGATGAACCACGGATGGTCGGGGTACTCGATCGTTTCCGGCAGAACGCCGTCCGGCGACATGCCCGAGAAGACCAGACCGCAGCTCTCGAGCCGATCCTTGTAGTCGACGTTCACCTCGTAACGGTGGCGGTGGCGCTCGGATATTTCGGTAGAGCCATAGATGTCGGCAATCTTGGTGCCCGCCTTCAGCGACGCACGGTAGGCGCCGAGCCGCATCGTGCCGCCGAGATTGCCGGAAGCGGTACGCTTCTGCAACTCGTTGCCCTTCACCCACTCGGTCATCAACCCGACGACGGGCTCCTCGGTCTTGCCGAATTCCGTGGACGACGCCTTCTTGATGCCGGCCAGGTTGCGGGCCGCCTCGACCACCGCCATCTGCATACCGAAGCAGATGCCGAAATAGGGAACCTTGCGCTCGCGCGCGAACTTGACCGCCTGGATCTTGCCTTCCGAACCGCGCTCGCCGAAGCCGCCCGGAACGAGGATGCCATGCACTTTCTCAAGATACGGCGCCGGGTCTTCCTTCTCGAACACCTCGGACTCGATCCAGTCGAGCTTGACCTTCACGTGGTTGGCGATGCCGCCGTGGTACAGCGCCTCGATCAGCGACTTGTAGGCGTCCTTGAGCCCCGTGTATTTGCCGACGATCGCGATCGTCACTTCGCCTTCCGGCGTCTTGATGCGATCGGAAACGTTCTGCCAGGGTTCGAGACGGGGCTTCGGCGCCGGCTCGATGCCGAACGCGGCCAGCACCTCGTCGTCGAGGCCTTCCTTGTGATAGGCGAGCGGCACGTCGTAGATCGAGGAGACGTCCAGCGCCTGGATGACTGCAGAGGCACGCACGTTGCAGAACAGCGAGAGCTTCCTGCGCTCGGCCTCCGGGATCTCGCGATCGGCGCGGACCAGCAGAATGTCGGGGTGGATGCCGAGTGCCTGCAGTTCCTTGACCGAGTGCTGCGTCGGCTTGGTCTTGAGTTCGCCGGCAGCCGGAATGTAGGGCATCAGTGTCAGGTGGACGTAGACCGCGGTACCGCGCGGCAAGTCGTTGCCGAGCTGGCGGATCGCCTCCATGAACGGCATGGCCTCGATGTCGCCGACCGTCCCGCCGATCTCGCAGATGACGAAATCGTAGTCCTCGTTGCCATCGGTGACGAAGTCCTTGATCTCGTTCGTGACGTGCGGGATCACCTGAACGGTGGCGCCGAGATAGTCGCCGCGCCGTTCCTTGTCGATGATGTTCTTGTAGATACGACCGGTGGTGATGTTGTCGGTCTTGGTGGCCGAGCGGCCGGTAAAGCGTTCGTAGTGGCCGAGGTCCAGATCCGTCTCCGCGCCATCGTCGGTGACGAAAACCTCGCCGTGCTGCGTCGGGCTCATCGTGCCCGGGTCGACGTTGAGGTAGGGGTCCAGCTTGCGAAGCCTCACCCGGTAGCCACGGGCCTGAAGCAACGCTCCGAGAGCGGCGGCCGCAATTCCTTTTCCGAGGGAAGAAACCACGCCGCCTGTGATGAATACATATCGCGCCATGGGAGTCACCGGATACCTTTTCACTAATGATTCCGCCACCGAAAAATCACCTTAGGGAAATTTTTCGTGGGGAACGCCTGGTTTTCGCACAAGAAGACGGCCGGCGGGCGAAGGCGCCGGCCGGCCGGATCACATCGTTCGCTCTGTTACTGACCGGTTGGAACGTCGGTCGACTGGCTCGGAGCTGCAGGCGCCTGGCTGCCGCCCGTGGCCGGAGCGGTAGCCGCGCCGCTATCGGTCGGAACGGCGTTGTTGTTTGCCGGAGTAGCGGGAGCGGCCGGAGCCGGGGTTTCACCACCGAGCGAGTCCAGAACGCCCGCGCCGTTGCCAGACGTGCCTGGGATCCGGTCAAGGATGTCCGTCGGCTTCGACTCGTAGCGGGAGAGAATGCCCATGGCGAGCGCCAGCACGAAGAACAGCGTGGCAAGGATCGCCGTCGTGCGGGTCAGGGCGTTCGCGGCGCCACGGGCCGACATGAAGCCGGAGCCGCCGCCGATGCCGAGACCGCCGCCCTCGGACCGCTGGATCAGCACGATGCCGATCAGAGCCACGACGACCATGAGATAAATGACAAGCAAAACGGTCTGCATTTTGATATCCCGCCCGAAGGCACAAGAAAGGAGAATGCGGCTCAATATACCAAGCCGCCGGTCATTCCAAGCCCTTGCCCGGCAAAAGCCGGCGTCAGGCCGTCAACGCGTCGTATGCGCGGTAGATGGCGAGAAAGTCTTCCGCTTTCAAGCTCGCCCCACCGATCAGGGCACCGTCGACATTGGCAATGCCCATCAATTCCTTAGCATTGCCCGGCTTGACGGAGCCGCCATAGAGAAGCCGCATCGTCGCGCCCTCCCCGCCGAACCGTGCCTTCAGTTCGTCGCGCATGAAGGCATGGGCCTCGGCAACGTCTGTAGCCGTCGGCGTCAGGCCCGTACCGATGGCCCAGACCGGCTCATAGGCAATCACCGTATTCTCCGCCGTTGCGCCATCCGGCACGGAGCCGGCAAGCTGAGCCTTCAGCACGTCGAGCGTCTTGCCCTCCTTGCGCTCGTCGCCCGTCTCGCCGATGCAGATGATCGCAACCAGTTCGGCCTCGTGGGCCCGTTCGGCCTTCACGCGCACCAAGGCGTCTGTCTCGGCATGGCCGGTGCGGCGTTCCGAGTGTCCGACGATGACGTGTGTTCCAAAGCAATCGGCGATCATTTCGGCGGAAACGTCGCCGGTATGGGCGCCGGAGACCTTATGATGGCAGTCCTGCGCGCCGATCATCAACGGGCTGTCGTCGCAGAGCGCGGTCGCGACATAGAGCAGCGTCGCCGGCGGGCAGATCAGCGTCTCCACTTTGTCCGACAGCGGCCCCTTCACCCCTTCTGCCATCGCCTTGATCTGGTCGAGCGAGGCCCGAGTGCCATTCATCTTCCAGTTTCCGGCTACAAGCGGGGTCACGTCCGGGGTCATGCTGCCTCCAAGGGTATCGATCGTTTCGAGCGACCTAGCAAATCCGCGCGATCAATGTAAGGGCAAAGCGCAGCCGCCGCGCGCGCCGCACTCTGGGACCTTACTGCGCCAGGATCCAGTTCAGCGTCTCGCGCCAGTCCGTCATTCGAACCGGCGTGCCGTGCGATCCGGTTCGAAACAGAACGAACTGCGTGGGGATGCCGGCTTTCAGGAGCCCGCGGAACAGTGCGATCTGGTCGTCCGCAGCGTAAACCTTGTCGCGGTCGCCGTGGGTGAAATAGATCGGCAGCTTCGCATTGTAGGCGGCACTGTCGGCATAGTTCGGATCGGCAGCCCCACCCATGATGACCATACCGGCCAAGTCCTGCACCGCCTCGGCATCGCGCGCGATCTGCCAGCAGATGAAGCTGCCCATCGAGGCGCAGGATAGGACGACGGGCGCGCCGGGCGAGTTTCGCCGCGCTTCCGCGATGAGACCGGCAATGGGTGCGGCTCCTTTCTCGTCGAAGCTTTTGACGGTTGCGGAGTAGTAAACGCCACCATTGCGCATCGCGAGGTTCTTCAGCCTATTGAAGTTGCCGCCAAAGCTCCAGTCGTTGTTGCCGAGCCTTCGGTCCCCGCCGCGGCCGTGGATGAAGATCACGGTGAAGGCGGCTCCGTTCTGCCGTCCGGTCACCGCCACGTCGATCGGCCCGCCCGGCGTATCGAGCGTCAGGTTTTCCTGTTCGCGCTTAACGGCGGTGGAAACGTAAGGCGCCTTGGCGCGTCGCTCCGGCACCTGATCGCGACCGTTGATGTCGCGCATTTCCTGGTAGTCGATCACGCGCAACGCACCGCCATCGGAGGTTTCGAGTACCGCGGGATAAGAGAAAAGCTCGTCCTTCCAGGGCTGCAATGCTGCCGCCATCGCCGTGTACGGTAAGGCGGAAAGCAGGATTGCGGCCAGAACAAGCCGTGCGCGGCAATGAATTGTGGACTGAGGCATCAAGTCTGGCTCCCTTGGGCCGGCAAGTCTTGCCATTCCGGGCCTCGCGGCGCAATCCTCGCCGGAAATTTGATCGGCGCGCGGAAACCTCGAAAGAGAACGAATCGCGAAACCAGTCAAGTTCTGGCAGACTTGCAGTGATTCGCCGGACCGATGCGAAGCCTTGCAATTGCCAGCCAACTCGGCCTATTTCGAGGCCAACCCGGAACAAAGTCTGAACGCCCGATGGACGATAACAACGATCTTTTCGCAAACGTCGAAAGCACGCCCAAACCTGCGGCAGCTGCCGCAGCACCACGTCCCGAGAAGCCGACTGCGGCGGCAGCAGCGCCAGCGGCAACGCGTTCGGCTCCGGCATCAGGCGACGGCGGAAACTACGATGCATCAGCGATCCGCGTCCTCGAAGGGCTCGAACCGGTCCGCATGCGTCCTGGCATGTATATCGGCGGCACGGACGAGAAAGCGCTGCACCACCTCTTTGCCGAGGTGATCGACAACGCGATGGACGAGGCCGTCGCCGGCCATGCCAACTTCATTGAGGTGAACCTCGACGCCGACGGCTTCTTGACCGTCACGGACAATGGTCGCGGCATTCCGGTGGAAAACCATCCGCAGATGCCGGGCAAGTCCACGCTCGAGGTCATCCTGACGGTGCTACACGCCGGCGGCAAATTCGACGGCAAGGCCTACGAGACCTCGGGCGGTCTGCACGGCGTCGGCGTCTCCGTCGTCAATGCGCTTTCCGACCACCTCGAGGTCGAAGTCGCCCGCAACCGCAAGCTCTACCGCCAGCGCTTTTCGCGCGGCGTTGCGCAGGGGCCACTGGAAGAGGTCGGCGACGTGCAGAACCGTCGCGGCACGAAGGTGCGGTTCCATCCGGACCCGGAGATCTTCGGCCCGCACGCCCATTTTGACCCGGGGCGCGTGTTCCGCATGGCCCGCTCCAAGGCCTATCTCTTCGGCGGCGTCGAGATCCGCTGGAGTTGCGACCCGTCGCTCTTGCAGGAGGGCTCGGAGACGCCGGACAAGGCCGTCTTTCATTTTCCGGGCGGCCTGAAGGACTATCTGCAAGCCAACCTCGGCAAGGAATACACCGTCACGCGCGAGATCTTCGCCGGCAAGACGGAGAAATCCGGCGGCCACGGGGCGCTCGAATGGGCGGTCACCTGGTATGGCGGCGATTCGCTCATCCACTCCTATTGCAACACGATCCCGACCGGAGACGGCGGCACGCATGAGGCCGGCCTTCGCATCGCCCTGACCAAGGGTCTGAAGAACTACGCCGAGCTGACGCAGAACAAGCGTGCATCCGTCATCACCACTGACGACGTGATGATTTCGGCCGTCGGCATGCTGTCGGTGTTCATCCGCGAACCGGAATTCGTCGGCCAGACCAAGGACAAGCTTGCCACAGTCGAAGCCCAGCGCATCGTCGAGAACGCGCTGCGCGACCCGTTCGACCACTACCTCGCCGACAACCCCGCCGAAGCAGCCAAGCTGCTCGAATGGGTCATCGAACGCGCCGAAGAGCGCCTTCGCCGCCGCAAGGAAAAGGAAGTCAGCCGCAAGACGGCGGTGCGCAAGCTGCGCCTGCCCGGCAAGCTGGCCGACTGTTCGCAGAATTCCGCCGATGGCGCAGAGCTCTTCATCGTCGAGGGCGATTCGGCCGGTGGCTCCGCCAAGCAGGCCCGCAATCGCGCCAACCAGGCGATCCTGCCGCTGCGCGGCAAGATCTTGAACGTCGCCAGCGCCGGCCGCGAAAAGCTTGGCGCCAACCAGCAGATCGCCGACCTGATCCAGGCTCTGGGCTGCGGGACGCGGTCGAAGTATCGCGAAGAAGACCTGCGCTATGAGCGCGTCATCATCATGACCGACGCCGACGTCGACGGGGCGCACATAGCCACGCTGCTGATAACCTTTTTCTACCAGGAGATGCCGGACCTGATCCGCGGCGGGCACCTCTATCTCGCCGTGCCGCCGCTCTATCGCATCAGCCAGGGTGCCAAAGTGGGCTATGCCCGCGACGACGCCCATCGCGAGGAACTGATGCGCACGGTATTTGCCGGCCGCGGCAAGGTCGAGATCGGCCGCTTCAAAGGCCTCGGCGAGATGCTACCGGCGCAATTGAAGGAAACGACGATGGATCCGCGCAAGCGCACGCTTCTCAAGGTCGAGGTCGATGACGTCGATTTCGAGGGCACACGTGAGGCCGTGGACAACCTGATGGGAACGAAGGCCGACGCCCGCTTCCGCTTCATCCAGGAACGCGCCGCCTTCGCCGAAAACATCGACATCTGAGCTCGTCCACCGTCACAGCGCGGCCGACGCGGTTGATCGAATCGCAACCAGGCGAACGATCCAAGGGAAATATGATCACCGCGCCATAACGAGGCGGTATAAAAAACCGGCGGAAGTCAGGCGGCGACTTGCGCCTGCAAGGCAAAGGCCCGCGCGGATTGACGCTGTTCGGCGCGCGAAAATCCTTCGATCATCTCCAGCAACTCCCGCGAGGCGCCGCTGCCCGCCTCACCGGCGCGAGCCGCAAGCCGCGCGGACACGGTGGCCGGCGCCGCGCCACGCCTGGCGTCCTTGCGCCAGAGCAGCACCGCATCGGCAAACAGGGCGCTGACATCACGCCCCAGGCCCGAGGCCTCGAACAAGGCCCGAATGGCGGCCTGACGGCCGTCGGCCAGGATCGACCGGACGCGACGTTCCTGCTGACCGGACAGGTTGGCGATGGCGGAGGCAAAGAACTCGATGCGCCCCGCGCAAAGGGCCTGCATCAGGAACAGCGGGGTGAGACGACCGCAGACGCGAAGGTGCTCCACCAGTTGGTCGACTTCCCCGGCTTCGGCTTGGGCCGCCAAACCGATCGTCGCGACATCGCAAGCCTCGCGCGTGACGCGTTGCACGCGGCTCGTTCCGATCGCGGCCTGCACCAGAAAAGAACCAGCCAGCGCCGTTCCGACCTTCTCGACAAGCGCGTGCCGGGCGTCGCTGGGAAGATCTTCCCGCTCCAGGAGCAGGGCCCGGACCTCCGCATCGTCGCCGTGCCGCTCGCAAATCCGCTTCAGGCTCCGCTTCGACAGCGGGGCGCCGTCATTCGCCAGTAAGGTCAGCACGTCGAACACGCTGCCGACCTCGATCAGAGCCGCGCAGACTGCCCGCGACAGTTCGGGGCGGTGGGCAATCAGCGACCGCGTGACGTCGCCGCCCTTGGCGGCAAGATCGACAAAGTCGGCCTCCGTCAGCACCTGCGAACGCAGAATGACCTGTGCCGCGATCTCGGGCTGGTCCTCCGCCAGTGGCACGATCACCGTGCGGGGCGCGTCTGCGCAGTCGGCGAGCGCCTCGGCCAGCGCCAGCCGCACCTTCGGCGCGGGGTCGTCGAGCAGGAAAAGCATCGCCATCTCGGCGGCTTTGCGCTCGTCATGGCCGATGGATCCGCTGGCATAGGCCCTGGCGAGCGCACCTGCAGCCCTCGCCCGGTCGCTGGTCTTTGCGGTTTGAGCCCATCTGAGAAAGGCGTGGATGATCACGTGGCGCCCCAATGATTCAGAGTCTATCTGCGATGGGTCAAGGCTAGCCACAAATGGTTTACGATTGGTTCACCATGTTTATTAACCGCCATCCCGCCCGAAACGCGGCGCCGAAGAAGCTGGTTCTCCGTCCAGTCCGTTCCGGGAAAACTCCGGCACATTGCAGACGACGGCCAGCGGACCTAAAAGGAAACATGCCAAAATCGTTTCACTCGTTGCTGCTTGTCGACAAAGACGCCCCACCAGACGGCGGCGGTGCCGATGCGGTGCTGTGCAGTGCGTCGCTGGCACCGCGCTTGCCCCCCGGAATCGGCATCTTCTTCACGCTGCCGGACGAGGATGAGCGGACCCTTCGTTCGCTCATCCGGCTCGTTCCGACCGGTGTCGTCCTGACGAATTGCCATGCAGGCGCCGATGTCCAGAGGCTGGACGTGCTGCTGTCCGTCGCCGAAGCCGAGGAAGGGGTAACGGAAGGAACGACGCGCATCTTGGCCTTCACCGACGGCCTCCTGCCGCCGCCACTTTCAGAAGCCGGTTTCTGCCGAAAATCGCAGCGACTGCACGGCCTGGTCTGGGACTGGCGCGCGCTGGCGCAAACACTGGGGGCCGCACGGCATCAGGAGGCGGACGGCCGCTGGACAGATGCGTTCGCCCGGGCCCGCGCTGCCACCTTGATAGCGGCGAAGGCGGCCGGTGTTTGTGCCTATGACGTCACCCCGAATCCTGTCGGCTGGGACTTTTTAAGCCAATGCCAGGCGGCACGAGCCGACGGCTTCGATGGCCGCGTAACTGTTGAGCCTGGACAAATTGCGGCAATCAATGCGGCGTTCAAGGCCTAGGCCTGACGGGCCTCGGCGCAAAAGCGCTATCGGCGTGTTGGACGCATCATCTCGAACACGTCGCCGGCATCACAATAGTCCATGTAGCCCATGCGTCCGATCGGCCGGGCGACCGACATGTCGAAACGGCCGTCCCGCACGGCTTCGTCCTTGATGTGGATGCCGACCACCTGGCCGAAGACAACCCAGTTTTCCGACGGCAGCCCATCCAAACCGCGCGGCCGCATCACCTCGGTCATCCGGCATTCAAGCGCGGCGAAGGCTTCGGCGACCAGGGGCGCGTCAACGAGCCGCGCCGGCATCGGGGTCAATCCAGCGATCTCGAATTCGCTCTCGCCGTAGTCTGCGGGAATCGATGTCATGTTCATCTGGTCGGCCAGGCTGCGACTGGCGAAACTGCAGGTAAAGACTCCGGTCTCCTCGATATTCCGAACGCTGTGCTTGTGGCCGCTCGAAGAGAACATCACCAGCTTGGGCTTGTCGCTGATGGCGTTGAAAAAGGAATAGGGCGCGAGATTCAGACTTCCGTCCGCGCCCTTCGTGCCGATCCAGCCGATCGGCCGTGGCGACACGATCGCCTTGAACGGATCATGGCTCAAACCATGTGCGTTGGTCGCCGTGTCGTAAAACATATCCCCTTCCCTCAGTCAGGCTCCCCGACCCAGGACACGATCTCCTTGAGATCCGGACGCGGCCGCTCGGTCGGCGGAACCATCGCGGTGCCGATGTGAATGAAGCCGGCAATCTTCTCGCCCGGCTTGACGCCGAGCACCGGATAGGCGCGCTCGTCGAAAGCGTACCATTCCGTCAGCCAGTTGGAGGCGAACCCATGGGCGTTGGCCGCCATCAGCAGATTGAGGCACACGGCACCGGCCGACATCAGCTGTTCCCATTCGGGGATCTTCACGTGTGGTGCCGCGGTGCTGACGACAGCCACCACGACCGGGGCACGCGAAAGCCGCGTGTTTTCAACAGCAATCATTTCCGCCGAAAGATCAGGCTTGTCCGCAATGGCTATCTTGAAGAGTTCGGCGCTTATGCGTTCACGTTCGCTGCCGCGATAGACGATGAAGCGCCAGGGCGCCAGCTTGCCGTGGTCGGGCACGCGCGAGGCAAGGCGCAGCATCGATTCGACTTCCGCTTGGCCTGGTCCCGGCGATGCCATCTGAAAGGCCGGGATGGAGCGACGGTTGGAAAGATAGTCGAAAAGTCTGATATCGGTTTTCATCTAAGGGAAGTTCCACTAACGTGCGGCCGTCGGGCGGCCATCAAATTGCCATGTGCCGGGCATTCAAGTGGAGCCAACGAGTCAGGAAGTCAACCTTCGCCATGCCCACCCAACGCCTTTCCGCTTTTGCCGGAACACTCTCTCTTTGCGCCTGCATGGCAGTGGCCAGCGCCGCGCTCGCCCAGGATACGCTGGAGAGTTTTTCGCAGATCACGACACCGAAGAAGAGCGGCAAGCTGACGTCCTTCAATCCCCTCGTCACCGGCGAGTCCGAGCCGCAGAATCTGCGCGACGTCAACTGCGACGCCCTGCTGACCGAAGACGGCTCGCCGATGCAGCACGGTCTTAGCTGGCGCATTTTCTCGCCCATCCCGGGTGCCGACGGCAAACTGCCGCTGCTGGCAACGTCCGAGGGCGGTTCGGCGGCGTTCCGGCTGGTTCCTGGCGAATACTTCGTCAATGTCGCGTTCGGCCGTGCCGCGGCCACCAAGAAGCTGCTGGTGCCAGAATCAGGCTCCGTTGAGAAACAGGTCATGGTGCTGGATGCAGGCGGCATCACCCTGAACGCCGTCTCCGGCTCGGATGTGCGCATTCCGCCGAACGACCTCACCTTCTCGATCTACGCATCGGAGGTCGGCGAGGACGGCGAGCGCAGCCTCATCGCACCAGATGTAAAGCCGAACACGGTGGTTCGCCTCAACGCCGGCACCTATCACGTCGTCTCCGACTACGGCACCGTCAATGCGGTGATTCGCGCCGATATCCAGGTCGAGGCCGGCAAGCTGATCCAGGCGACCATCCAGCACCGGGCGGCGCAGCTGACACTCAAGCTCGTTTCCGAAGAAGGCGGCGAGGCGATCGCTGATACGGCCTGGTCGATCCTGACATCCTCCGGCGACGTGGTCAGCGAAAGTGTCGGGGCCTTTCCGACACTCGTGCTCGCCGAAGGTCAATATACGGCCGTGGCCCGCAACAAGAAGCAGATCTACCAGCGCGACTTTACGGTCACGGCCGGGCAGAACACCGACGTGGAGGTGCTCTTGACGGAGAACCCCGACCAGCAGGCGCAGGTAATAACTGACTGATTGAGTGCGTCATTTCCCGCCGGATCGGATGGCCACCCGCGTGAACGACGCGGTCGTTTCCCGGAACTCTTGATGGATGCTCGTGTCCGATCCAGATCCTGCGGAACGACCTGAAATCCCAATAACGGCTGTAATCAGGCTCCACCTTCGTGACGAAGGCGGAGCCTGTACGCGTTGCTTCAGGCAATAACGCGGGTTGCCTTCCGTTTCAGGTCCGGCGCCGTCGCCTCGTCCGTCAAGGCTGCGATCGCCTCGTCGAGCGACAGCGACGTCTGGTTCTGCGAGCCGAGCCGGCGGATGTTGACCGTCCGCTCCTCGGCTTCACGCTTGCCGCAGACGATGATGACCGGGACCTTGGTCACGGAGTGTTCGCGGACCTTGTAGTTGATCTTCTCGTTGCGAAGGTCGGTTTCGACCGCCAGGCCGGCGTCACGCAACTGCTCGGCCACGTCGCGGGCGTAGTCGTCCGCTTCCGAGGTGATCGTGGCGACCACCACCTGCAGCGGCGAGATCCACAGCGGCATGTGCCCGGCGAAGTTCTCGATCAGGATGCCGAGGAAGCGTTCCATCGATCCGCAGACGGCACGGTGAATCATCACCGGCTGGCGCTTCTCGGAAGCCTGGTCGATGTAGAACGCGCCGAAGCGCTCCGGCAGGTTGAAGTCGACCTGGGTCGTGCCGCACTGCCATTCGCGGCCGATCGCGTCCTTCAGCGTGTATTCGAACTTCGGGCCGTAGAACGCGCCCTCGCCCGGCAGGATGCCGGTCTTGATCTTGCCGCCGGACTGCGCCTCGATCTGCTTCAGCACGTCCATCATGACGGCCTCGGCGCGATCCCACAGCTCGTCGGAACCGACACGCTTCTCCGGCCGGGTCGACAGCTTGACCACCACCTCGGAGAAGCCGAAGTCCTCGTAGACCGACAGGATCAGGTCGTTGATGCGCAGGCACTCGGCCGCCATCTGCTCGTCGGTGCAGAAGACGTGCGCATCGTCCTGGGTGAAGCCGCGCACGCGCATCAAACCATGCAGCGCGCCGGACGGCTCGTAGCGGTGGACGTTGCCGAATTCCGCAAGCCGGACGGGAAGTTCGCGGTAGGATTTCAAGCCATGCTTGAAGATCTGTACGTGCCCCGGGCAGTTCATCGGCTTCAGCGCGAAGACGCGGTCGTCGTCGGTGTCGTCGCCGGCAACGGTCACCTTGAACATGTTGTCGCGGTACCAGCCCCAGTGGCCGGAGGTTTCCCAGAGCGACTTGTCCAGCACCTGCGGCGCATTCACTTCCTGATAGGTGTTGGCGAGACGACGGCGCATATAGGCGACCAGCGTCTGGAACATCCGCCAGCCCTTGCCGTGCCAGAAGACCACGCCCGGACCTTCCTCCTGGAAGTGGAACAGGTCCATCTCACGGCCGAGGCGGCGATGGTCGCGCTTCTCGGCCTCGGCAAGGATATGCAGGTAGTTGTCGAGTTCTTCCTGGGTATGCCAGGCAGTGCCGTAGATGCGGGTCAGCATCGGGTTGTTGCTGTCGCCGCGCCAGTAGGCGCCGGCCACCTTCATCAGCTTGAAGGCGGTGCCGATCTGGCCGGTCGAGGCCATGTGCGGGCCGCGGCAGAGGTCGAACCAGTCGCCCTGATAGTAGATCTTCAGGTCCTGGCCTTCGGGAATCGCGTCGACGAGCTCGACCTTGTAGGCCTCGCCCTTGGCGGCAAAGACTTCCTTCGCCTTCTCGCGCGACCAGATCTCCTTGGTGAACGGCTTGTTGCGGGCGATGATCTCCTTCATCCGCTTTTCGATCTTCGGCAGATCGTCGGGCGTGAAGGGCTCGTCCTTGGCGAAGTCGTAGTAGAAACCGTTCTCGATCACCGGACCGATGGTCACCTGCGTTCCCGGCCAAAGCTCCTGCACGGCTTCCGCCATCACGTGTGCGGCGTCGTGGCGGATCAGCTCGAGCGAGCGCGCGTCGTCGCGGGTGACTATCTCGATGCGGCCTTCAGCGACCGGATCGGACAAGTCGCGCAGCTCACCGTCGAGCGCAATCGCAACCGCCTTCTTGGCCAGTGACTTGGAGATCGACTCGGCCACGTCGCGGCCGGTCGCGCCCGCGGCGAATTCGCGGAAAGAGCCATCGGGAAATGTGAGAGAAACAGTATTCGACATCATGAACTCCTATCCAGTCCCGCCAACGAATGCGGGTGGTTTCTGCGGGTCGGATCAACCGACGGATTCCTCGTTTACCTATTGTCTAAGTGGGCACAATGCAATCGCTGAAGTCCAGCGAGGACGCGTGAAGTAGACAGAGCGGCTCCTTGCGCCCAGGCGCCATCCATGATTGCATGTCGCGAAAATCGCAATCTACGCAGAAATCGATACCGGTCATGTGGAACACGATACAGAACTTCGTCACCGACTATTTCGTGCCCATCATCAGCTTTATAGGCACGGTGGTAGGCTTGGCTCTCGCGTTTTCTCCGTGGCTGCGCAACAAGCTGAAACCCGGACCTGGTCGGGGGCAAACGAGAACCGCTGCTGCAATCGTTTATCGCGGTAACGAAGTCCTTATGGTCAAGCGAAGGGGGCGTGGCGAACCGCTAAAGTGGTATTTCCCCTCCGGTCATGTTAAAGGTGGAGAAGCTCCAGCGATCAGAGCATTGCAGGAGGTTCGGGATGAAACCGGCATCGAATGCCGCCACGAAAAGGATCTCGGAGAACGCAGCCACCCCGACACCGGCGTTTACATGTACTATTTTGCCTGCTCCTATAGCTCTGGCAAGGCAGCCAATCTGGACCCAAAGGAAAACGAGAGCGTGGCTTGGGTTCCCGCCAAAGAAGCAGCGCAACGCATCGAGACCGACGTTTTTGAGCCAGTGAGAGAATTCCTGCAGGAAGTGGCGAATGGCTGATAACAAGAACGATAAACTTCACCCTGACGTGGCGCTGGCCGTCGTTGTGGACGAAGACCGCGTACTCGTTCTGAAGCGGCGCAACGACGATGAACTATCTTGGGTTTTTCCGGGTGGAAAAGTTGCGCCGGGAGAGACGCCGGAGAACGCTGCAAAGCGGGAACTCTTTGAAGAGGCTGGTATCCGCTGTGATGTGAGCCACGCCATCGGTACAAGGGTACATCCCGACACAAAACGGGTCGTTGAATATTTCCTCTGCGTTCCGGAAGATCCCAAACCTCAATTGCGGGAACCTCGTTTGTTCTCCGATATGTCGTGGATGACGGTGAACGAACTGGAAGCGTCCATCGACACGAATCTGTACCCGCCAATCAAGACCGCTATAGCCTGCAACGCCCGCAAGCACGGGAAATCCGGGCTGTCTTAATGCCACAGCCGCCATGGCGCCCACCAGGAGAGCCGCGCGGCCAGGTGCTCCGGAACAGGATCGAAGCCCGAGGTGCCGCCCGGTCCGCAGCGGACAACGCGAAAAAGGGTCATCCACCCGCCGCGCCAAAGGCCATGGCGGGCGATCGCCTCGTAACCGTATTCCGAGCAGGTCGGCAGGTGCCGGCAGGAATTGCCGATGAAGCCGGACAGCGTCAGTTGATAGAGGCGGACAAAGCCCATGCCGAGCAATCGTCCCGGGGTTTTGGCGAAGGGTCCGGACCAGTTGCGGCCGCGATATCGTGGGCGGTCGGAGGTGTGGTCGCAGTCGGGGGCGTTACACATGCCGCGACACCTCCGTCATGCCGGCCTCGAGCCGGCATCCAGCAGCGCCGCGCCGGCGGCGCAAAGGTCTCGTCTGCTTTCAAGGGCGTGAGCGCGCCGGATCCCGGCGCTCCGGCCGGGATGACGGAAAGGCAGGCTTGCAAAGCCCCCCTTCACCCCACTGTCTCCAGCCGCTTTGCCTCGATCTGGCCGATCGCGTCGACGACGGCATCGAAGGTCAACATCGTCGAGGCGTGCCGGGCCTTGTAGTCGCGCACCGGACGCAGGAAGCGCATGTCCTCGAAGCGTCCGTTCGGCCCCTCGCCGTCGGCCTTGAGCATTGCCAGCATATCCTCGCGCGCCTGGCGCACCTCCCCAGCGGTCGCGCCGATCACGTGGCGGGCCATGATCGAAGACGAGGCCTGGCCGAGTGCGCACGCCTTCACGTCATGCGCGAAATCGCTGATCCGGTCGCCGTCCATCTTCAGCCAGATCCGCACCCGCGAACCACAGAGTTTCGAGTGCGCGGCGGCCTCCGCGTCGGCGTTGTCCAGCGTTCCGATCCGCGGAATATTGCCTGCAAAATCAAGAATGCGGCTGTTGTAGATATCGTCCATCGGACTTTGCTATTTCCCTGCCTCGGTTGCTGTCTTGCGCGATTTTGCTCCAGCCGGGCACAATTTTCCAGCGCGGCCGTTAAAAAAGCACTCGGTGTCGCCCCTGGCCTCTTCCACAGCCATCGGCCGATACTATATGCTATGTCGTGTTGGGGCGACCGTTTTGCAATGCCGAAAGGTCGCCTGTTGTTTGGGAAACCGTGCCGGACGATCGAGTGCACTGAGAAGCCGAGATCTGAAAGCCCCGGAGCCCGCCAACGGAACCCAAGCCTGCAGGGTTAGGCGAATGGCCAGTGGCGAGTCCGACATTGACGCGAGTCAACCTGCAGAAAGGCCATGGATACATGGACGCCGTAATAAAGAATTTTCCGGTCGGCGACGACAAGTCCGGCCGCCCCTCGCAGAAGGAGGCGGAGGAAGCCGTTCGCGTGCTGCTGCGCTGGGCCGGCGACGATCCGGAGCGCGAGGGCCTGCTGGACACGCCGTCCCGCGTGGCAAAGGCCTACCGCGAGCTATTTTCCGGCTATGACCTCGACCCCGAGGAAGTACTGGGTCGCACCTTCGAGGAAGTGGCGGGCTACGACGACATCGTGCTCGTCAAGGACATCCCGTTCTATTCGCACTGCGAGCACCATATGGTGCCGATCATCGGTCGCGCCCATGTCGCCTATCTGCCGGCCGGCCGCGTGCTGGGACTTTCCAAGATCGCGCGCGTGGTCGAGATCTATGGCCGCCGGCTGCAGACGCAGGAAACGATGACGGCACAGATCGCCAACGCCATCGACGAGACACTTCGTCCGCGCGGCGTCGCCGTCATGATCGAGGCCGAGCACATGTGCATGGCGATGCGCGGCATCCAGAAGCAGGGTTCGACGACGCTGACGACCACCTTCACCGGTGCCTTCAAGGGCGAGCCGGCCGAACAGGTTCGTTTCATGACCATGA
Organism: Mycoplana sp. BE70; assembly: GCF_031455855.1. Taxonomy (NCBI): domain Bacteria; kingdom Pseudomonadati; phylum Pseudomonadota; class Alphaproteobacteria; order Hyphomicrobiales; family Rhizobiaceae; genus Mycoplana; species Mycoplana sp. BE70. The sequence continues at coordinate 132,314 of NZ_JAVDTM010000009.1, forward strand.
TCCGGGGTCGCGGCTGAGGCCGCCGGCCCGCTCAACCGTGAATGGCGATGCAGTTTCACACCCCCTCCACCGACAAGACCGAACTGGAAACCGGCAAGACCTTTACGCCGCGCTTCGATGAACACGGCCTCGTGACGGCCGTCGTCACCGACGCCCGCGACGGCGAGCTCCTGATGGTCGCGCACATGAATGCCGAGGCGCTCGCGCTCACGATCGAGACCGGCATTGCCCATTACTGGAGCCGTTCGCGCAAGGCACTGTGGAAGAAGGGCGAGACGTCCGGAAACCTGCAGACGGTCGTCGAGCTGCGCACCGACTGCGACCAGGATGCGGTTTGGCTGAAGGTCTCGGTGGCCGGGCACGACGCCACCTGCCACACGGGGCGGCGCTCCTGCTTCTATCGCACCGTCGCCCGCAGCGGTGGCGAAGCACAGCTCACCGTCGCCGACGATCGCATCCAGTTCGATCCGAACGATATCTACGGCAAGAAATAGCGCCAACGCTTAAACGCGTTCGCAATCCGGACGAGTTCATCAATTGGCAACGGATTGGGTTCGTAATGTCTCCGACGCGCCGGCGGCGCGGACACAATCAACCTGCGTGGTGCTTGTGAGCCGATTTCGGCCTCCGGCAACGCGCTGGACGGAAGACAGCCATGGCAGCCGATTTACATGACCACGCGCCGATATTTCCCGGTTGGTCTAATTCGATATTTTCCTGCGGATTATTGCCCGCTTGCCCTGACTACACCTTATTGATGAGCCAAAGCCAACTGTATTGCCTCAACGAGGCAGTTTGCGTTCATCCCGAGCCCGGTGCCACGACGCCCTCTTTGCATTATTCTTTGCAAAGAGGTGAGACGGCTGGGGAACTCATGCGCGTGTCAAATCTTCTCCACATCGGAGGGCCGTCATGTTGAACTGGAGTTTCAGCCGAAGCACGGCGGGTACGTCTGATCCGGGTGATCCGTCCGTCAACAGCCTGCCTCCGCCTGCCCCTACCGTCGACACCCGCGCACGGATCGCGCTGGCGCTCGGTGGTGGCGCGGCGCGTGGATGGGCGCATATCGGCGTGTTGCGCGCACTCGACGAGGAGAAGATCGACGTCAGCATGATCGCGGGCACCTCCATCGGGGCCCTGGTCGGCGGGTGCTACCTGGCCGGCAAGCTCGACGAGCTGGAAGGCTTCGCCCGGTCGCTCACCATGCGCCGGCTTGCCAGCCTGCTCGACTTCACGATCCGCGGCAGCGGCCTGTTCGGCGGCATGCGCCTGACACGGCGCATGCAGGAGCATCTGGAAAATCTCTCGATCGAGTCCCTCGGCCGACCCTTCGTCGCGGTGGCGACCGAGATCAACAGCGGCCACGAGGTCTGGATCGGTGGCGGCTCCCTCATCACGGCGATCCGTGCGTCCTACGCCCTGCCCGGCATTTTCGAGCCGATCAAGTGCAACGGCCGCACGCTGGTCGACGGGGCGCTGGTCAACCCGGTGCCCGTGTCCGTCTGCCGTGCCTATGAGCAGCCGCTCGTCGTTGCCGTGAACCTGAACTACGACCTCTACGGCCGCTCCGCGGTCATCAAGCATGTCGCGAGCGCGCAGCCAGTGGATACGGCTGCACGACAAGAGAGCGGTGCGGCGCGCCTCGGATTGACCGGCGTGATGGTGCAGTCGTTCAACATCATCCAGGACCGCATCGCCCGTGCACGCCTGGCCGGCGACCCGCCGGATCTGGCCCTGCATCCGCGCTTGAGCGACATCGGATTGTCCGAATTTCATCGCGCCGGAGAAGCCATCGACCGGGGCTATGTCGAGACCAAGTCGAAAATCGCCGAGATCAAGCGCATGCAGGAAGCGCTTGTACGATAGCCGTCCGCGCGCTGGCTTTCTCGCCGTCCAACACCATGCAACTCCGCCTGCCCCAGTCGGGCACGCCAGACGCTAATTGTTTTTCAGCCCGGCTCAGCGGGAAATGTAGGCTTTGATTTCTTCCGCTTCACGTTCGATCGAGCGAATATGGGCCTTGACGACGTCACCGATCGAAATGATCCCCACGAGGCGGCCGTCCATCTCCACCGGAATGTGACGTGCGCGCAGCCTGCTCATCATCTCCATGATCTCTTCCACGGTGGTGTTTTCTCCGCACCGATGGACGTTGCCCCACATCACCGAGGAAATAGGCCTATCCAGACAATCGGCCCCGCTCTTGGCGACTGCGGCGACGATGTCGCGCTCCGTCAGGATGCCTGCGATCCGATCATTTCGGTCGACGACAACGATGGCTCCGATGTGATTGTCTCGCAGATAGACGGCAGCTTGACGAACTGTAAGTTGCGGACCGGCGGTAACGACATTGCGGCCCTTTTCGTCAAGGATGGACTTTACATACATGCCTTCCTCCTGTGCAGCGTGATGCAGAGTGGCAGGAAATCCGACAGGAGTGCCCTGCCAGAAGAAGGTCCGCCAAAGGGGCCTCCCTTATGTTCCGGCCTGCACGCGCAAACCGGGAAGTCATGGTGCGCCACGAGACCAGCGAATGCAAGTCCGCCTATTGAACGGCCGTTAGCTCGGCTGGCGCGGCGCCTCACCTTCGGTCCGAAGACCATCGAACAGCGGAAAGCAGAAGAAACCGAACAGAAAACCGCCGATATGCGCTTCCCAGGCAATGGTTGCGCCGTCGGTGCCGCCAAAGAGCTGCCCGAACCCGATTGCGAAGTTGGTCAGAAACCAGATGGCCGAAAAAACCAGGACCGAACGATTCGACAGGGATTGGCGCACAGACAGCAAGCGGTTGTGGTGGGCGAACTGGCGGCTGATGCGACCGCTTGGCGAAAAGACGAAGCGCGCGGCGGCGCCCATCAGGCCGGAAACAACGCCTGATGCGCCGATGACGACAACCATCTCCCCCCAATGCAAGGCGCAATGGAGGGCAACCGACGCTGCGGCCGACAGACACCAGAAAAGGATGAAGCGCAGGGGACCGATGCGACGGACGACAGGTGCGCCGAAGGCCACCATCCAGAACCCGTTGAACAGCAGGTGCTCCCAACTGCCGTGCAGAAACGAATAGGTCACCGGTGTCCAGATCCACGCCCAATCCGCCGCCATCAGTTGGGGCACATATCGGGCAGAGATGAAGGCGAATTTCAGAAGCACCCACTCGTCCGCTTCAAGCGAAAGCAGATAGGTGCGGACAACATGGATGAATGTGAGGATCGACAGCGCAAGGACCAGGCTTCCGGGCAGATTGAATGCAGGTTCCCGCTTGCGGGCCGCTCCGGGCAAAACGTCCTTGCTGTCAGTATCCATCGTATCCGCCGCTTCCCGGAAGGTGAGAACTGCGGCGTTTATACAGATAAAAGACGGGCCGTACAGCTTTCGCCGTACGGCCCCGAGCCCCCAAAACCCCGGCCCGACAATTGTGCTGAAGGTTTCCCTTCGAGATGGGGATGGTGTGCCATGGCCCGCCGCCACGCACAATCGAAACCAATGATTAACCTTAACACCGCTGTTGGCACGATCTTCGCTACGAATCGTTCAGACGGAGACCGCCGGCACATGACGTGTCGCATCGGCACACCGCTGAATGGAAATGCAATGCAGACGACAACAGCACAAACGGTCTACGACTACTGGTCGCGGGTACGCGGAGGCCGGGACGTTCCCGATCGGCGCGACATCGAGCCCGCCGATCTCCGGCATTTTCTACCCGATCTCTTCATCCTGGAACAGGCCAACGATCCCGGCGCCCTCTTCCGGCTTGCGGGAACCCGCGTGTGCACCCTGTTCGGCCGCGAGCTTCGCACCACCAGCTTTCCGGGGCTGTTCGCGCCCGACGTCCGCACCCAGATTTCGCGGATCTGTGCCAACATCCTGGCTCAACGCACACCGGCAGCACTGAAGGCCAGCGCCTATGGGCGCGCAGCCCAACCGACCGCAATCGAGATCCTGCTCCTGCCGATGACCTCGCAATCGGCGCATGCGGATCGCATCTTCGGCGCCTTGTGTCCGGTCGGCCCCGTCCAGCCGCTGGACGTTCCGTTTCGGTACATGACGATCGATACGGTCGGCGTCATTGATCATGAACAGCAGAACGCATTCCTGCAGGCACGCCCGCCGATTCCCATGCCGCGATCATCGATGGCCGTTAGCAGGCACGACTTCGGCCAAGTGGTGCGCCGCGTCCTGCACCTGCGGGTCTTCGACGGTGGAAGATAGTACCGGCCAGCCGACATGGTCGTTCAGACTGCTAACAACGACAATGCCGCGGAACGAACTGTTAACCTCGAAAGGTTACAAGTTGGAAAGAGATTTCCATCAGGCCCTGTCTGCCCATGTATTCGTTTCAGCAAGCATCGCCGGCAGACCGCAGACCGCATCCCGAACAGCGGAACTTCCAGCGTGTTTCGGTGAATCTGCCGGGCCGCCTCATGCTGCCCAATCATGAGGAATACGACTGCGTCGCACTCTCCATGTCGCCGGGCGATGTCTTCTTCGCCTGCCACGCCCGTCCCCGCGCCGGCGAGCGGATCATCGCCTATGTCGACCACCTCGGCCGCATCGAGGGTATTGTCGAGAGGCTTACCGAAGATGGCTTCGTCATCACGGTCAACGCCACGGACCGCAAGCGGGAAAAGCTGGCGGCACAATTGACCTGGATTGCAAACAAGCACGAGCTGGGCCTTCCCGAAGACCGCCAGCACGATCGTTTGACGCCGCGCAACACCCGAACCGAACTAGCGCTCGACGACGGCCGCCACTACCCGTGCCGCATCATCGACCTGTCATTGTCGGGCGCCGCCGTCGATATCGAGGTTCGGCCGGCCGTCGGCACGCCGGTTCAGCTCGGCAACATGCGCGGACGCGTTGTTCGCCACTTCCAGGAAGGCGTGGCGATCGAGTTCTCCAGTGTGCAGCCGAAGGAAGCGCTCACCGAGTTCCTGTAAGCGCATTGGCGACGGCGTCTTGCATCCCGGGGGGCTTCACGCCCCTTTTTCTTTTTCCCGCATGATGCTGTGAATTTTCCCGCGTGGCCGGCGGCGACCGGATCCAGCACGGATTGACGCATCATTCCGAACAACTGCTGCCGACCGAAAGTCCCCGCCCGAACACCGACCCGTCGGGCACACCAGCCGAAAGCCTCAACTGGCGAAGCAGAAGTTGCCTACAAATCAAGCGATTTCAGCAGGTTATAGCCCCGCTCAAGCGAGCAACCGCGCCACGGCCAGCATATTGATCGTTACAATTTTAGGCAAATTTACTTCAATTTAAAATCAAAGTTGATTTTGATTTTATTCTTATTTGACTACAGATCAGCGAAATTTTGCACTTAATTATACTTCGGAACTTCGCGTGAGATAAAAAAATACCTGTCATTGTCCAACCAACACGGGGACAGGACAATGACAAAAAAAGCAACTTGGACAGGGATATTCGGGGTTCTCGCTTCGCTTGCATTCGGCTCGGCTGCCCAGGCGCTTCCGGCAAGCATGACGATCACCGGCCCGACCAACCAGCCGATCGGTCATTACGAATTCTGCAAGCAGTACGCCGACGAGTGCAGCGCCCAGTCCGCCGGCGATCCACTTGCGCTGGATGAGACGAACTGGAAGCAAATCCTCGAAGTCAACTACACCGTGAACAGCACAGTCGAGCCGCTCACCGATGACGAGATCTACGGCGTCGAAGAGCGCTGGACCTATCCGGGCGTCGCCGGCGACTGCGAAGACTACGTCCTGCTGAAGCGCAAGATGCTGATCGAAGCGGGCATTTCCCCGTCCGACCTGCTGATTACGGTCGTACTCCAGCCCAACGGCGAAGGCCACGCGGTCCTCACCGTGCGCACCGATCGCGGCGACTTCGTTCTCGACAACATGCGCGACAAGGTCCTGCTCTGGTCGGAGACCGAATACCGCTTCCTCAAGCGCCAGTCTGTGCGCAACGCCGGCAAGTGGGTCAAGCTCCAGGACGGACGCGCCACCGCGGTCGGCAGCGTCCGGCAATAACCCGCACCCTGCAAACCCGCCGACAGCTTGTACCGGCTGGATGGCAAAGGGCTGGCCAGATCGAAACAAAGAGCCCCGTGATTTCCCAGACCCGCCTCGACCAAGGTCGCCTGCGGCCGGCTGACCTGTCCCTGAGCCGGCCGCTTTTTCTTGACGGCCACATCTTTGGCTTTACGGCCGCCGGGCGCTCCTCCCGGTTACCGATTGTTAACCATGATCAGTGAAGCTCCCCGTCATCGAGCAAGCTCTGCGCCGGACCACCGCACTACTGAGCCTGATGTGCGCGAGGCTGCTACGGGAGAACCATGCACGCCAAATCCCATCTCCGCGAGACCGACGAAGCTGCACTGTTCTCGCCCCGCTTTCTGAAGCGCCTCACCATCGGCATCGCCGCGCTTGCAACACTGACGATCGCCATCAGTCTTGGCGGCCGCACCCTTGGCGAACACATCGCCCTGGCTGGCCACACCGAAAGCCGCGAGATGCACGAGATCCTGATCGGTCAGGATCGCCTTCGACTGCCCGCCAACGCTATCCGTTTCGAGGAGCAGCGCCACAGCGGACGGACGGACCGCGTCGACCTCTATCTCACATGGCCTGAAATGGAGGGCTACTCGAACGCAAATCGGCTGCGCTTCAACGATGTCGGACGTCCGGAGAGCCTTGTGTTCGTGCAACTCTCGCAAAGCACCATGTCCCGGGACATGTCCGGCCGGGTCGATCCAATTTTCTCGCACCTGCTCCAAGGCGAACCGGAAACCGGCCCTGGCGGCCTGACGCTGCGTCGCCTGAAGCAAGACTCCGGCTATGCCGACGAGGTCTTGCTGCTGGGGGACTTACCGGGCAGCGCGACCTACGCGGTACGCTGCGTCCTGCCCGAAGCGGGACAGCCGTCCACCGGCGCGGACTGTCAGAGGGATATCCACATCGGCGACGATCTGTCGCTGCTCTATCGGTTTTCGAGCAGACTTTTGCCGCAGTGGCAGGAGATGGAGCACGCCATCCGAAACTTTGCCCAAACCGCGCTCGCGGATCCCCCTCCCTGGGCAAAAGCAGCCGATAAAAACCGAACCAACCGCACAACGAATGATTCATCATAAACCGATTGGTAACCCTGCCCCGATAGTCTCTCTCCAATCGCCGCCCGCGACTCTCATCCGGCCGGCCCAACAATCCGAGACCTGAAGAGTAACAGCGTGTTCCGTTCCCTATCCTCTGTCATCTTTTCACGCGCGACCGGGATCGCAGCTGCCGCAGCCAAGGCTCTCCTCGTGGCTGGCGGCCTGGCCGTCGCCGCGTCTGCCGGCACCGCGTACGCAAACCCGAACTATGCCGGGATCGTGATCGACGCGAAGACCGGCAAGGTGCTCTATAGCGAAGCGCCGGACGAGCAGCGCTATCCCGCCTCGCTCACCAAGATGATGACGATCTATCTTACCTTCGAAGCACTCGAGGCTGGTAAGATTCGCAAGGACACACTCGTTCCGGTTTCAAAGAACGCGGCGCAGGAACCTCCGTCCAAGCTCGGGGTGCGCCCCGGCAGCAAGCTGACGGTCGAGCAGGCGATCCAGGCGCTGGTGACGCGGTCGGCCAACGATGTCGCAACAGCCCTTGGCGAGTTTTTGGGCGGCTCCGAAGAGCGCTTCGCTCGTCTGATGACGCAGAAGGCCCGCGCGCTCGGCATGACCCGCACCGTCTATCGCAACGCCCACGGCCTTCCGAACACCGCGCAGGTCACGACGGCCCGCGATCAGGCGCGCCTTGGGCTGGCGCTGCGCCAGCATTTTCCGCAGTACTACGGCTATTTCAATACCCGCAGCTTTAGCTACGGCAAGGCGACGATCGGCAACCACAACAGGCTGCTCGGGGTTGTTCGCGGGGTCGACGGCATCAAGACCGGTTACACCCGTGCCTCCGGCTTCAACCTGGTCACGTCCGCCCAGGCAGACGGCCGCAGCGTCGTCGGCGTCGTGCTCGGCGGTCGCTCGGGCGCCTCTCGCGACCAGCAGATGAAGCAACTCATTGCCCGCTACATGCCTACGGCCTCCCGCCGCGGCGGTGGCAATCTGATCGCTGAAACCGCCGATGCCCCGACGCTCACGGCAAGTGCGGCGGCAAACACCGTGCCCGCAAACGCAGGCGGCGCTGTAGAGACCGCCCGAACCCTTGAACTGCCCGAAAATGGCCCGGTACCGGCCTACCGCTACGAAGAATCGCGCATCGAGATGGCCTATGCCGCGACCACCGACACAAGCGCCGCTCGCGTCGTCGGCAAGGACGCGCTTGCGGCAACCCTTCGCGTCCAGCGTAACGTCGCCGCACCCACGCCAACCCCAGCAGAAGCGGTCGTGGAAGAAGGTGATATCGATCCGGCAGTTGACGCCTTGACGACCTCCTCCACTGCCGCTTCGAAAGACAAGTCCATTCCCTCCGGCTGGGTCATCCAGATCGGCGCCACCCCGGATCGCGATCAAGCGCAGGCACTCCTTAACAAGGCGCAGGATAGTGGCGGCAAGGCGTTGCGTGGTGCCCAACCCTTCACCGTCGCCTTCGGCAGCGGGAGCGAACAGCTCTACCGCGCCCGGTTTGGCGGCTTTTCCGGCCAGGACAGCGCAGTCAACGCCTGCAAAGTCCTGAAGAAGAAAGGCATTGCCTGCTGGGCGAGCCAGCAGTGACGAGCATGGCTGCCTGGGACGCTTTTTCATGAACCAGCGCAGCAAAGATATCAGCCTGGCCGCGACAGCCACCGGATGGGTCTGATTACCGGTGGCGGCGGCAAGGCCGGGGACGCCCGACAACGGCGTCCGCCGTCCTCGATAGAGTATTGCGTACGAGGCACGTTATGGCGATGAACGAGAATGTGATTGGCTCCCCGCCCGGATCGGGTGGCAAACGCGGCAGGAACGGTCTTCACCCTCTCCACGAGGCAGCGCTTCGGATCGCCGATATTGGCCTCGCGCGCTCGCGCAACAGGACCAAGGACCTGGTCGGCATGCTGTTGGCCCATGGCGCGCGCGCCTGGCGCACCGGTCAGCCACAGGCCGGAATTCACCTGCATGTGGGTCGTTCCGGCGGCTGCCATCCTGTCCGGATGCGCCTGCGTTGAATTAACATGCGGCTATCGTCTCTGGATGAGGCGCTTTAGCGCTCGGGGGCGATCCGGCCGGAGCGGCCGCGCCGGCGAAGCCAGCCTTTGCCACAGCAGGCCTTGTACTTGACCCCCGATCCGCATGGGCATGGGTCGTTGCCGCGACGCTGCAGTTTGCCGATCAACGGCAGCAAGATCGCCGTCGGCAGAATCGATGCGAAGAAAGCCGTCAGCTTCGCGGATACACCCGGCACCACCAGCCGGCGGCCGGCATTGAAGCCTCGCCAGGCGCTTTCGGCCACATCGACGGCGTCCGCTCTCGGCAGCACCTTGAACAACATTGCCCGGCCGGCCCCGGACCGATCGAGAAATTCTGTCTCCACCGGGCCGGGCGCCACGCAGGTCACGGTGACGCCGGTGTGGCGCAACTCTTCATACAGGGCTTCGGAGAAAGAGCGCACGAAGCTCTTGCTGGCATAATAGAGCGCCATGTTGGGGCCGGGGGTAAAGCCGGCAATCGAACCGAGGTTGATAACCCCTCCACGCCGGCGCGCAAGCATGCCCGGCAGGAAACGAAGCGTCAGCTCGCTGAGTGCCCGTATGTTGAGATCGACGATCCCCAGTTGCTCGCCGATCGGGAGGATTGTCGCTGCGCCGCGCAGGCCATAGCCGGCGCTATTGACGAGAATATCGCACGACAGTCGGTTTTCGGTGAGGAACTCCTCCAGACGCAGGGACGCATCGGCCGAAAACAGATCAAGTTCCAGGGTGAAGGCCTCGCCGCCTGCCGCTTGCACTTCGGTTGCGGCCGCCAGCAAGCTCTCGTGCGAGCGCGCGACAAGCACCACGGGACCGCCCTGCCGCGCCGCGACGGTCGCGATCGCCTTTCCGATGCCGCGGGAGCCCCCGACAACGACGACCGCCGGCCTCAATTGGGAAACGAGGCTCATCCGGCCGTCCTCGCCACCTGGGCAGCCCCCGCCCCGTCCTGGGCAAGGCCATTCACTTCCATGGCGATCTCACCGTTCAATATCTCCTCGAAACGCTCCAGCGCCCGCGCGACATTCGCGCCGTCCATGACCCTGTGGTCGTAGAGGATGCGGACATTGACCGTGCCGTCTTCGGCAATCGGACCGTAGTTGAGCAGGGTGGTCAGCGGCGTGAGCGGATTGAACGACTCCGCCCCGAGACCGGAATAGACGGAGAACTGAAACGTGCCGAAATGGCGGCCGCGCTGCCGGGCGATGTTCAGTCCCAGCCACATCAGCAGCCATCTGACCGGCCCCGGCAACCGGGCGAACTTCAGCGCGCGCCGGAATTCCTTGATCTCGAGGACCGGACGCGCGCGCGCAGCGGCGATCATCGCCTGCAGGTCGGGTATGGTGCGGCGCTCGGGCGCCTTGATGGTCGCCAAAAGGACGATTCGCTCCCCGTCATGCTCACGCTCATTCGCGACGGAGGCGACACTGACGGGATACTCGTAGAAGTGCGGGCGCGGGAGCTTGACGTAGGCTCGGCGCAGCTCAGGCGTTTCCTGCGAAAGCAGCCCGTAACCTTTCAGGAACAGGACGCTCCATGACGGCCGCTCCGGCTGCGCCGCCCTGGCGCTAACAAGCGGGCCGAGGTTCATTTGCCGCTGCACCGTGACACGCGGAATGCCGATCGAGAACCGCATGAGGTCGCCGACGAGGCGTCGCGGTGCCGAAATCTTCAAAGCGCGGCCGCGCATCATGCCACCTCTAGTATATGTAGGGGATAAGTCTCTTGGTCCGATCCATGTAATCGCGATAGCTGACACCGAAACTGTCCAGCATCATGCGCTCCTCTTTGTCGACCCTCAGGAAGAACAGGAACGCAAATCCGACAAAACCGGCCAGTGCGACGATCCAATTCGGCAGCAGGAAAGCCTGGCCGAGCGCCATCAGCAGAAACGACGTGTACATGGGGTGGCGAACCAGCGCGTACGGCCCGCCACTGACCAGTTGGTGCTTGTCGCGAATTTCCAGGGTGATCGACCAGTTCTTGCCGAGTTCCTTGTGGGTCCGGCGAAAAAGCCACATCGCGGAGAAGAACGACAGCGCTCCGATGGCAACCGCCCATATATGGGCGGGATAGTCGGCCGCCTCAGGAAAGCCGGTGGCGACGTAGATGCCGGGTATGACCGCGAGCCCCAGCGTGGCCGCGACCAGCCCGAACATGTCGACGAACGAACGGCGGTTCGTGACGATCCGAACGCGCTTGGCGCGGCGCTCGAACGGGTAGCGGATAACGTACCAGGCAATAACGCCGAGCACCCACAGTGTTTGACCGATTGCGGCAGCAGATAGGTTCATTTAGATTCAGGGCCTGCTAAATTTCGCTCATACTGCACAGCGGATTTTGTCTCTGACAAGACGAAAAGTGAATAGTCCGCAACGATATACAGATGTGGCCGGATGAAGTCCGCGACGAAACGATCCCCCAGCAGGGCTCCCTTCTTCCCATTCCAACGGCAGACAGAGCGCAGAACCAGGTGCAGTGCTGGGCCGGAGCGCGTCGCGGTTTTGAGATAAGCATGCCGTGCCACGGGGCTTGAATTTTCGCCGGTCTTTGCAAGATGCGTTTCCCGTCGATCCGAGGCAACCGAATCAGCCAGCATTCATTTCGCGAAGCTCTGTGATGTACTGCTGCGGCCGGAGCCAGATTGGCGGCGTCTTGTAGCCCATGGACTTGGCGATCTCCCCGGTCCAGGCGTTGCAGTTGTTGACGGTCGCCTGCCAGAACTTGGACTTGGCCTTCAATTGCCGAATGAACGCGACGGTCTTCTGGTATTCGGCCTCGGTCAACTTCACGCGCCAGCTTGCAGAGCGGTACTCCTCTTCGAGATCACCATCGCTCGCTCCGGTCTCAGCCGGCACTGGCAGGAAATGACCGAGGACATAGGGTGCCGCATCCTTGGAGGCCGGCGCGAGGCCCGCGACCTCGGGATTGATCATCCTGCCGGACTTGTCGGTGCGCCCGAAGATCACATAGGTGTGCCCGTAGCTTAGGGCGTAGCGCGAGCGGAATTCGATAAAATAGAGCTTCTCGCTGCGTTGCGTTGCCCCCTCGGGTGCCCCGGTATAGCCGCGGTAGTCCGAAACGTAACGGGGTTGCGGTGGCTTGTCCTCGGATTGGCAGGATGCAAGCACAAGCGCGAAGGCGGCTATAAGCGATGCATGGCTCTTTCCCAGCGTCATAGAACACGCTCCATTTACCGGTGCCACGGTCAGGGTAGCCTAAATTTGGCCGGAAAGCACCCTCGCCTGCTATCGGCAACAGCCGTTAGCGTCTTTGCCGGAGAGAGCGCACAGAAAGGGGAAGTGCCGCCAGGCACTTCCCCGATCCAAGGCTGGTTGTCACTTATATACGGGTGCCGGCTGTTCGACCGGTGGCGGGGCTTTGCCCTTGCCTTTGCCGACTGTGCCGCAGGCACTGAGACTGACAACGGAAAGTACTGCTACTGTCACGATTAGAAGTCTGCTCATCAACATGTCCTTTCCTTGGAACGGAATAGGTTTTAGAAGGCAACGCTACTACTAATAACCTCAAAAGCAACAAAGGCATAGTGCGTAATGGACACAAAGTTAATCACGGCAAAGAGCTGGCAAGATCAGATTTATCAACGAATTGTTTCAAGCCGTGATCAATGACTAACCTGCGCGCTCTTGCAGGCTGCGATTCCGCTTCCTGCGGCGGCTCTTGGCGAAAGGACCGTCGCTTCCGATTGTTCAGTAGACCGTGCGCCCCATCAACAAGGGGCCCCATAAGTGCCTGCATGACAGCGCCAAGTCGGAATAACCGTGGCGCAAAACTGGTGGAAGGCTTGGACTTTATGGCCTGAAACACAGGAAGCACATGGACCTGGGCCTATTCCTTCCGGATGTATTGTCAAATGACCTTCACTCGCGTTCCCACGGGCGCGCGGCTGTAGAGATCGACGATATCCTCATTCGTCAGGCGCACGCATCCGTTCGAGACCGCATGTCCGATCGACCACGGCTCATTTGTTCCATGCAGCCGGTACATGGTGTCCTGTTTGCCCTGGTAGAGATAGAGCGCGGCCGCTCCAAGGGGGTTGTGCGGTCCGCCTTCCACGCCGCCCGCATACTGCGCCAGCCGCGGTTTGCGCCGAATCATGTCGTCCGTCGGCCTCCAGGATGGCCATTCCGCCTTGCGACCCACGGTCGCCTCCCCCCTGAACGTCAGGCCCTCTTCGCCGACGGCAACGCCGTAGCGGATCGCACGGCCACCGCCCTCGACGAGATAAAGGTACCGTTCGTAGGTGTTGACGACAATTGTGCCAGGCGCCTCGTTTCCATCATACGCGACCTGACGACGCCGGTATTGGGAGGCTACGCGATAGGTCGACATGGAGGGATATCCCGCCGACCCGAAGGTCGAACTGCATCCAGAAGCCAGCAAACCCAGCCCCAGGAACACGAATCCCCGACGCGTCATGAAGTTCCTGTCCATTTGCACCTGCTAGCGATCAGACGAACCCCTGCCTTTTTTAGGCATACCATTGCGGCGCGCTCCGGCCAAGTCTCTCCCTTTGATTGAAGCCGGAAGAAAAAATGTGCCGACTAACCATGTCGACTCCGCTTCCGACGAATCCCCTTGCGTCGAAGGGCGGCCTCTGTTCGACTGGCCGTGGCAGTCAACAGGGATGAAATGCGATGGCGTTTGCCTTCGACGGAAAAGTCGCGATCGTGACGGGCGGTGGCTCGGGAATAGGCGCCGCCATATCGCGGCGCCTGGCCGCCGACGGCGCCGAGGTTGTCCTTGCTGACGTCGACCGTGACGCCGCAGAGGGCATTGCCGCCGAGATTCGTGGTGCGCACGGAGACAAGGCCCATGCGTTCGCGGTGGACGTCACCGACGCAGAAGCGGTCAGGAGGCTGGTCGAAACGACGGTGGAAAGATGCGGCGGCTTGCATCTGGCGGTTAACAATGCCGGCATCCACGGGCCGCGGCTCCCCAGTGGGGACTATCCCATAGACGGCTGGCAGAAGGTGATGGACGTCAACCTGAACGGTGTCTTCTACGGCATGAAGCATCAGATTTCCGCCATGATGGCATCCGGTGGCGGCGCGATTGTCAATGTCTCCTCCGTGCTCGGTTGCGTCGGGCTGCCATTTACGGTTGCCTATACCGCGGCAAAGCACGGCGTAACGGGACTGACCAAGGTCGCGGCAATCGAGTATGCCAAGTTCGGTATCCGCATCAACGCCGTCGGTCCCGGCTGGATCGAAACCCCGCTCCTGACGGGGCACCCGCAACTGGCGAGCAGCCGTCGGATGGAGTCGCTGCAGCCGATGGGGCGACGAGGGCGCCCGGAGGAAGTCGCCGCACTGGTCTGCTTCCTGCTTTCGGACGAGGCGAGCTTCATCACGGGCAGCTATCATCTCGTGGACGGTGCCTATAGCGCACACTAGCGTGTCGGCCGGCTGACCTGGCAGATCGAGGGGGGTACTGAACGAGGTCTTGCGGTCCGCATCGGACCCCGCGTAAAGTCTTGCCGACCAAGATCGGGAACTGTGGATGGTTAAAGCGGAACAAGGACAAATGACCGGACTGATAACCGCCGGCATACTCGTTCTTGCGCTGCTGCACGCCGCACAATCGGTCTTCGTTCCGTTCGCGTTTTCCATGCTGGTCATCGCGTTGATATGGCCGGTCCAGGCCGCCCTCCAGACGGTGATGCCGCGGCTGCTTGCGCTGCTCATAGCGCTGACCGTGACGATCATCGCAGTGGTCTCCGTGGGGTCATCGATTGCCTGGGGGCTGGGTGTCCTCGGGCATTGGCTGTTCCTCAACGCCGGCCGTTTTCAGACGATCTACCTTGATTGGGCCCAATGGCTGGAAGAGCATGGTGTGGCGGTCGCCGGCCCGTTGGCAGAGCGGTTCAACGTCGGCGCGCTCGTCGGATTGCTGCAAGGGGTCGCCGGACGCATGAACAGTTTCGCCGGTTTCACGCTGGTGATCTTCATATCCGTCATGCTCGGCCTTCTGGAAGTGGAGGACGTCAAGCGACGCCTGCTGTTGCCGAGCGTCCAACCGCACGGTGCGCGGATTCTGGCGGCGAACAGAAGGATCGGTGCCAAGCTTCGACGCTTCATGGCCGTGCGTACGTTTGCCAGTATCCTGACGGGGTTGGTCGTTTGGATATTCGCCCGGTTCGTTGGTCTTGAGTTGGCTGCGGCCTGGGGAGCGATCGCGTTCGCCCTCAATTACATTCCTTTCCTCGGGCCATTCGTGGCGACGGTCTTCCCCACCATGTTTGCGATTGCCCAGTTCGATTCGTGGCAATCCGCAGTGTTCGTCTTCGTCGGACTGAACCTTATCCAATTTGTCATCGGCAGCTACCTGGAGCCACGGCTGACCGGTGCTTCGCTCGCGATTTCACCGTTCGCCGTGATTTTCTCCGTGTTCTTTTGGAGTTTCATGTGGGGTCTTCCGGGTGCCTTCATTGGCGTTCCCATCCTGATTTGCCTCATCGAATACGCAGCACAGGTGCCGGCGACCCGCTGGATCGCCGTGCTCCTGTCCAGTACCGTGAATGATGAAGCTGTTGCCGCTTTGGACCGCCGCGACAGGACTTGAGCCGCCTGACCGGAATGGCAGCGGATACTAGCTCACCGCGGGAACTATAACGCCGATCAACAATCGTAGTGTCAGCACAAAATCGGAAAAGCGGGCTTTTTGCCCCGTACTTGCCGGCCGCCGGTTGAGAAGAGACAGCACCAATAGCCTGCCTGGGCCGCCGCGCCACGAGCGGTTGTACCTGGCCGAAAAACCGGATTACACTTGACCGTTCGTTCGGATGGACAAGACTACGACAGGCAAGAAAATCAACGAGAGAGGAAGGAATGGACATGACCAAGATTTCCCTAGTGCTCGTTCTGGCCGGGCTCGCAGCGGTCGGCTGCACGCCAACCGAGAGGGGCGCCGGCATCGGCGCAGCCACCGGCGCCGTGATCGGCGGCGCCATCACCAATGACGTCCGCGGCGCCGCCGTCGGAGCCGCCATCGGCGGTGTTTCCGGCGCCGTCATCGGCCATGTGGCCGGACAGCCTGGTCGTTGCTACTACCGCGACCGTTACGGCCGCCGCTACGTCGCCGCGTGCCCATAACAGCCTCACCGGCCCTGTCGCTGTTGAACTGGAAAAGACCTTGTCCTTCACGAGGTCTTTTCCCGAATAATGGAAGTTCCCGCCGGGATCACGGTTGGAAATCTCGAACGAGCGCCTGCACCCTTGATTGAAATTTGCCCCCTTGCGGAACACATATGGAACAGATAGTGTCTGTTCTGGATTTGTTTCACGATTCTGGGTGACGAGCCATGCTGACCCGCAAACAACAGGAACTGCTCCTGTTCATCCACGAGCGGATGAAGGAGACCGGCATTCCGCCGTCATTCGACGAGATGAAGGATGCGCTCGATCTCGCCTCGAAGTCGGGCATTCACCGGTTGATCACAGCCCTCGAGGAGCGCGGCTTTATCCGCCGGCTGCCCAATCGGGCACGCGCGCTCGAGGTGATCAAGCTGCCCGAGGCCTATTCGCCGAGCCTGAAGGCGCGGCGCGGCTTTTCCCCGTCCGTCATCGAAGGAAGCCTTGGCAAGCCGGCGACGGCGCCCTCCCCGGCCAAGCCCGCGGCCGCGGACGGGTCGGCTTCGGTTCCGGTCATGGGGCGCATCGCCGCCGGCGTGCCGATCTCGGCTATCCAGAACAACACCCATGACATCGCGGTTCCCATGGAGATGCTCGGCGCTGGCGAGCATTATGCGCTTGAAGTCAAGGGCGACTCGATGATCGAGGCCGGGATCCTCGACGGAGATACCGTCATCATCCGCAACACCAACTCCGCCAACCCGGGAGAGATCGTCGTGGCTCTCGTCGACGACGAGGAGGCGACGCTGAAGCGCTTCCGCCGCAAGGGCGCCTCCATCGCCTTGGAAGCCGCCAATCCCGCCTACGAGACCCGCATCTTCGGCCCCGACCGAGTGAAGATTCAAGGCAAACTGGTCGGCCTCATCCGCCGTTATCACTGACCGCGTCTTCTAGGTCGAGATATGTGTTTGTCCGCCAGTCGTACAGGCGGTGCCGGCTCCAGGGGCGGTGAAGTGTCGTGACCGCGTTGCGGACGCTGTAACTTGCGCGGCCAGTCGGATCGAATGTCTGCGGCGTTATTTCAAGGGCGCCGGTGCGGCGCAGGCTGCGCGCCGAAACGAGTTGGGCCCCGGAACGGCAGGTTTCCATTCGAAGGTCTCGTGGCACGACCACGAGATCGGCACTGTCGCAGGCCGTTCCGAGAAAGGCCGGGTCCTCGACCGCGAGGACACGCCAACCGGCCGGCGCAGCACCGGCGCACCACGCCCTGCGGCGGCAGACGAATCGCTTTTCGTTGGCGGCTGTGGCGAACGCTGTACGCATGTCATCGCGCGCACGCGCCATCGCAGCAGGGTCAAGCTCCCGTTCCGCGCTCCTGCGCTGTCGCGCATCCAGGCTCGCTACTGGTGCTGCTCGGTCCGCAGAGTCCTGCGCGCGATCGATACCCGCGGCACCTCCGACCGCGGGCGCCCGTTGCGCGGCATCTTCATCGGTCAGGTACAATGGCGAACGATGGCTTTCGATGCGAAGGGCGCGACGCCATTGATCGTAGATGAAATCGGGCGGTTTCGACCGATTCGTGGCGGCCTCCCCCGCGTGACGAGCGCCACCAGCCGGCCGTCCTCCGATACGAGAAGCTCGGGCGGCGCATCCGATGGACGGACGGCCACAATGGCCACACCGAAGACGAGTGGTAGAAGGCCGATGAGCGCGAGACGGGTGCGAAGCAGGCAGATGAACCCGCCACCTGCAGCAATGAGCGCGAATGCCAGCGGGGGGCAATCTGCCGGTGACCACCTCTCCGCCCCAGCCGGCAACCCAATTGGCCATGGCGATGATCCAGTCGACGCCCCGTCCCATGATCGCCAGCGGAATGCCGTCCAGTCCGAGCGGCATGAGCAGCATGGCGATGACGGCCATCGGCATGACGATGAACGAAATGATCGGCATCGCAAGAAGGTTTCCGGCAAGGCCATAGGCCGGGATGCGATGAAAATGTCCGATGGAGTAGACGAGCGTTGCGACCCCGCCGATCAGGGACGACAGCAGAATCCCACCGGCAAACGCAGATGCAACCGAAAGGATCCGTGACCGATCACCGATCCACCTGGAGCGCCGTACGGACCAATCACGCCAGGCAGCATAGCCCGCAACCAGACCGAGGGTTGCCGCATAGGACATCTGGAAGCCGGGACCAGTGACCGCGGAAGGCGTCACCGCCAGAATGATCAGTGCCGAGAGCGCGACATTGCGCAGGCTGATGGCGGTGCGGTCGAACAGGACAGCGAACAGCATGACGACGATCATCAGCCACGAGCGAATCGCCGACACCGCCCCGCCGGAGATCAGGATATAAAGGGTGACCGTGATCAACCCGCCGATGGCTGCGATTTTTTTGATCGGGAACTGTTCGGCTGCGCCCGGAACCAGCGCCAGCAGCAGTCGGGCGCCGACCAGAAAGGTGCCCGCCGCAAGTGCCATGTTGAGCCCTGAAATCGCCAGAACGTGCGCGAGGCCCGATTGTCGCAAGGCCTCCACCGTTTTCGGGCTGATGCCGCGCTGTTCGGCCGTGATCAAGGCGGCCGAAATTGCGCCGGCATCGCCGCCGATGCGGCCGCGAATGTGTTGCGTGATGGCACTCCGCCATTCGGCCACCATTCGGCTTGCTGCACCGTATGCGGTTTCAATTCGCGCCGGCAGGTTCAACTCCGTCGCCGCCGGTTTGCCGTAAAAGTATCCGATAGCCCCGGTTCCGGCGAAATAGGCGTCGAAGGCAAAGTCGTTGAGACCCGGCAACGCCGGTCCGGACGGCGGATTCAGGCGCGCGCGTCCGACGATCCCGCTGCCGATCGGCAGCGGCGGATGGGGACTGCGCGCAAGGAGACTGACGTGGTTGGGCGGACGCCGCAATGTCGGGCCGTCGGTCGACAGCAGCGCCACCCGGTACCGCAGGCGGCCGCGGTCATCGGCTTCGCGAGACAGCACCCTTCCTGTAATCGTCGTCGTCACCGGTTGATCGAGCATGACGGTGGAAAGCCGCCAGCTTTCGATCGCGGACAGCGCCATTCCGAGCAGCAGCAGGAATGCCGCGCGCGTGACAAAGGACAGGAGGGTCTGGCGATGCCGCAGGAACACCGCGATCAGCCCGAATCCAAGCAGTACGATCAGCAGCGGCACCAGCGGCGGATCGCGGGCGAGCGCGTACCAGGACCATGCCCCTGTGCCGATGAATACGGGAACGAACAGAAAGACGCTGCCATGGTCTCGCTCCCGCTTCCAGGCTGCCAACCCCGACGACAGGGCGCCAGCAAACCAGCGCTTTGCACCACCCCGCCGCCCCGCAAGCACGACCGTTCGGCCGCTCGCGATTACGACCGGCTGGCTCGCCGTCTGCCGGTCCTGCGGGGTCCGGACCGCGCTGGCGGCCGGGACTGCGACTTTGGTAGCGTTTCCCTCCCCCATGGCCTCCGCCCCAGCCACAACCAGCAGCATAATGCAACTTCAGATTTTGATTTGCAATTGCCAATTCGGCGCCAATGCGCTTGATCTCCGAGAAAGAATGCCCCCTCCACAATTCTCGAATCTCGCCCATAAGTTGCTTGCAACTGGCGAGGAAGAGTAGATATTGCGATGCCGGAATGTTTGTTTTTGCATTGCACAAATGCAGCCTTCGTCTTGCTTGGCACGTGAGGCAATTTGGGCTAGCAAAGCGGCACGCCC
Source organism: Mycoplana sp. BE70 (assembly GCF_031455855.1). Lineage (NCBI taxonomy): Bacteria > Pseudomonadati > Pseudomonadota > Alphaproteobacteria > Hyphomicrobiales > Rhizobiaceae > Mycoplana > Mycoplana sp. BE70. The sequence goes on from NZ_JAVDTM010000009.1 coordinate 152,257, forward strand.
ACGATCGGCACTGCCTGTGCCACACCAGCAGATGGAGATCCTCATGACGGGAAAGAGCGCGGAAGTCACTGTCAGTGACAAGAAGGTGGAGTTGCCATTGCGATCCGGATCAATCGGTCCGTCGGTGATCGACATCGGCACGCTCTACAAGCAGACCGGCACTTTCACCTATGACCCGGGCTTCACCTCGACGGCCTCGTGCGAGTCCAGAATCACCTACATCGACGGTGACGAAGGCGTTCTCCTGCATCGCGGCTATCCGATCGAGCAACTGGCGGAGCACGGCGATTTTCTGGAAGCGTGCTACCTGCTCCTCTACGGCGAGCTGCCGACCAAGGCGCAAAAGGACGACTTCGACTATCGCGTCACCCACCACACGATGGTGCACGAGCAGATGTCGAAGTTCTTCACCGGCTTCCGCCGCGACGCCCACCCGATGGCGGTGATGTGTGGCGTCGTCGGCGCGCTGTCGGCGTTCTACCACGACTCCACCGACATCACCGATCCGCACCAGCGCATGGTTGCATCGCTGCGCATGATCGCCAAGATGCCGACGATCGCGGCGATGGCCTACAAGTACCACATCGGCCAGCCGTTTGTTTACCCGAAGAACGATCTCGACTACGCGTCGAACTTCCTGCGCATGTGCTTTGCCGTGCCCTGCGAGGAGTACACCGTCAACCCGGTCCTGTCGCGGGCGATGGATCGCATCTTCATTCTCCACGCCGACCATGAGCAGAACGCGTCGACGTCGACGGTACGTCTCGCCGGCTCGTCGGGCGCCAACCCGTTTGCCTGCATCGCAGCCGGCATCGCCTGCCTCTGGGGTCCGGCTCACGGCGGCGCGAACGAGGCGGCGCTGAACATGCTGGCGGAGATCGGCACGGCTGATCGCATCCCGGAATTCGTTGCCCGCGCCAAGGACAAGAACGATCCGTTCCGCCTGATGGGCTTCGGCCATCGCGTCTACAAGAACTACGACCCGCGCGCCCGCATCATGCAGAAGACGACGCACGAGGTTCTTGGCGAACTCGGCATCAAAGACGATCCGATGCTGGAAGTCGCCATGGAACTGGAGCGCATCGCGCTCACCGATGAATACTTCATCGAAAAGAAGCTCTACCCGAACATCGACTTCTATTCCGGTATCACGCTCAAGGCGCTCGGCTTCCCCACCACGATGTTCACCGTGCTGTTCGCACTGGCCCGCACCGTCGGCTGGATCGCCCAGTGGAACGAGATGATCGAGGATCCGGAGCAGCGCATCGGCCGTCCGCGCCAGCTCTATATCGGCGCCCCCAAGCGCGACTACGTGCCCGTCTCGAAGCGCTGAGGCTGACATTGATGCGGTCCGGTCAACCAGACCGGACCTTGTCCACCGGCAAACCCGTCGATGTATTTCGGCGGGTTTTTGTTTGGCGTCCGCAAACGAGAATGGCTGCTCGCCCTCATAGCAACCGCTGGGCAGATCCAGGTGTTGGGGCGATTTTGAGAACGACAACGCAGCGACGGCTTCCATTTGCGGCACCAGAATCCGCTATGCGACAAAGGACGACAAATATTTGCTCCGCGGCGACGCAACGCTCTTGCCAAAATTGCGCCGACGCTCTTATGTGGCGATGACCTCGCTGGGAGAAACCGGCCGCCCGAAACGGGATGGCCGGTGCCGAAGGAGCAACCGCCCCGGAAACTCTCAGGCAAAAGGACCAGCAAGGTGCCGACAGGACTCTGGAGAGAGGCGTTCACACGCCCGCCGAAGGGATAACAATCTCAGGCGAAGGGACAGAGGGGGCTCATGAGAGCGGCGTGCAGACGCCGTAGGATGAGCCGGCGTGCGATGCACGCCCATAGACTGGAGGGCGCCTTTTGGACGGTACGTCTGAGCTAAAGAAAACCCCGTTGTACGACCTCAACGTCTCGCTTGGTGCCCGCATGGTGCCATATGCGGGCTATGAGATGCCGGTGCAGTTTCCCGCAGGTGTCATGAAGGAACACCTTCACACGCGCACTGCCGCGGGGCTTTTCGACGTCTCCCACATGGGACAGATCATCATTCGCGCTCGTTCCGGCAACAATGCCGACGCGGCGCGCGCGCTCGAGGCGCTCGTGCCGGTCGATGTGCTCGGCATTGCCGAAGGTCGTCAGCGCTATGCCCTTTTCACCAACGACGCCGGCGGCATCCTCGACGATCTGATGATCACCAATCGTGGCGATCATCTGTTCCTCGTCGCCAACGCCGCGTGCAAGGACGCCGATTTCGCACATTTGCAAAAGCATCTGGGGTCAACCTGCGAAGTCACGATGCTGACCGACCGGGCCCTCGTTGCCCTGCAGGGACCCCGGGCCGAAACGGTGCTCGCCGAATTCTGGGCGGACATCACCGAAATGCGCTTCATGGACGTGCGCAGCTGCGACCTTCACGACGCCGAATGCATCGTCTCCCGTTCCGGCTATACGGGTGAGGACGGCTTCGAGATTTCCATTCCGGCTGCGCAGGCGGAAATGGTCTGCCGCCGCCTGCTCGATCACCCGGACGTCGAGCCGATCGGTCTCGGCGCCCGCGACTCGCTGCGCCTCGAGGCTGGCCTCTGTCTCTACGGCAACGACATCGACACGGCGACGACACCGGCTGAGGCCGGGCTCGGATGGGCAATCCAGAAGGTGCGCCGCGGGGGCGGTGACCGTGCCGGCGGTTTTCCGGGGGCCGATGTCATCCTGGATCAGCTCGAAAAAGGTACCGCGCGTCGTCGCGTCGGCCTGAAGGTCGATGGCAAGGCTCCGGTCCGCGCGCCGGCAAAGCTGTACTCCGATGCCGAGGGCAAGACCGAAATTGGCCACGTCACCTCCGGCGGATTCGGCCCGACGGTCGAGAACCCCGTTGCCATGGGTTACGTCGCGGCCGCACTCGCAACACCCGACACTCACCTGTTTGCAGAAGTGCGCGGCAAATTCCTGCCCGTCACCGTAAGCGCCCTTCCCTTTGTTTCAAACACCTTCAAACGCTGATCAGAAAGGCCCACCCATGCTGAAATTTACCGCAGAACACGAGTGGCTGAAGATCGACGGCGACGTCGCCACCGTCGGCATCACCACCCACGCCGCCGAACAGCTCGGCGACCTCGTGTTCGTTGAACTGCCGGCCGTTGGAACGTCCTTCTCCAAGGGCGGCGACGCGGCGACAGTCGAATCCGTCAAGGCCGCATCCGACGTCTATGCCCCGCTTGACGGCGAATGCCTTGAGGTCAACCAGGCGATCGTCGACGACCCGTCTCTCGTCAACAGCGACCCACAGGGCGCCGGCTGGTTCTTCAAGATGAAGCTCGCCAACAAGGCCGATGCCGATGAACTTCTTGACGAGGCCGCCTACAAGGAGCTCGTCGGCTGATGAACCTGCCCAAGGACTTCACCTTCACCGATTACCAGCCTTACGACTTCGCCAACCGTCGCCATATCGGCCCCTCGCCGAAGGAGATGGAGGACATGCTGAAGGTCGTGGGCTACGCCAGCCTCGACGCACTGATCGACGACACGGTGCCGTCGTCGATCCGCCAGCAGAAGCCGCTCGAATGGGGCGCGCCGATGACCGAGCGCGAGGCGCTCGACAAGCTGCGCGAGACCGCGAACAAGAACCAGAAACTGGTATCCCTGATCGGCCAGGGCTACTACGGCACCATCACGCCGCCGGTGATCCAGCGCAACATCCTGGAAAACCCGGCCTGGTACACGGCCTACACGCCCTACCAGCCGGAAATCAGCCAGGGCCGGCTCGAGGCGCTGCTAAACTACCAGACCATGGTCTGCGACCTGACCGGCCTCGACATCGCCAATGCATCGCTGCTCGACGAGGCGACCGCGGCCGCTGAGGCCATGGCAATGGCGGAGCGCGTTTCGACCTCCAAGGCGACGACGTTCTTCGTCGACGAGAACTGCCACCCGCAGACGATTGCACTGCTGAAGACCCGTTCAGAGCCGCTCGGCTGGTCGATCAAGGTCGGCAACCCCTTCAAGGATCTGGTCCCGTCGGAAGTCTTCGGCGCGATCTTCCAGTATCCGGGCACCTATGGCCATGTGCACGACTTCACCGACGTGATCGCTTCGCTGCACGCGGCTGGCGCGATCGCCACCGTGGCGGCAGACCCGCTGGCGCTGGCGCTTCTGAAGTCGCCGGGCGACATGGATGCCGACATCGCTATCGGCACTACCCAGCGCTTCGGCGTTCCGGTCGGCTACGGCGGGCCGCATGCCGCCTACATGGCGGTCAAGGACGCCTACAAGCGCAACATGCCGGGCCGCCTCGTCGGCGTCTCCGTCGATGCCCGCGGCAACCGCGCCTATCGCCTGTCGCTACAGACGCGCGAGCAGCACATCCGCCGCGAAAAGGCGACGTCGAACATCTGCACCGCTCAGGTGCTGCTCGCCGTCATGGCCTCGATGTATGCAGTCTTCCACGGTCCGCAGGGCATCAAGGCGATCTCGCAGAGCGTCCATCAGAAGACCGTCCGCCTCGCCATGGGTCTGGAAAAGCTTGGCTACACGGTCGAGCCCGAGGTGTTCTTCGACACCATCACCGTCCATGTCGGCAAGCTGCAGGGCATCATCCTCAAGACGGCAGTCGCCGAGGAGGTGAACCTGCGCAAGATCGGCGACGACCGAATCGGCATCAGCCTCGACGAGCGCTCGCGGCCGGTGACGCTCGAAGCCGTCTGGCGGGCCTTCGGCGGCGATTTCGAGGTCTCGGATTTCGAGCCGGGTTATCGCCTGCCGTCGAACCTGCTGCGAACCAGCGCCTACCTCACCCACCCGATCTTCCACATGAACCGCGCCGAAAGCGAGATGACCCGCTACATCCGCCGGCTGTCGGACCGCGACCTGGCGCTCGACCGCTCGATGATCCCGCTCGGCTCCTGCACGATGAAGCTCAACGCGACGGCCGAGATGCTGCCGATCACCTGGCCGGAATTTTCCGAGATCCATCCCTTCGTGCCGGCCGAGCAGGCGGAAGGCTATCGCGAACTGATCGACGACCTGTCGCAGAAGCTCTGCGCCATTACCGGCTATGACGCGATCTCCATGCAGCCGAATTCCGGCGCGCAAGGGGAATATGCCGGCCTCCTGACGATCCGCGACTACCACATCGCCAACGGCGACGCCCATCGCGACGTCTGCCTGATCCCGACCTCGGCGCACGGCACCAACCCGGCCTCGGCGCAGATGGCCGGCATGAAGGTCGTCGTCGTCAAGGTGAGCGACAACGGCGATATCGACATGGAGGATTTCCGAGCGAAAGCAGAGAAATACGCGGAAAACCTCTCGTGCTGCATGATCACCTACCCCTCGACCCACGGCGTGTTCGAGGAGAACGTGCGCGAGGTCTGCGAGATCGTCCACAAACACGGTGGCCAGGTCTATCTCGACGGCGCCAACATGAACGCCATGGTCGGCCTCGCCCGCCCCGGTGACATCGGCTCCGACGTCAGCCACCTGAACCTACACAAAACCTTCTGCATTCCGCATGGCGGCGGCGGCCCGGGCATGGGACCGATCGGCGTGAAGGCGCACCTGGCGCCGTTCCTGCCGAAGGATCCGCGCACCGCCGAGGCCGGCGCGGTCTCCGCCGCTCCGTTCGGCTCGGCGTCGATCCTGCCGATTTCGTGGAGCTACTGCCTGATGATGGGCGGCGAAGGCCTGACGCAGGCGACGAAGGTGGCAATCCTCAATGCCAACTACATCGCCGCCCGGCTGAAGGGCGCCTATGACGTGCTCTACAAGTCGGCCAAGGGCCGGGTGGCGCACGAGTGCATCATCGACACGCGTCCGCTGGTCGACAGCGCCGGCGTCACCGTCGACGACGTCGCCAAGCGCCTCATCGACTGCGGCTTCCACGCCCCGACGATGAGCTGGCCGGTGGCCGGCACGCTGATGATCGAGCCGACCGAGTCCGAGACGAAGGCCGAGCTCGACCGCTTCTGCGATGCGATGCTGGCGATCCGCGAGGAAGCCCGCGCCATCGAAGAAGGCCGGATGGACAAGGTCAACAACCCGCTGAAGAACGCTCCCCACACGGTGGAGGACCTCGTCGGCGAGTGGGACCGGCCCTATACCCGCGAACAGGCCTGCTACCCGCCGGGCGCCTTCCGGGTGGACAAGTACTGGTCGCCGGTCAACCGCGTCGACAACGTCTACGGCGACCGGAACCTCATCTGCTCCTGCCCGCCGCTCGAGGACTATGCGGAAGCGGCCGAGTAACGACAGCCAACGACAGACCCCGGCCCGAAAAGGCCGGGGTTTTTCTTGCGTCGTGGCATCGTATGGCAACGCGCAAAGAGCTGCGCACCCGGACGCCGACTTGTATCTCATTTGTCCTTTCGACGCAGCGTAGCCTTGTCGGCCGAACCTCACTGCCCCGGAAGGGTTACGACAAACCGGGCGCCGTCGCGATAGTCCGGATCGAGCACAATCGCGCCGTGGTGGCTGTCGACGATGCGCTTGGCGAGCGCCAGCCCTATGCCCGTGCCGGCGAACTGGCTTTCGTCCCGATGCAGACGCTGGAACAGATCGAATATCCTGTCTGCATGTTTGGGATCGATCCCGATCCCCTCGTCCTCAACGACGATCCTCACTCCATCCTGCACGCGGTCGCCATAGACCCGTACCTTCGGCACGGTATCGGCATGGCGGTACTTGATAGCGTTGCCGATCAGGTTCTGCATCAACCTGCGGAGAAGCTCCGGATCACCGGTCACGGCGGGGAGCGGCCGCGTGTCCACTTCGGCGCCCGTTTCGCGGACGTGCCCCGCCAACATGGAAAGCGCGTCGGCAACGACCGCGTCTAGGGAAACCCTCTCGAAATGGCGAATCTGGTAGGCGATCTGCGAGTATTCGAGCAGACGTTCCACCAGTATCTGGAGGCGAGAGGCGGCCTGCTGCAGATAGCGGGCGTGAACCGCCAGTTCGTCAAGCCGTCCTTCATCGACTTCTTCGGTGATCAATTCAGCGAACGAGGCGATCTGTCGGATCGGCGCTTTCAGGTCATGCGAGACTGTTCCCGTGAACTGGTTCAGCGCCTCGTTCTTTCGCTGCAACTCCACCGCTTGCCTGGAAAGCTGCTCGTGTTGCAGCTTCGTTTCGGTGACGTCCCTGCCCACCGCCAGATAGTCAACCGGCTTGCCGTCCTCGAAACTTGCGATCGCGGTCCACAGCACCCAGGTCGGCAGTCCATCGGCGCCCGTATAGCAGACCTCGCGCGTGCGCAGCGGCGTCTTCGGCGTGTAGTCGCTTGACCTGCCGATGGCCTCGCGCTGATCTTCGGTTCGGGCCGATTCCCAGAAGCTGATTCCCACCAGCTTTTCCGCCGTCGACCCGAGAAACGCCGCACATTGATCATTGGCAAACCGGATCACCATCTCGCCGTCGGTGCGTACGAGCATGTCCGGAAAGATCTTCAGGAAACTCAACTGCTGCCTGTGCTTTTCGTGCAGAATTTGTTCGGCGCGCTTGAGCTCGGTCACATCGATGCGCAGAGCGACAATCTCGCCGCCATCGGCAACATAGCTCTCCGAGCGAATCCAACGCCCATCGCTGTACGGGATGACCTGCGGCGCGCCGCACTCGCGATGGTGGCGCAGACGCGACTGCACCCAGGCTTCGGCCTCCGGTGTTCCCTCCACAAGGCCCTGATAGAGGCCGCCGCGAAGATTGGCGCGAACGATGTCTTCCATCGTTGCCCCGACCTGCACTGCATCTCTTGCCGGATGGCAGCGATTGCGGAAAGCCCTGTTGAACGCCAGCAGTTGCTCATCGCGATCGAAGATAGCGATTCCTTCGGGAATCGCCTCGAGCGCTGCATAGATCCGGTTGCCCGGAAGGGCCCGCTCCTCGTGGCTGCCCGCGTCCACGAGGTCGCGCAGAACCAGCGCGTAGCCGGTCTCGCCGTCGTCCGCGGCAACGGCCAACACATGCGTCATAGCCGCGAACGGCGAACCGCTCGCCCTCAGAAATCGCAGGGGATGGACATCGGCACGCTCGCCGAGCGAAAGACGGTGGAGAAGAAGCGGAAGGTCCGGCTCATCGATCAGCGCTGCCAGCGGCTCGGGGCGAGCCCGAAGCTGATCGCGTCCCAACGCGCGCCTTGCCGCCTCGTTCAGGGTAAAACCACTCAGGTCTGCCGCTGTGACGATCACGGGCAGAGGCAACGATTCGTAGACCGACGTTGCAAAGCCCTCCAGCGCGTGCGTCCCTTTCAATGCCACCTCCCGGCTGCAAGATCGGCATCATACACGGTTGGTGGTGCTTTCGACATGGTGCCTAAGGCTCCGGGGGCGACACGCAAAGCAGCACGCGGGCAACGAAAAGCAGGCCGCGTCAGCGGTTGCCGCAGATCATGGGGAGACAGAACAGGCAGGCAGATTCCGCCAAGCAAACAGCTCACGTCAACGGTAAATGATCAACCGACCCGCACCGTCGCGTTGCCGGCGGCGGCCAGCGCCGCGAGATCGGCAGGCTTCAGTTCGACCGATTCGCCACAGCCGCAGGCAGACGTCTGATTCGGATTCCTGAAGGTGAAGCCGGACCGAAGCGTGGTGACCTCGAAATCCATCTCGGTGCCCAGCAGATAAAGCACGGCCTCCGGCGCGACCCATACGCTGGCGCCCGCGTGCTCGACGAGATCGTCCTTGGGGTTCGGGTCGGTCACGAGATCGACGGAATACTCCATCCCCGCGCAGCCGCCCTTCTTGACGCCGACCCGGATGCCCTTGGCATCGCCGCCGGCGTTGTCGACGATCGCCTTGACGCGATCGGCGGCGGCATCGGTCAGGGTCATTATTGCAAAGGCCATCAGCCATCTCCTTCGCCAGCCGGGTTCAAGGCCCGATGGGTCTGAATAGAATGTAGTGGGACCGGGTAAATGGATCAATACTCTCGTGCAGCAGGCCTTCTCCGAAGCCTGCGGCCTCTAGTACCAGCCGACCGCGACCTGTGCCTCTTCGGACATGCGGTCCGGGGTCCACGGCGGATCGAAGGTCATCTTCACCTCGACGCCGGAAACGCCTTCGACGGCGCTGACGGCATTTTCCACCCAGCCCGGCATTTCGCCGGCGACCGGGCAGCCGGGCGCGGTCAGCGTCATGTCGATCTTCACCATCCGATCGTCCTCGATGTCGATCTTGTAGATCAGGCCGAGTTCGAAGATGTCGGCAGGAATTTCCGGATCATAGACCGTCTTCAGAGCGGCGATGATGTCGTCGCTGAGGCGGGCCAACTCGTCCGCCGGAATAGCGGAGGTGACGATGCCCTCGCGGACGTCGGCTTTTTCTTCGGTGGCTTCGAGTGACATTTCCAACTCCTCAGGCGAAGAACTTTCGGGCGTATTCCAGGGCGTCGGCCAGGACATCCACCTCGGCACGCGTGTTGTACATGCCAAACGATGCCCGGCATGTGGAGGTTACGCCGAAACGCTTCAAGAGCGGCTGGGCGCAATGGGTACCGGCACGCACCGCGACGCCTGCCCGGTCGATCACCATCGAGACGTCGTGCGAATGAATGCCTTCAAGCTCGAAGGCGAAGATCGAGCCCTTGTCGGGCGCGGTCCCGAAGATCTTCAGCGAATTGACCCTGGACAGGCGCTCGAACGCATAGGCCGTCAGGTCCGCCTCGTGTGCGGCGATCGCCGCCCGGCCGACCTTCTCCATGTAGTCGAGCGCGTAGCCGAGCCCGATGGCCTGGACGATCGGCGGCGTGCCTGCCTCGAAGCGGTGCGGTGGGTCGTTGTAGGTGACGATGTCCTCGGTCACTTCCACGATCATTTCGCCGCCGCCTTGGAACGGACGCATCTCCTTCAGCCGTTCCGTCTTGCCATACAGCACGCCGATGCCGGAGGGGCCATAGAGCTTGTGGCCGGTCATTACGTACCAATCGCAATCGATGTCCTGCACGTCGACCGGCAGGTGGACCGCGCCTTGCGAGCCGTCAACCAGCACCGGAATGCCGCGTTCGCGGGCGATCTTGCAGATCTCCTTCACCGGAACGATCGTGCCGAGCGCGTTCGACATGTGCGTGATCGCGATCAGTTTCGTGCGCTCCGTCAGGCACTTGACGAAATCCTCGACGTGGAAGGCGCCCTGGTCATTCACAGGCGCCCAGACGAGCTTGGCGCCCTGCCGCTCGCGAATGAAATGCCAGGGGACGATGTTGGAGTGGTGCTCCATGATCGAGAGCACGATCTCGTCACCCTCGCCGAGCTTGGGCATGCCATAGCCATAGGCAACGGTGTTGATCGCCTCGGTCGACGACTTGGTGAAGATGACGTTGTCGACCGAAGGCGCGTTGAGGAAGCGCCTTACCTTCTCGCGCGCGCCCTCATAGGCGTCCGTCGCCGCATTGGAGAGGAAGTGCAGGCCGCGATGGACGTTGGCGTATTCGTTCGAATAGGCGTGGGCGATCGCGTCGATCACCGCCTTCGGCTTCTGCGCCGAAGCGCCGTTGTCGAGATAGACGAGCGGCTTGCCGTAGACCTCCCGCGACAGGATCGGAAAGTCCCGGCGGATAGCTTCGACGTCGTAGGTCGTGACAGGCTTGATCTCATTCATCTCGACAATCCGCTCCGGCCCATCAGGCGTGCTTCTCCAGCCACTCGGAAATGACGCCTTCCAGCGCCTCGACCAGCGGCTCGTCTTCCAGTTCCTCGACGATCTCGGCGACGAAGGCGTTGACCAGCATGGCGCGCGCCTTGTTTTCCGGGATCCCGCGCGCCATCAGATAGAACAGCTGCGTGTGATTGATGTCGATCACGGTGGCGCCGTGACCGCACTGCACGTCGTCGGCGAAGATTTCGAGTTCCGGCTTGGCCGAGAATTCCGCCTCGTCCGACAGAAGCAGCGTGTTGCACGACATCTTTGCGTCGGTCTTCTGGGCATCCGGCGCGACCCGGATCTGGCCCTGGAACACGCCCTTGGCACGGTCGAAGATGACGTTGCGGATGACTTCCGAAGACGTGGTATGCGGCACGTTGTGGCCGACGGTAAAGGTCACGTCCGTGTGGCTTTCCCCGCCGAGCAGGTTGATGCCGCGCAGCGTCAGGTCGGAGCCTTCGCCCGCCACCGTCACGTGGATCTCCTGCCGCACGAGCTTGCCGCCGGCATTGATCACATAGAGGCGAAGCTTGGCGTTCGTGCCAAGCGCAGCCTTGAACTGGCCAAGGTGCGCATCGGCTACGCCCTGCGACTGGAAGATGATCCAGGTGATCTCGGCGCCGTCCTCCAGCTTGACGTCGCTGACCGACGTGACGAACGAAGCCTCGTCGCCGACCGCCAGATGCCGCTCGATCACGGTCGCCTTGGCACCCTTGCCGAAGCGGACGGGAAAACGCGTGTTGACCTGACCGCAGTTATGCACCGACTGGATCTCGATCGGCGCCTCTGGTTCGATCCCGTCGGCGAAGTCGATCACAAAACCGTCGCGAACGAAGGAACCGTTGATCTGTGCGATCGTGTCGTCCCGATCCCGTTCGACCAGACGCTCGGCCGCCGTGCCGTCCTGCAGGGCGTCGGAATAGCTTTTCAGCGAGATTCCGCCCTGAAGGCTGCGCTCGTTTGCCTGGCCGTTCGTGACAGACAGAACGATCGAGCCCGGCACGATCGGATCGACCCGGTTGGCGGTTGCACCCTGCTCGAAGGCCGGCACGGCGCGCAACAGCGACTTCAGGTCGGTGTAATGCCAGGCCTCGACGCGGCGGGTCGGCAACCCTGCCGACTTGAACTCGCTGAGCAGCATGTCGCGGGCCGCAATGGTCGCACCGTCACCCGGGAGGTCGCCGATCTGCTCGTTATAGGCGTCGACCAACGCGGCTTCCGCGACGGTCAACTTGATCCCAGCTTGGATATTCATGGATCGTGTCCCTCCGGCTCAGGCAGCTGCCTCGATGATGTCGGCGTAGCCGTTCGCTTCGAGCTCGTGCGCCAGCGTCTTGTCGCCCGACTTGATCACCTGGCCCCTGTAAAGCACGTGGACCGAATCCGGCACGATGTAGTCGAGCAGGCGCTGGTAGTGGGTAATGACGACGACCGAGCGATCCGGCGCGCGCAGCGCATTGACGCCGTCGGCGACGATCTTGAGCGCGTCGATATCGAGGCCGGAGTCGGTCTCATCGAGCACGCACAGCTTCGGCTCCAGCAGCGCCATCTGCAGGATTTCGGCACGCTTCTTCTCACCGCCGGAGAAGCCGACGTTGAGCGGCCGGCGCAGCATTTCCGGCGAGATCTGCAATTCGCCGGCAGCTTCCTTGACGCGGCGCATGAAGTCCGGCGTCGTCAGCTCGTCCTCGCCGCGCGCCTTGCGCTGCTCGTTCATAGCGACCTTCAGGAACTGCATGGTGGCAACGCCCGGGATTTCGACCGGATACTGGAACGCCAGGAAGATGCCCTTCGCCGCGCGCTCGGACGGGTCGAGTTCGAGGATGCTCTCGCCGTTGTAGAGGATATCGCCCTCAGTCACTTCATAATCCTCGCGGCCGGCGAGGATGTAGGACAGCGTCGACTTGCCCGAGCCGTTCGGGCCCATGATCGCGGCGACCTCGCCGTCCTTGACGGTCAGGTTCAGGCCACGGATGATTTCGGTGCCGTCTTCGGCGATGCGTGCGTGCAGGTTCTTGATTTCAAGCATTACGTTTCATCCTCTACGGAATCCCATGGGAGATGGCGCGCAACGGGCGCGCCGAGCCAATTCAAGTAGATATCAGCCGACCGAGCCTTCGAGGCTGATGCTGATCAGCTTCTGCGCCTCGACCGCGAACTCCATCGGCAGTTCCTGGATCACTTCCTTGACGAAGCCGTTGACGATCAGTGCGATCGCCGCCTCTTCCGGAATGCCGCGCTGCAGGCAGTAGAACAGCTGGTCCTCGGAGATCTTCGAGGTGGTCGCCTCGTGCTCGAACTGGGTCGAGGAGTTCTTCGCCTCGATATAGGGCACGGTATGCGCGCCGCACTTGTCGCCGATCAGCAGCGAGTCGCACTGGGTGAAGTTGCGCGCGTTTTCCGCCTTGCGGTGGGTCGAGACCTGGCCGCGATAGGTGTTCTGCGAAACGCCGGCGGCAATGCCCTTGGAGATGATGCGGCTAGACGTGTTCTTGCCGAGGTGGATCATCTTGGTACCCGAGTCGATCTGCTGATGACCGTTCGAGACGGCGATCGAGTAGAACTCGCCGCGCGAATTGTCACCGCGCAGAATGCAGGACGGATACTTCCAGGTGATCGCCGAACCGGTCTCAACCTGCGTCCAGGAGATCTTGGAGTTCTTGCCGCGGCAATCGCCACGCTTGGTGACGAAGTTGTAGATGCCGCCCTTGCCTTCCTTGTCGCCCGGATACCAGTTCTGGACGGTGGAATACTTGATCTCGGCATCGTCGAGCGCCACGAGCTCGACCACGGCGGCATGCAACTGGTTCTCGTCGCGCTGCGGCGCGGTGCAGCCTTCGAGGTAGGAGACGTAAGCGCCCTCCTCGGCGATGATCAGCGTGCGCTCGAACTGGCCGGTGTTCTTCTCGTTGATGCGGAAGTAGGTCGACAGCTCCATCGGGCAACGCACGCCCTTCGGCACGAACACGAAGGAACCGTCGGTGAAGACCGCGGAATTCAGCGTTGCATAGTAGTTGTCGGTCGTCGGCACGACGGTGCCAAGATACTTCCTGACGAGGTCCGGGTGCTCGCGGATCGCCTCAGAGATCGACATGAAGATCACGCCGGCCTTCTTCAGCTCTTCCTTGAAGGTGGTGACGACGGAGACCGAATCGAACACCGCGTCGACGGCGATTTTCGAGGTCTGCACGCCGGCGAGAATCTCCTGCTCGCGCAGCGGGATGCCGAGCTTCTCATAGGTCTTGAGAATCTCCGGATCGACCTCGTCGATCGACTTGGGTCCGCTCTGGTTCTTCGGCGCCGCGTAGTAGTAGAGATCGTTGTAGTCGATCTTCGGATAGTTGACGCGCGCCCAGGTCGGCTCCTCGAGGGTCAGCCAGCGGCGATAGGCGCCAAGCCGCCACTCGAGCATCCAGTCGGGCTCGCTCTTCTTGGCCGAGATGAAGCGGATGATGTCTTCGTTAAGGCCCTTCGGTGCCTTTTCCACTTCGATCGTGGTCTCAAAACCGTACTTGTACTGGTCGACGTCAATCTGACGGACCTGATCGATCGTTTCCTGCACGGCAGGCATATCGTTCTCCAATCTCGCCGGATCCAAGGTCCGGCAGCTTGTCAACGTGTGGCGGGTATCCGCCGGTTATGTAAGGGCCAGAAGGGGCTTTTCACACCTTTTGGCAAGTAAAAACTTGCGTTTCCGCAACTTTCCGTCAGGCCGCCGCCACCCCCTGTCGCCGCCGCGCCGCAATGCGCGCAAACGCATCGACAAACCGCTCGACGTCGGCTTCCGTCGTCGTCGGACCGAGCGAGACGCGTAGGGCGCCAAGGCCGGCATCAAAACCCATCGCCGTCAACACATGACTGGCGCTGACCTTGCCCGACGAGCAGGCGGACCCGGCCGAAAGCGCAATTCCCTCCAGGTCGAAGGCGATCTGCCCCGTCTCGGATTTCAGGCCAGGCAAGCTGAAGAACGTTGTATTGGACAGGCGCGCCATATCGCGACCGTGGATGATGAGATCGCCGGCCAGCGCCCTCATCCGATCCTCCATGCGGTCGCGCAGGGCCGCCAGGCGGTCGTTACGCCCCGTGAAGTCCTCACTAGCCGCCCGCGCGGCAGCCGCAAAGCCTGCCAGGGCCGCAGGGTTCTCCGTGCCCGAGCGGTGCCCCTTTTCCTGCCCGCCGCCATGGATCAGCGGCCTCGGCATCAGCGCCTCGCCGCGCGACACCAGGGCGCCGGCGCCCTTGGCCCCACCGAGCTTGTGTGCCGAGAGGATCAGGAAATCCGCATCGATCTCGCCGATCGAGAGCGGGATCCGGCCGGCAGCCTGAACGGCGTCCACAACGAACAGGCCGCCGCGCTTGCGCACCATTGCCGCTGCCTCGCGCACCGGCTGCACGATCCCCGTCTCGTTGTTCGCCAGCATGATGGCAACCATGGGCAGGCCGCTCGACGCGTCATGGGCCTCCAACAGGGTCTCCAGTGCAGCAAGGTCCACGACGCCCGATGCCGTCACCGGTATCTCGGAAACCAGTTCCTTCTCGAACCGCCCCCCTTCGCGAACCGCCGGATGCTCGATCGCCGAGACATAAAGGTGGCCGACCTTCAGTGGCGTGCGGCCCATGCGGAAGTCGGGCGTCAGCACCATGTTGGCCGCCTCGGTGGCGCCGCTGGTAAAGATCACATGCGCCGCCTCGGTGCCGACAAGCGCCGCCACGTCGCGGCGCGCGCCGTCGATCACGGCGCGCACGGCCCTGCCCTCGCCATGCACGGACGACGGATTGCCGGAAAGGTCTAGCGCGGCAATCATCGCCTCACGGGCGTCTGCCGCAAGCGGCGCCGTCGCGTTCCAATCCAGATATGTCCTCAGCCGTCCTGGCATCGTTACAAAGGGCTCCGATCCTGCACCTGACATGGCAGCGTGCATTTTTCTTGAAATTTCCGCCGCGCTTGCCGTAAGAGACGAACCTCGATACGCGCTCAGCGCAGATTTAAGTTTCGAACGGTTCTAAACTGGTTCTAGAAAAGCTGACTGGTTTCGTCAAGACATCCAGGGCTGTCGAAACGGTTTTTGATCCAGAAACATGCCGGAGAACGAATGCCCGAAATCATCTTCAACGGACCTGCCGGTCGCCTCGAAGGCCGCTATCAGCCTTCCAAGCAGAAGAACGCCCCGATCGCCATCATCCTGCACCCGCATCCACAGTTCGGCGGCACGATGAACAACCAGATCGTTTACCAGCTCTTCTACATGTTCCAGAAGCGCGGCTTCACGACGCTCCGCTTCAATTTCCGCGGAATCGGCCGCAGCCAGGGCGAGTTCGACCATGGCGCGGGTGAACTGTCGGACGCGGCATCCGCGCTCGACTGGGTGCAGAGCCTGCATCCGGACTCGAAAAGCTGTTGGGTTGCTGGCTACTCCTTCGGCGCCTGGATCGGCATGCAGCTCCTGATGCGCCGGCCGGAAATCGAAGGCTTCATGTCGATCGCCCCGCAGCCGAACATCTACGACTTTTCCTTCCTCGCCCCCTGCCCATCCTCCGGCCTGATCATCAATGGTGACGCCGACAAAGTGGCGCCGGAGAAGGACGTCAACGGCCTAGTGGAGAAGCTGAAGGCGCAGAAGGGCATCCTGATCACCCACAAGACCGTCCCGGGCGCCAACCACTTCTTCAACGGCCAGCTCGAGACGTTGATGGCCGAGTGCGAGGACTATCTCGACCGCAGGCTTGCCGGTGAATTGGTACCGGAGCCGGCAGCCAAGCGCCTCCGATAGCCCCGAACGGCAAAGACCGCTCTCGATCCGCCGGCGAAATCCGGCGGATTTTTTCGTTCTATCTATGCTGCGGCGTGGACAGGATCCCGCCCGTAACCGGTATCCGGACCCCGGTCGTCCCCGGAAAGGTCAGCGGCAGCCCATCCAGCGACCTCACCGCAAGATAGGCCCAGGCCTCGGCCTCCATGCTGTCGCCGTTGAGGCCGACGGATTCCGCCGTCATGACCGCTGCGCCAGTGGCGCCGGCAAGCTCCGTCAGGTCACCCATGATGATCCGATTGAGGCGTCCACCGCCGCACACGACATAGGTTTTCGGCTCTTCCGGGAG
This sequence comes from Mycoplana sp. BE70, assembly GCF_031455855.1. Classification (NCBI taxonomy): domain Bacteria; kingdom Pseudomonadati; phylum Pseudomonadota; class Alphaproteobacteria; order Hyphomicrobiales; family Rhizobiaceae; genus Mycoplana; species Mycoplana sp. BE70. The sequence goes on from NZ_JAVDTM010000009.1 coordinate 168,984, forward strand.
ATGGCCGGCCGACTTGAGAATTGCCGCGGCCGTCACGTGGGCCAAGGTGCGTGCGCCATCTTCAAGGGTCGCGTCCGATCCGGCCGGCGGCGCAAAGTCGTTGCGGTCGAGCGAGCGCCGCTCGTCCGAGACGAAGAATGGGCTGGAGAGGTAGCGTGCGACGAGATCGGGAAGAATCCGGCCCTCGCTCGCGATCATGCCGCCCTGGTCGAACGGAACTCCGGCATGGGCCTCGACCCATTGGTCGATCAGGGTGTTGCCCGGCCCGCTGTCGAAGGCGACGATCCGCCCATCCGCGCCGACATAGGTGAGGTTCGAGATGCCACCAATGTTCACGAAAACCGTGGGCAAGGCGCAGTCCGCCGGGAGCTTGCGCGCCAGCGCGGCATGGTAGACCGGAATCAGCGGGGCGCCCTGCCCGCCATGGACCATATCGTTCGCGCGCATGTCGAAAACGACCGGGATGCCGGTCTTCCGCGCCAGCAGGGCGCCGTCGCCAAGCTGCACGGTGAGCGCCTGTCCCGGCCGGTGCAGCACCGTCTGGCCATGGAAGCCCACGACATCGATATCGGCCGGCGCCATGTCGTTTTCATGCAGGAAGGCCTGCACGGCAGCGGCGTGGTGAAGGGTCAGTTCGCGTTCGACGTCCGCCAGATCCGCCGGCCGTTCCTTCCGCTTATCGATCGCCTTCGCTGTTTCCAGCGCGCCCTGCAGGCGGCGACGGAACACCGGGTCATAGTCAATGCCCATGGACGGCCCGCGTTCGACCTGTGCCTCGCCGTCCGTCCTCAGCAGCGCCACATCGATGCCGTCCATGCTGGTGCCGCTCATCAGGCCGATTGCGGTTCTCGTTTGTCCCATCGAAGAAATCCAGAATCACTTTTGAAGTGATTATGCGCAAAAACAGTGCTAAACGCCCGGCCGTTCACTTAAATAAACCTCCCCTACAGAGAGAAGACCAATGTCGGGTTTCAAGTCAGATTTCCTTCGCACGCTCAGCGAGCGCGGCTTCATCCACCAGATCTCGGATGAGACCGGCCTCGACGACCTGCTCGCCAAGGAAACCGTGACGGCCTATATCGGCTTCGATCCGACCGCGCCGAGCCTGCACGCCGGCGGCCTGATCCAGATCATGATGCTGCACTGGTTCCAGCAGACCGGCCACCGGCCGATCTCGCTGATGGGCGGCGGCACCGGCATGGTCGGCGATCCGTCGTTCAAGGACGAGGCGCGCCAGTTGATGACGCCGGCGACGATCGACTCGAACATCGCCTCGATCAAGAAGGTGTTTTCCAGCTACCTGACCTACGGCGACGGCCCCAAGGACGCGCTGATGATCAACAACGCCGATTGGCTGCTCGGCATCAACTACCTCGAGTTCCTGCGCGACGTCGGCCGGCACTTCTCGGTCAACCGCATGCTGTCCTTCGACAGCGTCAAGATGCGCCTCGACCGCGAGCAGTCGCTGTCCTTCCTCGAATTCAACTACATGATCCTGCAGGCCTACGACTTCGTCGAGCTCAACAAGCGCTACGGCACGCGGCTGCAGATGGGCGGCTCCGACCAGTGGGGCAACATCATCAACGGCCTCGACCTCGGCCACCGCATGGGCACGCCGCAGCTCTACGCGTTGACATCGCCGCTCCTGACCACTGCTTCCGGCGCCAAGATGGGCAAGTCGCTGTCCGGCGCCGTCTGGCTGAACCCGGAGATGCTGTCGGCCTATGACTTCTGGCAGTACTGGCGCAACACCGAGGATGCCGACGTCGGCCGCTTCCTCAAGCTCTACACGACGCTGCCGATGGACGAGATCGCCCGCCTCTCGGCGCTCGGTGGCTCGGAGATCAACGAGGTCAAGAAGATCCTCGCCACCGAAGTCACCGCCGTGCTGCACGGCCGCGAAAACGCCGAGCAGGCGGCCGAGACCGCCCGCAAAACCTTCGAGGAAGGCGCACTCGCCGAGAACCTGCCCTCGATCGAGGTACCGGCCGGCGAGCTCGAGGGGGGCATCGGCGTTCTCTCGCTGATCGTTCGCGCTGGCCTTGCTGCCTCCAACGGCGAGGCCCGCCGGCACGTGCAGGGCGGTGCGGTGCGCATCAACGACAACGCCGTCACCGACGAGCGCATGATGATCGGCGGCGGCGAAATCACCGCCGACGGTGTGATCAAGCTGTCGCTCGGCAAGAAGAAGCACATTCTGGTCCGACCCGCCTGATCGCAACCTATCCGACGAATGCATCAACCCGCGATCGATGGTCGCGGGTTTTTCTTGGCCGCCTGTCCACGAGCCGGCGGCGGTCAGAACTCGAAGATGTTGCGGAACACGCCCGGCGCGATGATCGACAGCGGGTTGACGAGCAGGCCCGGCCGGTCGAACGGGCCGCTGAGCTTGAAGGTGATGCCGATCAGGCCCCGGTCGCTGCCGTTGCCCAGGATGAAGCCGATCAGCGGCAATTCGGCAAACAGGCGGTTGAGGCCGTAAGCCGGCATGAAGGTGCCGGTCAGCTCCATCCGGTCGCTTGCGTCGCGAACCGTGCCCTGGAAGGTCGCGCCGACCGCCTCTCCACGCACCACGCCGTTCTCCACCCGCAATGTGCCGCCTTTCGACACGACGAAGGCAAAGCCGCGCGAAAAATGCATCGAGCTCGTATCGATCTCGCTGCGGACAGCCTCATTGAGGCTGCGGCCACCGGCCGGTGTCGAAACCATCGAGCGTAGCTTTTCTTCCCCCGTCAGCTTGAACTTGCGAACGTCGACAGGTCCCCGCCAGCTGCCGTCAGCGCCGACCTTGAGGCGGACGTTCAACAGCCCGCCCTCCATGTGCCTGTAGATGTTGGCCAGCCGGGCCAGCGCGCCCGCATCTCCGGTCGTCAGCTCGAGCGTTCCTGTGTCCTTGCCCAGCTTGGCCACCAGCGCCTGGCCGCTGCCGGTCAAGGCACTCAGGTCCACCCCCGAAAGCCGATCGCCGTTCGTTGCGTAGTCGAGGCTGACATTGCTGAGCGATTCGCCGTTGAAACCGATGACCTGGCCGAGATTGGCGCGGATGGAGATCGGCACCTGATCCTTCTCACCGCCTGCACCGGTGGGGTTTGTCTTGAGCCGGCCAAGCACGGGGCGCGCATCGGCGACGTCCCCTTTCACCTTCACGACAAATCCCGACTTGGCACGATCGATGGTTAGCGCATACCGGTCCTGCGCCGACAGCCGAACCTCGTCGAAACGCGCAGAATGTAACGATGCACCTTTGAGAACTGCGTCTCCAGAGACCGAGAAGCCGTCGCCGGAGAAACTAAAATCGGACAGACCGGTGGCGCCGTCCTCCTGCTTGTCGATGACGAAGCGTGCCTTCGCCGGCACCCCCGCCCCCTTGGTCCAGCCGACCCAGGGCAGCGACACGACGGTGCGCCGGAGATCAGCCTCGACCCGCTGGCGGTCATCGGATTCGGATGTGACCGACAGCGCGATCGGTCCCGAGAGAAGATCGTTCAAGCCCGGGACCAGACGGGCCCGATCCTTGTCCCCGACTGTGCCGGAGATCTTCAATTCCCGTTTCAAACCCGTGGATCGATCGACAGGCTCGACGAGAACGATGTCGAGAGGCACCTGATCGACACGAGCCTTGGCCTTTAAGTCCGCGCGAGTGGGGTTGACCAGCAACTTGCCCTCGACGTGCGTAATTTCCCGCCCGGTGATCGGCTTCTTCAGATCCACCTTGAGAAGACTGATGTCGGCGGACCATTCCGGTGGTGGCGGATTATGGTCGCGCACCAGGCCGAGACGTGCCTTGACATTCGCCTCGACCGGACCGGTGAAGTCGTCCGGCGTGAACTGGGTCCGCTTCAGCACGTCGATCGGCTTGTAGGTCACCAACTCGGCGACCGCGTCCGCAGCGCCTGCCAGGTTGATGTCCATTTCGGCCATCAATGGCCGTTCGTAAGTGTTGGGCAACCGGAACGTGCCGCCTTTCACCGCTACGGTTCGCCCCGACGGCATATAGGCGGCGCCGCCCTTGATGTTGATATCGACGCTCTCACCGTGAAGTTCGAAATGGCCGGTCGCGTCACGCACTGGCGGAATGGCACCCGCTACGTTGAGCCGTGTATCGGCGATGTCGAAGGCGATCGTCAGTTCATCCTTCTCGAGCAGGAGGCGCCCATCGGACCTGGCCTTGCGGTCGTCCGCCATCGACACTTCGATGCGGCCGTTTGTGACGGTACCGCCGAAGATGTTGGCCACGACCCACTGGCGCGCCTTCTTCCCCAGCCAGTATGGCCACAGCTGCTTGACCGCCACCGCCTGCAGGCGGTCGCTGACCATGGCGAAACTGACCTCGGGGGATTTTCCGCCAAAGGTCAGCCCGAGCGAACCTGCGAGCGATCCATGCGGGCTCGACACGCCGAGCTGGTCGAACAGCACCTGCTTCGTTTTCGGGATCAGCCGACCCGCGACCTTGGCGTCGAACTTGACCGGAGCTTCGCCCGTATCCTCTGGCGCACTCACCGCGTTATGGAGGACAAGATCGACGGCGAACCCCTTGTCGCGCTGGTTCGGCAGCCGGTCCAGATCGATCAGGCCGCCCGTGAACGGAAACGTGGACGAACCGACGCGAACCTGTGACGGGGAGATTTCGATCGAGCGGCGCGCATAGTCGTAGAAGGTGGCAAGCTTTGTCGGCTTGAGTGCCGCGCCAACGCTGTCAAAGTACAGAGAGCCGCCTTCTGTGGCCGCCGCCAATTCGAGCCGTGGCTCAGCGCCCTTGGCGCCGCGCGTCGCCGACAAGGTGACGTCGACCCGCGCATCAATACCCCAGCCGGGCTCCCCGTTTGGCGTCTGTCGCAGCGCAAACGCGTCAAGCGGGACACCGGAAATCAGGCCGCTGACCTCGCTGACGCCGCTCGCACCCTGCGCAACGAGTTCGATGTCACCCGATTGGCCGTCCAGTGCGTAACGCCCTTCGATCGACATGTCGTCGCTGGTCCGGGTGAAGGTCAGTTGCTCAACGTCCAACGAGTGAGACCGTCCTGCGGCGTCGGCTATCGGCAGGACAAGATTGGTGATCCGGACACGGGAAAGCCCGTTGCCCGCAATCATCGCCTTGATCGTCTCCAGGCGATTAAAGGCGAGCTCCTGATAGTCTGGGATCGCATCGATGCGAACCGTATAGAAGTCGATCGGCGGCCCCTTGGGCAGGAGGGCCGGATTGAACATCGCCTGATCGATATCCAGCCGCGACGGCGAGATACGCCCCGTCAGCAACGCCAACGGATCCAGTACGATCCCCACCGCGCTCGCATTGGCAACGTTTCCACCGCTCGACTTTTCCGCAAGGGCGACGTTCTCGGCCTTCAGCGCCAGACCGCCGAAGCTGGAAAACCGGAGAACGGTCTTCTCCACCGTGGCACTGTAGCCCGGCCCCACCGCACCATTCAGGGCTGCTAGCGCGCGCGCATTCAGCGGCGCATCCACCAGCCCGCTCTCGACCGTTGCAACGATCAGCAGCAGAATCAGGGCAGCCAACGCTCCAAGTCCACCGAGCACGCGCAGCAGAACAGCGAAGTGGCCCGGTCGCTCGGTACAATGCAGCACGATCGGCTCATGCGCTTGCGCCGACGGCAGAGCATGCAGGCAGACGATGTCACCCCTGCCGAACTTCACCTTCTCGCCGCGGATTTCGCTCATGTCGCGATTGTTCCGTTGTTCCTGCCTGCATGCCGGCCGACCTCAGCCGCCACATGGATCGACTGATTGCGACTGGACGATTCCACTTGAGACTATATACCGGGGATAGCGCCCGCATGACGGAAAAACCTGTCCAAAGAAAGGAAATCCCATGGCAGAATTGTCGCCAGGAGCCATGGCTCCAGATTTTTCGTTGCCAAGCGATGGCGGCGGCCAGATCGCCTTGAGCGATTTGCGCGGTAAGCCTGTAGTGCTGTTCTGCTATCCGAAGGACGACACCCACGGCTGCACCACCGAGAACATTGCGTTCTCGGCCCTTCTTGGCGAGTTCGAGAAAGCGGGCGTCGCGGTCCTCGGCCTCTCGCCCGACCTGGCAAAAAAGCACGACCGGTTCAAATCGAAGTATGACCTGAAGGTACGGCTGCTTTCCGATGAGGATCATCGTGTCCTCGAAGCCTACGGCGTCTGGAAGGAAAAAAGCATGTATGGCCGTCGCTACATGGGCGTGGAACGCACGACGTTCCTTATCGATGCAGGCGGAAAGATCGTGGAAATCTGGCCAAAGGTGAAGGTTGCCGGTCACGCCGATGCCGTTTTGGCGCGAGCGAAAGAACTTTAAGTCAATGCCGCATCAAATTGCCAATACACGTTTTTCCTCGATCAAAAGCCTGCGCGGCGGCGCGACCCAGGCGGTCCTTTCGGCCGACCTGGACCTGAAGACGGAACTCGCCCAGGAAACGGCGCGCCGCTGGTTTGCCCGCACCCTGTCGCTGCGCTCGCCGCTGGACCCACCGCTCCCCGACCGCCCCGGCCGCCCGGACAAGCCCGAGCTTGTGCCACCGAAGAACATGGAGAAGCGATCGCTGCACACGCTTAAGGGCCGGATCGCCCTGCTGCATGCGCTAGCCCATATCGAACTTAATGCCGTCGACCTGGCGCTCGACATTGTCGCCCGCTTTACGACGGAAGGTGTTCCGCATTCCTTTTTCGACGGCTGGATGCAGGTCGCCTTCGAGGAAGCGAAGCATTTCCGTATGATTCGCGTCCGTTTACGCGAACTCGGCGCAGAGTATGGGGATCTTCCGGCACATGACGGACTTTGGCAGGCAGCCCACAGCACGCGCAACGATCTCACCGCCCGCCTTGCGGTGGTGCCGCTGATTCTGGAGGCGCGCGGCCTCGACGTCACGCCTGTCCTTCAGGCCAAGATGCGCGAGACCGGCGACACGAAGAGCGCCGACATCCTCGACGTGATCTACAATGATGAGAAGGGCCATGTCGCGGTCGGGGCAAAATGGTTCCGCTTCCTCTGCGCACGCGAGAAGAAGGACCCGTCGGCGACATTCAAGGAGTTGGTTCGGGTCAATTTCCGCGGCCCGCTCAAGGCGCCGTTCAACGATGTGGCCCGCGCCGAGGCCGGACTGACCCCCTCTTTCTACCGCAGCCTGGTCTCCGTCAGTCAAAGCTGACACCCCCTCAAACGTTTATTAACCTTAACAGGGTGTAATCCCGACAACCCTGGGGCAGGGAGTCTTTCGATAGTCGGGAGTTGAGGGTGGCGGAGCGTCCTGAAAACCGCGTGTTCGGCAAGCGCGAGCAGCAGCACATCATCATTCTTGCCAGCGGCGACAAGATCCGTCACATGACCGTTCGCCCCTGGATGACGGCGGTGGCGCTGTGTTTTGCCGGCATGTTCACTGTCGGCTATCTCGCGGCCACATCCTATCTCGTCCTCCGCGACGGCCTGATCGGTGCCACCATGGCCCGCCAGGCCCGGATGCAACACGACTACGAGGATCGGATCTCCGCCCTGCGCGCCCAGGTCGATCGCGTCACCAGCCGCCAGCTCCTTGACCAGCAAGTCGTTGAAGACAAGGTGGAAAAGCTGCTTCAACAGCAACTCGCGCTGACGGAACGCAATGGCAAGCTCGACACATTGCTGAGCCGCGCGGGCAGCGCTGGAGTATCCGACACCTCGCTCGAAGAGCCGTCCGCCGAAGCCGAATCCCTTGCCTACGGACGGCGCGCCGATGCCGCACCCGCCCTGAAGGCCATCGACAATCTCCTCGGGCGCGAGACAGCGGAAACGGCGCGGAAGGCATCCGCCGCCCCGCTCGCCTATGCGGCGCCCGGCGAGTCAGTCGCGGACCGCACCGACCGGATGTTCTCCAGCGTGACCCTGTCACTGAAGGATGCCGAACGCGAACAGATGGCGCGAATCCGTGCGCTCACGGATGGTGCGGCCGAAATGGCGGACGCGATCCAATCCATCGTGAGTCACACCGGCATCGATCTCCAATCGCAACTTGCGGCCGACGATGCCAGCGCGATCGGCGGTCCCTTCGTCGAACCCCAGACCGGCGATGCATTTGTGTCTTCGCTCGGAGAGCTCGACATCGCATTGAACCGGCTCGACGCGGTGCGCAACACCGCACGCAAGCTGCCCTTCGCCACCCCCGTCCCCAGGGGCGACATTACGAGCCGTTTTGGCAATCGCACCGATCCCTTCCTCGGCCGCCTCGCCCTGCACGCCGGCATCGACTTCCGGCTGCCGACCGGCAGCGAGGTTCGCGCGACTGGCGCCGGCACAGTCCTTTCGGCCGGGCGCAGCGGCGGCTACGGCAATCTGGTCGAGATCGACCACGGCGATGGCCTTGTCACACGCTACGCACATCTCTCCAGAATCCTGACAAAGGTCGGCGAAACGGTCGAAAGCGGAGACCCCGTGGGACTGTCCGGATCGACCGGGCGCTCGACTGGACCGCACCTGCATTACGAGGTGCGCCGCGACGGCCGCGCGAGCGATCCGGCGCGCTTTATCGCCGCGGGGACAAAGCTGTCGGCCTACATGAACTGAAGGGCCATTCTCCGTGTGTTAACCGCATATCGCGTTCGCTTCGCTTGCGAATCCTCAAGAACCGCTCGTTTCCTTGACTTTCCGGCGCTTTCAGACTAAGTGCGCTCCATCCAGCGACCTTTACCAGAGCTGAAACCCAGGCGTTCGCGAGAACCGGAACGGAAACAGATTTCCCTTTGACCACTTTTTCTGACCTTGGCTTGAGCCAAAAAGTACTCTCCGCCGTCACGGACGCGGGCTACACCATTCCAACGCCGATCCAGGCGGGGGCGATACCGCCCGCGCTCCAACGTCGCGACATCCTGGGGATTGCTCAGACCGGCACGGGCAAGACCGCCTCCTTCGTTCTGCCGATGCTGACGCTTTTGGAAAAGGGGCGCGCCCGGGCACGGATGCCGCGCACGCTGATCCTTGAACCGACGCGGGAACTGGCCGCTCAGGTCGCCGAGAATTTCGAAAAATACGGCAAGAACCACAAGCTCAACATTGCCCTCCTGATCGGCGGCGTCTCGTTCGACGAACAGGATCGCAAGCTGGAGCGCGGCGCCGACGTGCTGATCGCCACGCCCGGCCGCCTGCTCGACCATTGCGAGCGTGGCAAGCTGCTGATGACCGGCGTCGAGGTTCTCGTCATCGACGAGGCCGACCGCATGCTCGACATGGGCTTCATTCCCGACATCGAGCGCATCGCCAAGCTCATTCCCTTCACCCGCCAGACGCTGTTCTTCTCGGCCACGATGCCGCCGGAAATCCAGAAGCTTGCGGACCGGTTCCTCCAGAACCCGGAGCGCATCGAGGTGGCCCCGCCCTCCTCCACCGCCAAGACGGTGACACAGCGCTTCGTCGCAACCCATTCCAAGGACTACGAGAAGCGCTCGGCGCTGCGCGACCTGATCCGCGCCCAGGAAGAGTTGAAGAACGCGATCATCTTCTGCAACCGCAAGAAGGACGTCGCCGACCTGTTCCGCTCGCTGGATCGCCACGGCTTCTCCGTCGGCGCCCTGCACGGCGACATGGACCAGCGCTCGCGCATGACGATGCTTGCGAACTTCAAGGACGGCAACATCAAGCTGCTCGTCGCCTCGGACGTCGCCGCCCGCGGCCTCGACATTCCGGACGTCAGCCACGTGTTCAATTTCGACGTGCCGATCCACGCCGAGGATTATGTCCACCGTATCGGCCGCACCGGTCGCGCGGGTCGCTCCGGCGCCGCGTTCACGCTGGTGACGAAGCGTGACACGAAGTTCTCCGATGCCATCGAAAAGCTCATCGGCCAGTCGGTCGAATGGCTGAATGGCGATCTTTCCTCACTTCCCGCCGTCGTCGAGAGCGACGAGCGTGAAAAGCCCCGCAAGGGACGTGAACGGGGCCGCGACCGCGGCAACAGTCACAAGGGTGACACGCGCAAGGACGATACTGCGCGCGAAACGAATGCGACGGAAAGAGGAAACGACAGCGTGAAGGCAGATCGTCACAACGACAGCAAACCCAGCCAGCCGGTGCGCAACCAGCGCCCAGCCAACGACGATCATCGTGACCGCCGCAGCCGCTATCGCCGCGACGAGGATGACGGTCCGACGCCGATCGGCTTCGGCGATGATATCCCCGCCTTCATGCTGATCGCCGGCAAGGCCTGATCCCAATTCCATGCCTGTTCCTGGGGTAGACATACCCGGTGTCGGCTGCGGACTTGCCATCATGCGTGACGGCAAGCTTCTGCTCTATCGCCGCACGCGCGCACCGGAAGCAGGCCACTGGAACATCGTCGGCGGCAAGGTCGACCACATGGAGCGATCGCTGGACGCCGCACGGCGCGAAGCCGAGGAGGAGTCCGGACTGGCTTTTGGTCGGATCGACTTTCTCTGTCTTTCGGAACAGGTCATCGCGGCCGACAACCAGCACTGGGTCTCGGTTATCTATGTGAGCGAGGATTTCACTGGAGAGGCGCGGGTAATGGAACCGCAAAAGCTGCCTGAATTCGGCTGGTTTTCACTGAATGACCTGCCACAGCCGCTTTCACGGTTTGCGACCGATGCAGTCGCCGCACTTCAGGCAAAAACACGCGTTAGCGCTTGAGCGGATTGGCGCGAAGCGCCGCATCAAGGGCCAACCGCACCCATTCTGCCATCAGATCCGGGTCATCGAAGGCATCTTCCGGGATGCTCCAGTAGGGCATCTTCAGCGGCGCACCGGACCTGCGCCCCTCATAGGTCCATTGCCGGCAGCCGGACATCTCGAATTCAGGGATCGTCACCTCGTCGGCCTTCAGCAAAATCTCGCCATCCACCTCTAGCGCGACGATCAAGTCGCCAACGTAGATGCCCTTCCCGCCAAACATCCGCCTGATCGTTACCGGCCCGAGCGACTGGAACATCTCCTCGATCGCGTCCTTGTCCATCGCTATTCCTTCAACGTGCCGCCGGCTGCCACCACCGCCTCCGGCGTATCGACGTCCAGGTGTGCGGCCGCGCCGATCTCGACGTCGATGATGTCGACCCCCGAAGTTTCGATGATCTGGCGCGCGCCGACATCGCCCTCGAGATGGCGGATTGCGGCTAAGGTGGAACGCGGCAGGATGACGGGATTGCCGCGCTTGCCGTTTGATACGGCCCGCACGACGGCGTTCCCGCCAGCCGATGCGAAGGCTGCCATCAATGTACGCAGATCCTCCGGCGTGACCCTCGGCATGTCGGCCAGATGGACGAGGACTCCGCTGCAATCATTTCCGGCGGCGTCGAGCCCGGCATTGAGCGAGGTCGACATTCCCTCCCGGTAGAGCGAATTGCGGACGATCTCCACGGGCAGCCCGTCCAAGGCCGCCTCGATCTCCTCTGCCCGATGCCCGGTTACAACCACGACCTTGCCGGGTTGGGCGGCAAGCGCCGCCGACACCGACATGCGCACCAGCGGGACCCCATCGAATTCGGCGAGCAGTTTGTGGCGCCCGGCACTGCCCATGCGGCGCGCCTGCCCCGCCGCAAGCACGATGACGACGATATCTTTTGCCTCGACAGCGTTTGCCCTGCGCTCGCCTTTCAGTTCCCGCGGCCGCGGCCGGGTCGGGATCTCCGCCAACAGACCGCCGACGCCCATGCCCGTGATGTCTTCGGCGCCGGGTGCCTCGCCGGCGAGGATGCGGGCGAGAACCCAGTCGAAGCCGTTCTCCTTCGGGCTTCGGGCGCAGCCGGGCGCACCGATCACCGGCGTATCGCCGATCTGGCCGAGCACGAGGAGGTTGCCGGGATCGACGGGCATGCCGACCTGCTCGACGCGCCCGCCTGCTTTTCGGATCGCCGCAGGGATCACATCTTCTGCATCGGAGACGGCCGACGCACCGAAAACGATGACAAGCTCGTTGTCGCGGGCTGCTGGCTCCAGGGCTCCTGCCAACGCCGCCGTCTCGTGCGCCACGCGCACTTCGCCGGTGAGCGTGCTTCCGGTGGGCGCGAGCCTGTGCTCCAGGAGAAGCCTTGTCTTGTCCATCACCGAGGGTTTTAGCGTGGGCAGAACGGTCGCAATCATCGCCACGCGGCGGGCCGTGAATGGCCGTACGAAGAGAGCGTCGGCACCGGCAAGGACGGCAGCCGCGCGATCAACGACGATGGCCGGGACGGCCAATGGAATGATCTTGATCGTGGCTACCATGTCGCCCGGCCGCACGGTCGCGCGGTCCGGCAGGGTGGCAACGGTGATCGCCGGATCGATGCGGTTGAAGCGATCGATCGTCACGCGATCGGCTCGAAACAGGCCATCGACGGCGGAATGCAGGTTGATGCGTCCCGTGGCGGGCGTGGTGAAGGTCAGGTTATCGGGCGCGATCGCTTCAGCAATGCGTGCGGCGGCCGCATCCTCGTCGATATCGCCGGGCTGCAACCGCACCGCGGTGACGCTTTCGACCCCCGCGGCCAGCAACTGCTGGCAATCCGCGTCCGACAGCAAATGGCCCTTGGAAAGGGAAACCCCTTCGGCGCGCACGCCATGTGCCAGGATTGTACCCGTTGCCTCAGTTACTGCCACGTCTCCGAAAATCATGGCGCAACTCCCGTCCGCAAGTCGCGCCGGCGAAAGGCCTGTATGATCTCGGCGAGGATCGCCACCGCGATTTCCGCAGGACTCGCCGCTCCGATATCGAGCCCGATCGGTGCTGAAATGCGAGCAAGGGCCTCTTGGTTGACGCCCTGTGCCGTCAGCCGTTCGATCCGCCTCGCATGCGTCTTTCGGCTGCCGAGCGCACCGACGTAGAAGCAGCCGGAATCAAGGGCTGCACGGATCGGAAAATCGTCGATCTTCGGATCGTGCGTGACGGCCACAAGCGCGCAATAGGCGTCGAGCGGCCGCGCCCTCAGCACGTCCTCCGGCCAGTCGGCGACCAGATCGACGCCGGCGAAGCGTTCCTCGGTGGCGAACGCCGTGCGCGGATCGATGATCGTCAGGTCGAATCCGGCGACCTTGGCGATTGCCGCCAGCGCCTGGCTGATATGCACCGCGCCGATCACGACAATCCGCGCCGGCGGCAGATGAACATTGAGGAAGTAGCTGCGCCCATCCGCCTCAACGACACCAGACTTGCCGGATCGAAACGCACTTGCGATCGTCTCGCCGAGCGGCCCAATGACGGCGTCGCCCTCGCGCACGAGGCGGTCGCGCCCGTCGCCGAGGTCCGTCACGTGCACCGCGGCGCGACGCGCGCGTCGTTCGGCATTCACTTTGCGCAAAATCAGAGGATCCATCAGCCCAGCCGCTCCACATAGACGCGGATCCGTCCGCCGCAGGACAATCCGACCCGCCAGGCGGTTTCGTCGGCGACGCCGAATTCCAGCATCTTCGGCTCTCCGCTCTCGATCACATCGAGTGCCTCGCTGATGACCGCGCCTTCCACGCAGCCACCTGACACCGATCCGTGGAAATTGCCTTCACCATCGATGACAAGGTGACTGCCCGTCGGCCGCGGGGCGGAGCCCCAGGTCTCGACCACGGTCGCGATCGCAACAGTGCGCCCATCGTCCATCCACCTTTCCGCTACCGCCAGCGGATCGAGCGTGTCCATCGCACCTTCCATTCCGGCCTCCTCATTTCAGCGCGGCTAGAAATCGTCGCGGATCGGCCCGGCTACCGCCATTGCCGGACAATGCGGCGACCAGATCCGATATGGCTTCAAGATTGTGCACCGCGCGCAATTCGTCAACGTGCGGGAGCATGGCGCGCACGCCCCTCGCCCGTGCCTCGAAACCCTCGAAACGCAGCAGCGGATTGAGCCAGATCAGCCGGCGGCAGGAGCGATGCAGCCGATCCATCTCCGTTTCGAGGCTTTCGATCCCCTCCCGTTCCAGACCGTCGGTGATCAACAACACGATTGCACCCTGCCCCAGTACCCGTCGCGACCAGAGCCGGTTGAACTCCCTTAGCGTCTCACCGATGCGCGTGCCACCCGACCAGTCTTCCACCGTGCGCGCGCACTCCTCGACCGCCTCATCCGGATCGCGATGGCGCATCTGCCGCGTCACATTGGTCAGCCGCGTACCGAACAGGAAAGTATGGACACGCCGGCGCCGGTCTGTGAGCGCATGGAGAAAATGCAGGAAGATGCGGGTGTACTGGCTCATCGAGCCTGAAATGTCGGCGAGCACCACCAGCGGCGGGTGCACCATCTTCGGTTCCCGATGCCGCGGCAGGATCAGCGCGCCGCCCGTGCGCATCGCCTGCCGCATCGTCGCCCGCGCATCCACCATCGCCTTTCGCGTGCTGCGGCGGAAGCGGCGCGTCTTGACCTCGTCCATCGGCAGCGTGAGGCTCGCGATGGCGCGCTTGGCTTCGCGCAGTTCCGCTGCCGTCATCTGGGCGAAATCGGTCTTGCGCAACGCCTCGCTGACAGAGGTCGTGAAACGCGCATCGATTTCGATCTCGGGCTCGTCGCGCGGACGTGTCGCATCCTGCCGGCCGGCAAAGAGCGCGTCTGACACCCGCTTTTCGCCCGCCCTCTTCTTTTCCCTTTCCGCATCCTTTCGGACGACGGGGGACATCATGGCGATCATCTTCTGGACGAGATCGCGCGAGCGCCAGAAGAGCCGGAACGCTTCATCGAAGATCGCCTGGTCTTCGTGGCGCGTGACCAGCGTGCAATGCAACGCGGTGTAGAACTCGTCCCGATCGCCGATACCGATCGCCTGCACGGCCTCGATCGCATCTGCAACCGCAGCCGGTCCGATCCTCAGGCCTGCCTTGCGCAACGCGCGGGCGAAATGAACGATATTGTCGGCAAAGCGGCCGTCGCCCGGCGGCATCGGCGGCATGACCAGCCCATCTGTCGCCGCCTCGATCATGGTCAGCCCGCCGCGCGAAGCTCGGACTTCACCTCGTCCAGAAGCTTCCGCCCCTCACCACCCTCGATCCGGGCGATGTCGTCCTGGTACTTCAGGAGCGTGCCAAGCGTGTCGGAGACCGTTTCCGGATCGAGCGCCGTGCGGTCGAGTTCGGTGAGCGCGGTCGCCCAGTCGATCGTCTCAGCGACGCCCGGGTTCTTGAAAAGGTCGAAGGTGCGAAGCTTCTGCACATAGGCGACGATCTGTGCCGACAGCGCTTCGTTGCAGTCCGGCACCTTGCGGCGAATGATCTCCAGTTCCTGTTCCGCCTTGGGATAGTCGACCCAGTGGTAGAGGCAGCGCCGCTTCAACGCGTCGTGCACCTCGCGCGTCCGGTTCGTCGTGATGATGACGATCGGCGGCTCGGCGGCGCGGATCGTGCCAAGCTCCGGCACCGTCACCTGGAAGTCGGAAAGCACCTCGAGCAGGAAGGCCTCGAAGGCCTCGTCCGTCCTGTCGAGTTCGTCGATCAGGAAGACGGGTGCGCGCCCGTCCGGAGAGGACAGCGCCTGCAGCACCGGACGGCGGATAAGATAGCGATCGGAAAAAATGTCGGGCTCGATGCGTTCGCGATCGGTTGTTCCGGCCGCTTCGGCAAGACGAATTTCCAGCATCTGCGCCGGATAATTCCATTCGTACACCGCAGAGGACACATCGAGCCCCTCGTAGCACTGCAGGCGGATCAGCGGGCGATCGAGCGCGCTGGCGAGTACCTTTGCGATCTCCGTCTTGCCGACACCCGCCTCGCCTTCCAGAAACAGCGGGCGCTTCATCTTCAGCGAAAGGAACAGGACTGTCGCCAGCGATCGCCCGGCCAGGTAGTTGCCTGCCGCAAGCATATCGAGCGTCTCTTCGATCGACTGGGGAATGGTCCCCTTCTTGTAGGCTGCCATGCTTCCTCCGCTCTGGAGGAGAACTTATAGCGTGCGGTAGTCCCGGTCCATATAGATCAACGCCGGTTTTTCCGGTCCGTATGCCAGCCCCAGCACCTCGCCGAAGAGAATCATGTGTGTCGCCATCACCTTGACCTCGAGCAGGCGGCAATCGAACGACGCCAGCGCGTCGATCAGCACCGGCGAACCGGTAACGAGTTCCGTCCATTGTCCCTGCGAGAAGCGGTCGCCGGGAATGCCAGGATCACGGCCGGAGAAGACATTGGCGAGCTCGACCTGGTCCGCCGCCAGCGCGTTGAGCGCGAAATGCCCGCTCTTGCGGAAGATCTCGTTGCGCGGATTGGACACGTTCAGGCAGGCGAGCACGATCGCCGGATTGTCGGAAACCGAGCAGGCCGCCGTGATGGTCACGCCGCGACGTTCTCCCTCAAAAGAGGTGGTCACGAGTTGGACGTGCCCGGCGTAGCGGCTCATGGCGTCGCGATACAGCGGCGGGTCCAGCATCAAACGATCCAACACGGCGATCTCCCTTCGTGGAAAGGGATACATGGAAATAATAAAGAAAAATGTAAGCCCAAAAACGACATTTTCCAGGGTTTTGCACGGTACTTACGACCGGGAACGCGGGCGACCGTACATCGCCGTCATCTTTTGCTTTGACCGACACCGTTCCCTTCGTACAAGGTTGCTCGTCACGACCCGGATTTTTTGATGTACCGTCGCCTCGCCATTACCCTCTCGTCCATCCTCGCGCTTGCCACGCACGCCGCCGCGGCAGGGCCGACGATTGCGGTCGTCGCCCCGGACACGGGAGCTTTCGCAATTCTCGGCGAGCAGATCCGCGATGGCACCCGCTTCGCCGCCGCGATGGACGGAAGCAAGATCGTCGAAATCGACGAGGCCTGCGACGAGCATGGCGACGAGGCGATCGCGAAAAGCATCCTTTCTGCGGGCGCAGACGCGGCCATCGGCTTCCTCTGCACCGAGGATTTGCAGGCAGCGTTGCCGACGCTGGCGGAGGCGGGCATTCCTGCCATCACGCTGTCGGCGCGCTCCGTCGTTCTGATGGAAGACGCGCTGAAGCGGAGCTGGCCGCTTTTCCGGCTGGCGCCGGCGCCTGGCATGGAGGCGCAGAAGGCCGCTGACGTCATCGCAACCGCCTGGGCGGCCGAGCCGTTCGCGCTGATCGACGACGGAACCATCCATGCGCGCGAACTGGTCGAGGCGATCCGCCTGAAGCTCGAGGAGAAGGGCATGAAGCCCGTCTTCGTCGATACCTTCCGCCCCGCGCAGGAGCAGCAGATCGGCCTGGTGCGCCGCCTCGCCAAGGCGGGTGCAGCCCGTGTCTTCGTCGGCGGGGACCGCGGCGACATGGCCGTCATCGTCCGCGACGCGCGCGCTGAAAACCTGCCGCTGGCGTTCATGGGGGGCGAATCCATGTTGGCGGCAGACGCGGCGACGCCGTTGCCTGACGGCACCCAGGCCATCGTCCTGCCGATCGACGGCGCGACACCGGAAAGCGCCGCGCTCGCCGCCACGATGAAGGACGCGGGGAGCGCCGCGGAAGGCTATGTCTTCTCCGCCCATGCCGCTGCGACGCTCGTCGGCAAGGCGGCCGCGGCAGCCATATCGGCCCAACAACCGCTGAGCGCTGCACTCGCGGCCGACACCTTTCCCACGGTGCTCGGACCGATCGGCTTCGGTGCGGATCATGAGTTGCGCGATAACCCCTACCGGCTGATGGAATGGAAGCAGGACCGCTTCACACCCGTAGAGATCCAGCTGGAAGGTGACTGATGAAGCCCGGACCGCGCAACCTGATCACGGACGTCGGTGGCCTTCGCGTCGGCAACGCCTCTGACGATCGGCTCAAATCCGGCGTCACCGTCGTCGTCTGCGAAAAGCCGTCCGTCGCCGCGGTACAGGTGCTCGGCGGCGCGCCCGGCACGCGCGAAACCGATCTTCTCGAGGTGCACAACACCGTCCAGACGATCGATGCCATCTGTCTTTCCGGCGGTTCCGCGTTTGGCCTCGATGCGGCATCCGGCGTACAGGCGGCATTGCGCGAACAGGGGCGCGGTTTTGCCGTTGGGCCCTTCCGGGTCCCGATCGTCCCCTGTGCGATCCTGTTCGACCTTGCCAATGGCGGCGACAAGGATTGGGGGCGCTATCCGCCCTATCGCGAACTCGGCTATGCGGCGACACAGGCCGCCGGATCTGAGTTTCCCACCGGCACGGCCGGCGCCGGCACCGGTGCGACGACCGCCACTTTCAAGGGCGGCCTGGGATCGGCTTCGACCATGCTTGTAAACGGCATCACGGTCGGCGCGCTCGTCGCCGTCAATGCGCTTGGCTCCGCGACAATGGGTTCCAGCCGGCATTTCTGGGCGGCGCCGCTGGAGGAAGACGGCGAATTCGGCGGCCTTGGATTCCCGGCGGTTTTTTCAGACGAGACGCGTCGGCCACGCACGAAACTCACCGCGGTCGCCGAGGCACCGACGAATACGACGATCGCGGTCATTGCGACGGACGCCGTCCTGACCAAGGCCGAGGCCAAGCGGCTCGCCGTTAGCGCACACGACGGTTTCGCCCGCGCGCTCTGGCCGGCGCACACGCCGCTCGATGGCGACCTCGTCTTTGCGATTGCGACCGGCACCAGCGGCAAGGCCGTTACGATCGAGGAGTTCATCCCGCTGTGTGCCGCCGCCGCATCCACCATGGCCCGTGCCATCGCCCGCGGCGTGCATGACGCCACGCCAATGCCGGGCGATTTCCTGCCCGCCTGGCGGGGAGCCTAAGGGCACCCGTCGCGAGCGCGCGTGATGCATCGTTGTCCGGCACCGTAAGCGATGATATGGGCACCCAACGTTATCGCCCTCGGAGCCCAAGCCATGCCCAGCCCCATCCGGATTGCCCCGTCCATCCTCGCCGCCGATTATGCCAAGCTTGGCCAGGAGGTGCGCGACGTCGTCGCCGCCGGCGCTGATTGGATCCATCTCGACATCATGGACGGCCATTTCGTGCCGAACATTTCGTACGGCCCGGATGTGATCAAGTCGCTTCGCCCGCACACCGATGCCTTCTTCGACTGCCATCTCATGATCGCTCCGGCGGACCCCTACCTGGAGGCCTTCGCCAAGGCCGGTTGCGATGGCATCACCGTCCATGCCGAAGCCGGCCCGCATCTCGACCGCTCCATCCAGGCCATCAAGGCGCTCGGCAAGAAGGCCGGCGTCTCGATCAATCCCGCCACGCCCGAAGCCGTCCTGGAATATCTCCTCGACAAGCTCGACCTGATCCTGGTGATGACCGTGAACCCCGGCTTCGGCGGCCAGAAGTTCATTCCGGAAATGGAACAGAAAATTGCCCGCATCCGGAAAATGATCGCCGACCGTCCGATCGAGCTTCAGGTCGACGGCGGCATTACCGTCGACACGATCGCCGGACCGGCTGCCGCCGGCGCAAACGTCTTCGTTGCCGGCTCGGCCATCTTCGGCGGCGGCCATGTTGACGCCTATCGCAAAACGATTGACACTCTGCGCGCGAATGCGGAGGGGGCACGCGGTTGAAACGATCCGGCAAGATCACCGCCCTGGCAGCCGGCGCCATGCTTGCGCCGGCCTGCGCATTGGCTGGTGATTTCGCGCAATTCCGTCCGATCGGCTTCTCCGCCGACGGCGCCGTCTTCGCCTACGAGGAATTCGGCATCCAGGACGGATCGGGATCAGCCTACTCGAATATCTATTTCATCGACACGGCAAAAGACACCTATCTCTCAGGCACGCCGATCCGCGTCCAGGCACCGGAAAATGATTCCAGCTTGCGGCGCGTGCGGACCGAAGCCGCAGCCAGAGCCAATCCCTTGGTGGCGCGCTATAGCCTGAACGACAATCCGGGCCAATTCGTCGCCTTCAATCCCTACAGCGAAGTCGGTCCGGCGCCGGATTCCATTCGCTACTACGAATTTCCCGCAGAACCGCGGGTCGGACAGCCGTACACGCTGAAGCTGACCGAGACCGAGGCTGCGATGCCGGACACCTGCAAGGGTCTCATCGAGCGCAGTGCAGGCTTTCAACTGGCCTTCACCGAAAAGGCAGGCAAACCGGTGAACGAAACGGTCTATCGCGATGACCGTGTCCCGCAGAGCCGGGGCTGCCCGACCGGATACCGCATCTCCGGCGTCGTCACCCATCAGGGTGGATCGCAGACGATCCACATGGCCCTTGTGATGCTGCTCCGCTTCGGTTTCGAGGGCCTCGACGGTCGATGGCTCGCCGTGCCGCTGAAGCCATGAACACGGACGCGACATCCGCAGGTTCTGCGTCCGGACAAGAGCCCGCGCGCGCCACCGCCATTCCGCTTGTCCCGCCTCTGCCGAGGCTTCTGGCGGGTGCGGTTGCCTGGGGTGTCCTGATGTCCCTTTCGGCAGTTGTGTCCCTTTACCTTCGAAACCATCTTGAGACGTTCCACTTGGCGGAATTGGCGATCCTCTTCTTTGCCGGCGGTCTGCTTTCCTGGCCGTTCGCCATCCCAATCGCCCGTCTTCTGAGCCGAAACGGCCGCACCGAGACGCGCTTTGCGGCCTGTTTTGCGCTTCTCGCATTGGGCACGATCGCAATGACCGCCTTCCTCTTCGCCATGGACTACCGGCTCTTCTACGCCCAGTGGCACCATCCGATCCTGTCGAGCATGGGGATCCGCCAGTTCGTCGGCACGTCCGCTTCCGGCGTCTATCAGTTTGCCGTCATGGGGCTTGGGCTGTACCTTCCGATCGGTCTGCCCGTTCTTGCAGGCGTGAGCCTGTGGCTTGCAAAAGCCATGCGTTGAGCTTGACCGCCTTTCTTGATACAGGGGCGCCTAAACTCCTCCCAGAGAAAGCTGAAAGCTGATGATCCCCCGCTATTCCCGCCCGGACATGGTCGCCATCTGGTCGCCCGAAACGAAATTCCGCATCTGGTTCGAGATCGAGGCGCACGCCTGCGACGCGCTCGCGGAACTCGGCGTCATTCCCAAGGAAGCGGCCAAGACGATCTGGGACAAGGGCGGCAAGGCCGTCTTCGACGTCGCCCGCATCGATGAGATCGAAGCCGTCACCAAGCACGACGTCATCGCCTTCCTCACGCATCTCGCCGAAATCGTCGGTCCCGACGCCCGTTTCGTCCACCAGGGCATGACGTCCTCGGACGTCCTCGACACCACGTTCAACATCCAGCTCGTTCGTGCCGCCGACATTCTTCTTGCCGGTCTCGACCGCGTCCTCGCGGCTCTGAAGACGCGGGCCTTCGAGCACAAGGATACCGTTCGCATCGGTCGCAGCCACGGCATCCATGCCGAGCCGACGACGATGGGGCTGACGCTTGCCCGCTTCTATGCCGAGATGGACCGCAACCGCGCGCGTCTCCTGGCCGCCCGGGTTGAAATCGCAACTGGTGCGGTCTCCGGAGCCGTGGGCACCTTCGCCAACATCGACCCACGGGTCGAGGAGCATGTCTGCGCCGCACTCGGCCTCCTGCCGGAGCCCATCTCGACGCAGGTCATTCCGCGTGATCGCCACGCGATGTTCTTCGCAACGCTCGGCGTCATCGCCTCATCGATCGAGAATGTCGCGATCGAAATCCGCCACATGCAGCGCACCGAGGTTCTGGAGGCCGAGGAGTTTTTCTCGCCCGGCCAGAAGGGCTCGTCGGCCATGCCGCACAAGCGCAACCCGGTGCTGACGGAAAACCTGACGGGCCTTGCCCGCCTCGTGCGCATGTCGGTCGTCCCCGCCATGGAGAACGTCGCCCTCTGGCACGAGCGCGACATCAGCCACTCGAGCGTCGAGCGCGCCATCGGTCCCGATACGACCGTAACCCTCGACTTCGCCCTGCACCGCCTGGCCGGGGTCATCGAGAAGCTCGTGATCTATCCCGAAAACATGATGAAGAACCTCAACAAGTTCCGCGGACTGGTTCACTCGCAGCGCGTTCTCCTCGCCCTCACCCAGGCCGGCGTCTCGCGCGAGGACAGCTATCGCCTCGTCCAGCGCAACGCCATGAAGGTCTGGGAAGAAGGCAAGGACTTTCTCCAGGAACTGCTGGCCGACCAGGAGGTGCGGGCCGCGCTGTCGGAAGAGGAACTCCGCGAAAAGTTCGATCTTGGCTACCACACCAAGCACGTCGACACGATCTTCAAGCGTGTCTTTGGCCAGGCCTGATCGCAGGCTCGGCAGCTAAACGAAAAAGGGCGCGGCCGAGGCCGCGCCCTTTTTCGTTGAACCGCTGTCGGGAAGAGCGCCGAAACGCCTCAACCTTAATCGTTCTGAAGCTGTTCGACCGCCACACCCAGAAGTTCGAGCATCTGGCGGCGGATTTCATCTTCGGTCTTTGCGATGCCGGCGGCATCGAAATCCGCCTTCAGCTTGCGCACCACATCCTCGTGGCCGATTTCCTCGAAATCGGCAGCCACGACTTCCTTCGCATATGCCTCAGGGTCGCTCTTGCCCAGCAAACCGGCGGCCCACAGGCCAACAAGCTTGTTGCGTCGCACTTCCGCCTTGAAGCGAAGCTCCTCGTCGAGCGCAAACTTGGCCTCAAAGCCTTTTTCGCGATCCTGCATGGTGGTCATATGGCGACTCCCTATATGTATAACAGACGCACTGTAGATGGGTTTCCCGGTCCATAAATCAAAACCGTGTCGAAAGTGCAAATGCGTTTCGTCAAGCACTGGCCGGAAAGCCTGGAATTAAGGGAATCGGAACACTGGCCGATTGTTAAAGCGGCCCAATTCGTTTAAGGACCCCGGAAAGAAACGATATCTGCGTCACCCAATGACGCCAACTGCAGAGACAAAATCAATGAACCGTCGCCGCCGTATCTACGAGGGCAAGGCCAAGATTCTCTATGAGGGTCCCGAGCCGGGCACGCTGATCCAGTTCTTCAAGGACGACGCCACCGCCTTCAACAAGAAGAAGCATGACGTCATCGACGGCAAGGGCGTGCTCAACAACCGGATCTCGGAATACCTGTTTACCCATCTCAACAGGATGGGCATCCCGACCCACTTCATCCGCCGCCTCAACATGCGTGAGCAACTGATCAAGGAAGTCGAGATCATTCCGCTCGAAGTCGTCGTGCGCAACGTCGCCGCAGGTTCGCTGTCCAAGCGCCTGGGGATCGAGGAAGGCACCGTCCTGCCGCGCTCGATCATCGAGTTCTACTTCAAGGCCGACAACCTTGAAGACCCGCTCGTCTCCGAGGAACACATCACCGCGTTCGGCTGGGCCAGCCCGCAGGAACTCGACGACATCATGGCGCTTGCCATCCGCGTCAACGACTTCCTCTCCGGTCTTTTCCTCGGCGTCGGCATCCAGCTCGTCGACTTCAAGATCGAATGCGGCCGCCTCTATGAAGGCGACATGATGCGCATCATCATCGCCGACGAGATCTCGCCCGACAGCTGCCGCCTCTGGGATACCAACACCCAGGAGCGGATGGACAAGGACCGCTTCCGCCGCGACATGGGCGGACTGCTGGAAGCCTACCAGGAAGTGGCTCGGCGTCTCGGCATTATCAACGAGAACGAGCCGATCCGCGGCACCGGTCCCGTGCTGGTCAAGTAATTTCGCGGGCGGCTTTGTTCCGCCCGGGCCGTATGGCGAAACGACACATCCGTCTGAAGAGGAACACATGATCAAGGCACGCGTAACGGTCACGCTGAAGAACGGCGTTCTCGACCCCCAGGGCAAGGCGATCGAGGGCGCGCTCGGCGCGCTCGGCTTCGATGGCGTCGGCCATGTCCGTCAGGGCAAGGTCTTCGACCTGGAACTCCAGACCGCCGACAAGGCCAAGGCCGAGGCCGAGCTGAAGGACATGTGCGAGAAACTCCTGGCGAACACGGTGATTGAGAACTACACTATCGCCCTCGCCTGATGGTTGAAGGAGGCGGCGGTGGCCGAGATCACCAACGAGTTGATGTTTGAATTGCTGAAGAAGATTCAGGCTGACACCAACAGCCTGAAGCAGGGACAGTCCGAGATCAGGGCAGAGCTAAACGCCCTTCGCGGTACAATGGTCTCGGTGCAGCAGGATATTCACAATATCTACAGCGTACTTAGCCGCCACGAAACCCGCCTCGACCGTATCGAAAACCGCCTCGAATTGCGTGAACTCGCAGAGGCCCAGGCAAAGTTTGAGCCACACCCATGAAATCAGCCGTCGTCCAGCTTCCAGGCCTCAACCGTGACCGCGACATGATCGCAGCGCTCACCAAGATTTCCGGCAAAGCCCCCCTCACCGTCTGGCAGACGGAGACCGAAATCCCGGACGGTATCGACCTCATCGTCATCCCGGGCGGTTTCTCCTACGGCGATTACCTGCGCTGTGGCGCGATTGCCGCCCGCATGCCGGTGATGCAGGCAATCAAGGCGAAGGCCGAGGCCGGCGTGAAAGTGCTTGGCGTCTGCAATGGCTTCCAGATCCTGCTTGAAGCGGGCCTGCTGCCAGGCGCGCTGATGCGCAATGCCTCGCTGAAGTTCGTCTGCAGGGAGATCAAGCTCGAAGTCGCCAACGCCGACACGGACTTCACCCGCGCCTACAGCCAGGGCCAGATCATCCGCTGCCCGGTCGCCCACCATGACGGCAATTTCTTCGCCGACGCCGAGACGCTGGCGAAGATCGAGGCCAACGGTCAGGTTGTCTTCCGCTATGCCGAAGGCACCAACCCGAATGGCGCGCTGAACGACATTGCGGGCGTGATCAACGAGAAGGGCAACGTTCTCGGCATGATGCCGCATCCGGAGAACCTGATCGAGGCTGCCCACGGCGGATCCGACGGTCGCGGCCTTTTCGCCTCGGCCCTCGACGTAATCGCTGCTTAACCCAAAGCGCGTATCAGGGGCGCCTGTCCCGTCTGAAAGGCTCGCCATGCGCCCCTTTGCCTCCTCCAAGGCCCTCATTCCGCTTGTTCTCGCTACAGCCGCGATCGTTTCCGCCTGTCAGTCGGCAACGCCGGCGCCGAAGACCAGCACCGCCGCCCTGCCGACGATGGAGCGGATTGCGCTCGGTGCCAACAGCTGCTGGTTTAAGTCGGGCGACGCCGCGTTCTCCGCCTATCGCCTCGCGCCTGAACTGAACTCGTTCTCCGGAAAGCCGCGCATCCTCGTGGTGCCGCGTCGTTCCCCGGAATCGCGGCCGCTGCTGGTCGTGCAGGCCGAGGGACAACCGGCCAAGCTCAGCGCCTTCGGGCCACTGATGGATGAGCCGGTCTCTTCGCGGATCGCCACGGACGTGAAGCGTTGGGCGGCAGGCGGCAAGGGCTGCCATTAGACCTCCGCAAACGCCCAGCGTAGAGTTACAAAAATAAGTGCGTCGGGATATCTTTTCCGGCGCCTGTTTTCTTTCCGAGGAAGCAATGACGATCCAGATCCTCCACAATCCCCGCTGCTCGACCTCACGCAAGGCGCTGGAGATGATCCGCGAGGCCGGGCACGAACCGGAGATCATCGAATATCTGAAGAACCCGCCGACGCGCGAGGAACTCGTCAGCATACTCGTCGCCATGGACGCCGCCCCGCGTGAGATCCTGCGCGCCAAGGAGCCACTCGCCAAGGAGCTCGGGCTTCTGGACCCTGCCCGCACCGATCGCGAGTTGATCGACGCCATGCTGGAGAACCCGATCCTGATCGAGCGGCCGATCGTGATCACCAAGAAGGGCGCCCGCCTGGGTCGCCCCGTCGAAAGAGTGACCGAACTCCTCTAAAACCGCGGCCCGCCTCCCTGTTGAGGCGGCCATTTTCCTGTCGCGCCGGTCTTCCGCATGCGCTAAAGAGACCGCAAAGCCCTCCTACGGACAAGACGAGAGACGATGACCATCTCCAACAGCCGCCCGATCACCCCGGAGCTTATCGCCGCCCACGGGCTGAAGCCGGATGAATATGAGCGCATCCTGTCGCTGATCGGTCGCGAACCGACCTTCACCGAGCTCGGCATTTTCTCGGCGATGTGGAACGAGCACTGCTCCTACAAGTCGTCCAAGCGCTGGCTGCGCACGCTGCCGACCAAGGGTCCGCGTGTGATCCAGGGACCCGGCGAGAATGCCGGCGTGGTCGACATCGATGACGGCGACTGCGTCGTCTTCAAGATGGAGAGCCACAACCATCCCTCCTACATCGAACCCTACCAGGGCGCGGCCACGGGCGTCGGCGGCATCCTGCGCGACGTCTTCACCATGGGGGCCCGTCCGATCGCGGCGATGAACGCGCTGCGCTTCGGCGAGCCGGATCATCCGAAGACGCGTCACCTCGTCTCCGGCGTCGTCTCCGGCGTGGGTGGCTACGGCAACTCCTTCGGCGTGCCGACCGTCGGCGGCGAAGTCGAGTTCGACCCGCGCTACAACGGCAACATCCTCGTCAATGCCTTTGCCGCCGGCCTCGCCAGGACCGACGGCATCTTCTATTCCAAGGCCGAGGGTGTTGGCCTTCCGGTCGTCTATCTCGGCGCCAAGACCGGCCGCGACGGCGTCGGCGGCGCGACGATGGCATCGGCCGAGTTCGACGAATCGATCGAGGAGAAGCGTCCGACCGTGCAGGTCGGCGACCCCTTCACCGAGAAGTGCCTGCTGGAAGCCTGCCTCGAGCTGATGCAGACCGGTGCCGTCATCGCCATCCAGGACATGGGTGCAGCCGGCTTGACCTGCTCGGCGGTCGAGATGGGCGCCAAGGGCGACCTCGGCATCGAGCTGAACCTCGACCTCGTGCCGGTTCGCGAAGAACACATGACCGCCTACGAGATGATGCTGTCGGAAAGCCAGGAGCGCATGCTCATGGTTCTTCGCCCCGAGAAGGAGCAGGAAGCCGAGGCGATCTTCCACAAGTGGGGCCTCGATTTCGCCATCGTCGGCCACACGACCGACGACCTGCGCTTCCGCATCATGCACCAGGGCGAGGAGGTCGCAAACCTGCCGATCAAGGAGTTGGGCGACGAAGCGCCGGAATACGACCGGCCGTGGCGGGAGCCCGGCAAGGCCTCGCCCCTGCCCGCCTCCCTGGTCGCCGAGCCCGACGACTATGGCCTGGCGCTGCTGAAGCTCGTCGGCTCGCCGAACCAGTCGAGCCGCCGCTGGGTCTACGAGCAGTACGACACGCTGATCCAGGGCAACTCGCTGCAGGTCCCCGGCGGCGACGCCGGCGTCGTGCGCGTCGAGGGCCATCCGACCAAGGCGCTCGCCTTCTCCTCCGACGTGACGCCGCGCTATGTCGAGGCCGATCCGTTTGAGGGCGGCAAGCAGGCGGTCGCCGAATGCTGGCGCAACATCACCGCGACGGGCGCCGAGCCGCTGGCTGCGACCGACAATCTGAACTTCGGCAACCCGGAGAAGCCCGACATCATGGGCCAGTTCGTCAAGGCGATCCAGGGCATCGGCGAGGCTTGCCGCGCGCTCGACTTCCCGATCGTCTCCGGCAACGTCTCGCTCTACAACGAGACGAACGGTGTCGCCATCCTGCCGACGCCCACCATTGCCGGTGTTGGCCTGCTGCCGGATTGGTCGATCATGGCCAAGGTCGGCAGCGCCAATGAGGGCGACCACGTCATCCTGATCGGCGGCGACGGCACGCATCTCGGCCAGTCGGTCTACCTGCGCGACGTGCTCGGCATCATCGACGGCCCGGCGCCGACAGTTGACCTTGCGGACGAGCGCCGCAACGGCGACTTCATCCGCTCGGCGATCCGCAACGGCCAGGTCAGCGCCTGTCACGACATTTCCTCGGGCGGCCTCGCCGTGGCGCTTGCCGAAATGGCCATGGCGTCCGGCAAGGGCATGAAGATCAGCCTGTCGGAAGCGAACGGCCCGGCGCACGCCCTGCTCTTCGGCGAAGACCAAGCGCGTTACGTCATCACCATCCCGGCAGACCTCGCCAACTTCCTCTGCGCCAACGCAGAAGGGGCCGGCGTACCGTTCCGCCGCCTCGGTACCGTTGATGGCACCAGCCTCGTTGTCGACGATCTGCTCGCGCTCCCGATTGACCGATTGCGCGATACCCATGAATCGTGGTTCCCTGACTTCATGGATGGCAGTTCGAATGCAGCGGCTGCCGCCGAATAGAAGATAAGGGAGTGCATCACATGCCCATGGCACCAGGTGAAATCGAAGACATGATCAAGGCCGGCATTCCAGGGGCCAAGGTCACGATCCGGGATCTCGCGGGCGATGGGGATCACTACGCCGCCGAAGTTGTCGCGGAAGCCTTCCGCGGCAAGACCCGCGTGCAGCAGCACCAGATGGTCTACAATGCATTGAAGGGCAACATGGGCGGGGTTCTCCACGCACTAGCCCTGCAGACATCGGCACCGGAGTGAGTTCGCCAAGATGGCGGGCGTGATCGAGGAATTCGTCTCCGGAGTCGTCAGCAGCGCCTTGAAGGAAGTGCTGAACAAATCCGGCGTACGAGGGACAAAGACGAGGCGAACCCGCCGTCGTACCAGCAAGACAAAGTCTGGCGGCATTCTAGCGGACATCGTCGAGGCCGCCCTGAAGCCGAGGCCTGCCCGCAAGCAGGTCAGCCGGCGCAGGACCGCCGCCGCCCGCAGCAAGCAGCGCAGCCGCGCTTAAGCCCTGGGCTCGTTCATCAGCAGATTTGATGGAACATATCGACGCGGGGTGATGGAAATTCATCCCGCGCATGCTATTTAAGTGGCAACTCAGCGGTTCGGGCCTTGAACCCGGATAGAAAAGGGATTCGAAATGAGTGGCATTCACGATTTCATCGACAACGAGGTCAAGAACAATGACGTCGTGCTCTTCATGAAGGGCACCCCGCAGTTTCCGCAGTGCGGTTTCTCCGGCCAGGTCGCGCAGATCCTCGACTATGTCGGCGTCGACTACAAGGGCATCAACGTGCTGGCCGACGCAGACCTCCGCCAGGGTATCAAGGATTACTCCAACTGGCCGACGATTCCGCAGCTCTACGTCAAGGGCGAGTTTGTTGGCGGCTGTGATATCGTCCGCGAAATGTTCCAGTCCGGTGAACTGAAGTCCCACCTCGAAGGACAGGGGATCGCAGTCAAGGGCGCCGCGTAAGGTACCTTCGGACCGCAGTCAGACCGGAAATCGATCGAGGCGCCGCTCCCAACGGCGCCTCCTCTCATTTATACATGGATTTTCAATATGAGCGCACTTTCGGCCGAAGCCATCCGGCGCCTGAACGGTATGGGAAAAATCGAATTCATCGCTCTGATGGCGATGCTGATGGCGCTGAACGCACTTGCCATCGACATCATGCTGCCGGGGCTCCAGCAGATCGGCGCTAGCCTCGGCGTGGAGAACGAGAACCACCGGCAATACGTCATTTCCGCCTATTTGATCGGGTTCGCAATTGCGCAGCTATTGTACGGGCCGATCTCCGACCGGTTCGGGCGCCGGGCTCCCATGTTTGTCGGCCTCGGCATCTATATCGTTTCTTCCTTTGTTGCCGTGCTCGTTCCGAGCTTTGCAGCCTTGCTGACGTTGCGCTTCGTGCAGGGCATCGGCTCCTCGGCCATGCGCGTGATCACCGTCTCGATCGTGCGCGACATCTTCGGCGGCCGGGCGATGGCGGAAATCATGTCGCTGATCATGATGGTCTTCATGATCGTCCCCGTGCTCGCTCCCGGCACCGGACAGGTCGTCATGCTGTTCGGCGACTGGCACCTGATCTTCATCTTCATGGGTGTGATCGGGACCCTGGTAGCCGCCTGGATGTACTTTCGTCTGCCGGAGACGCTCGCGCCGGACGACGTCCGCCCTTTTACGCCGGCCTCCGTCCTGGAAGGATTCCGGATCGTGCTGACGAACCGCGTGGCGCTCTGCTACACGCTCGCAAGCACCTTCATCTTCGGCGCGCTATTCGGCTTCATCAATTCCGCCCAGCAGATCTATGTCGGCATCTATGAACTCGGTGTGTGGTTCCCGGTCGCGTTCGCCGGCGTCGCCGCGTTCATGGCCCTCTCGTCCTTCGTCAATGCGAGGCTGGTCGGACGTTTCGGCATGCGACCTCTGTCACATGGGGCGCTGGTCGGCTTTCTGACCGTGAACACGATCTGGCTGGCCTGCACGCTGGCCTGGCCGGGGCATGTGCCCTTCCCGATCTTCATCGTCCTGTTCGCGCTGGCGATGTTCCAGTTCGGATGGATCGGCTCGAACTTCAACTCGCTGGCGATGGAGCCGCTCGGCCATGTGGCCGGCACCGCCTCGTCCGTCCTCGGCTTCATGGGCACGGCCGGTGGCGCCGTCATTGGCGGCGCCATTGGTCAGGCCTTCAACGGCACCGCGTTGCCGCTTGTACTCGGGTTCTTTTCGGTCGGCGTCATTGGTCTGGTCTTCGTGCTGATCGCAGAACGGGGAAAGCTGTTCCAGTCCCAGAGCCAGCCGGCCTGATCCGATCGGCAGCAACAAAAATGGCCCGGACAAACATCCGGGCCCTTCTTTTGCTTACCGGAAATCCGTCAGTCGACGAAAACGTCGCGACGCATCATTGCCCAGCTATCCCTATCGGGCGCGATCAGTAAACCTCCGTCGACATGGCGGGGCTCGTAGGGGGAACCGTCGAGGCGCGCAGCATAGGCGCCCGCCTCCTGGCTGATCAGCGTGCCGGCAAGATGATCCCAGGGCATCAGCTTGTTGTACATGAGATAATGCACGTGCCCCGCGGCAAAGGTCCGGTACTCGTGCGCCGCGCAACGGTAGTTCGACGCAAACGCCACCTTGGCAAGATTGGCCATCACCCGCGCCCGTTTTTCAGGAGGCAGAAAGCCGGTCGAAGCCATGCCGGTCATCTCGGCAAGCGGAACGGCACCAGCCGCCTTCAGTCGAACGGCAGGGCGATCCCCACCGGTCTGCCACGCGCCAGCACCCTTCTCCGCAAGGACGAAATCGTCGCCCATCGGATCGTAGATCACGCCGGCGATGGTTTCGCCGCCCGAGACGACGGCCGCCATGACGCCGAACAGTGGCACGCCGGCCGCGAAGTTGAAGGTTCCGTCGATCGGATCGATGATCACCGCCAGATCCGCCTGCGCAAGTTTCGGCAGCAGTTCCGGATCGGCGGCCACGCTTTCCTCGCCAATGAACAGCGCACCCGGCAGGACGGCCTCCATGCCGGCCTTGATGTAGCGCTCGGCGGCCTCATCGGCCTCCGTCACCAGATCGATCGCGCTCGTCTTGGTCCGCACGTCGCCTTCGGCCAGCGCGCGAAAACGCGGGCGGATCTCCACCTCCGCCGCTGTGCGGAGAAGGAGGGCGAGCGCATTGATGTCAATTTGTATCGTCATTCGCAGGTACCGCGGCAAGGGAGGAGAAATCGAAGAGCGTCGGGTCCAGAAGGTGCGACGGATTCACATGCGCGAGGGCGCGCAGCATCGTGTCCTTGCGGCCGGGCATGCGCGCCTCGATATCGGCCAGCATCGCCTTCATCGCATTTCGCTGCAGACCATCCTGCGAGCCGCAGAGGTCGCAAGGGATGATCGGAAACTGCATCGCCGTCGCGAACTTCGCCAGGTCGTCCTCCGCGGCATAGGCAAGCGGGCGAAGCACCAACAGGTCGCCATCATCGTTGAGAAGCTTCGCCGGCATCGACGCCAAGCGTCCGCCGTGGAAGAAATTCATGAAGAAGGTCTCGAGGATATCCTCGCGATGATGGCCGAGGACGAGCGCGTCGCATCCCTCCTCCCGTGCGATCCGGTAGAGGTTGCCGCGCCGCAGCCGCGAGCAGAGCGAGCAATAGGTCGCCCCCTCCGGCACTTTCTCCTTCACCACCGAATAGGTATCGCGATACTCGATCCGATGCTTGACGCCGATCGAGGCAAGGTAGTTTGGAAGGACGTGCTTGGGAAAGTTCGGCTGGCCCTGATCGAGGTTGCAGGCGACCAGCTCGACCGGCAGCAGGCCGCGCCATTGCAGATCCAGGAGCACCGCCAGCAGGCCATAACTGTCCTTGCCGCCGGAAAGTCCGATGAGCCAGCGCTTCTGCCCTTTGAGCATCGCGAAGTCGTCCATCGCCTGGCGAACCTGTCGCAGCAGCCGCTTGCGCAACTTGTTGAACGACACCGACGACGGCATCTGCGAGAAAAGCGGATGGTCAACGGCGATATCCGCCGTCTCGGCCACTTCGAATTCGCTGCTGTTGGTGCTTGCTGCGACGTTCATCTTCCGCTCCTGTTCGGTGCGCGGCCGAACGTAATCTTTTGCTGCGAGGAGGAATTGCCCGTCGAGGGCGCCAAGATCAAGCGGTTTCTGCGCGTCAGTCCTGCAGCGCTGACAATTGCCAAGTCGAAACGAAAAAAGCCGCCCGGTTGGGGCGGCTTTCGAAATCCAATGGCCGAGGCCAGGATTAACGCGAATAGAATTCGACGACCAGGTTCGGTTCCATGATGACCGGGTACGGTACGTCGGAAAGAGCCGGAACGCGTGCGTAGGTCGCAACCATCTTGTTGTGGTCCACTTCGATGTAGTCCGGAACGTCGCGCTCGGCGAGCTGCACCGATTCGAGAACCGTTACGAGCTGCTTGGACTTTTCCTTCACCTCGATCACGTCGCCGGGCTTGCAACGGTAGGAACCGATGTTGACGCGGACGCCATTGACCTTGACGTGGCCGTGGTTGATGAACTGACGCGAAGCGAAGACCGTCGGAACGAACTTGGCGCGGTAGACGATCGCGTCGAGACGCGACTCGAGCAGACCGATCAGGTTCTCCGAGGCGTCGCCCTTACGACGGTTGGCTTCGTCGTAGATGGCGCGGAACTGCTTCTCGCGGATGTCGCCGTAGTAGCCCTTCAGCTTCTGCTTGGCGCGCAGCTGCACGCCGAAGTCGGAGAGCTTGGACTTGCGGCGCTGGCCGTGCTGGCCCGGGCCGTATTCGCGGCGGTTCACCGGGGACTTCGGACGGCCCCAGATGTTTTCGCCTATGCGGCGGTCGATTTTGTACTTGGATGAAGCGCGCTTGCTCATCGCATTTCCTTTCAATCAGCTACACCGGTTTGCTTCCAAACCGGATCAAGGAAACACGCCCTCCTCTGAATGCCATGCTGGCCTTCTGACAGGTTTCTCACGATACGCGGACCGGAGAAGCCACGGGACATGTCAAATGAAACACCGGACATCTCTGCCCGGCGTCGGGGCGTCAGTATGTGAGTTTTACAAATTTGTCAAACCGAATATGGGCATCTGCAGCTTATTCCGCCGCGTGGCGCAACGTGTCCGTCAGATCCGGGCCATTGGCATCGCCCGGCTGCGTTTCGCAGGCCAGGTCGGGGAAAGCGACGATGCGCAGGCCGGCCAGATCGCTGTGGACGACGATCAGCCCCTGCTCCTCGAAATAGCCGAGCAGGCGACGTGCCCGGCGGGCCGAATGGGTGCCATAGGCCCGGGCAATCATCGCATCGGACGGACACGGCAACCCGCGCACGGCCGCCTGCGCGACAAGCAGGAAAACGCCCTGCAAATCCTCGGTCACCGCGCGTGACAGTTCGAGAGCGGTGGCCCAGAGTTCCGTTCCCGCCGTCTCCGCATCGACCCCTGAGCGAGCGACGGCCATCTTGCGGCGGAAGGCCGGCAGCGACAGCGGCGCGCCGGGAACGCGCCGGATTCGGCAACGCACGAGAAAATCCTGGAACAGCTCGGCATCGGCGCGAAAGGCCGCACCGGGATTGTCGAGGATTTCAGCCAGCACCTGATCGAGCAGTGCCTCGCGCTCCTCCGCCGGCATTTCCGGGGCTGCAGGCCGCGCCGCCTCGACGGCGACCGGTTCCGGACGGGCGCGTGAAAGTTCGGCGAGGATGTCGGTCGTCGGCCGCGGCTGCGGGGCGACGCGGCGCACCAGCGGGCGCGTGAATTCCTCGGGATCGGGCGTGAAGATCAGGTCCTCGACATCCTGCGGCGCCTCCGGCAGCGGCATCAGCTTCGGGCTTGTCGAGCGGGCGGACGTCTCGACCGACCCGATCGTGACCGACAGCGGGCGACGCGAGAGCGCCGGACCGAGCGCCACGAACGAGCCGCGCTTCAGGTCGCGGAACATTTCCGCCTGACGGCGGTCCATGCCGAGCAGGTCGGCGGCGCGGGCCATGTCGATATCGAGAAAGGTTCGCCCCATCAGGAAGTTGGAGGCTTCGGCGGCAACGTTCTTGGCAAGCTTCGCCAGCCGCTGCGTTGCGATCACGCCGGCAAGCCCGCGCTTGCGGCCGCGGCACATCAGGTTGGTCATCGCGCCGAGCGAAACCTTTCGGGCCTCCTCACCGACATCGCCGGCGACCGACGGCGCAAACATTTGCGCCTCGTCGACCACGACCAGGACCGGGTACCAGTAGTCGCGATCGGCATCGAACATCGCATTCAGGAAGATGCCGGCCGCGCGCATCTGCTGCTCGACCTCGAGGCCTTCAAGCGAGAGCACGCAGGAGACGCGGTGCTGGCGGATCCGCGTGGCAATGCCGATCAGTTCGGCATCGGTGCGCTCACCCTCGACCACCACATGGCCGAACTTGTCGGACAGGGTGACGAAATCGCCCTCGGGGTCGATGATGCACTGCTGCACCCAGGGCGCGGACTGTTCGAGCAGACGCCGGAGCAGGTGCGACTTGCCGGAACCGGAGTTGCCCTGCACGAGCAGACGGGTCGCGAGCAGTTCCTCGATATCGAGCGTGGCCGGCGCGCCGCCCTGCGCCGTTCCCATGTCGATGCCGACCTTCATTCAACCCTCGTGCTCATCGATTGACTCGGCCAGTCTGGTGCGGCCGGAAAAACGGGACAGGCCTAGCACGAAATCGGTTACTGCGGGCAAGTGATTGCAAAAACCCACAGGAAGGTGAGCTTCACCAGAGATTCTTGCCATCGATCACCGTTACCGGCGCCTCGGCTGCATCGAAGTCGTCGAACAGCCGGGCGTTAATGCCGATCCGGCGGCTCACCCCGTCCCAGCCGCCGCCGATCTCGAAGGCCGGACTGTCGGTGTAGGTGCCGCAGCCACAAGCGGCGCAGAAATGGTGAGCGACTAGCCCCGTGTTCCAGCGATAGATCGAATCGTGGCTCGGAACGCCGACGATCCGAAGCTGGCCGGGCTCGTAATAGGCATAGAGCTGGCCGCGCTTGGAGCAAAACGAGCAGGTGCAACGCGTCAGCGCCTGTGGCAGTTCACCATCGATCTCGAAAACCGTATCGCCGCAATGACATCGTCCGCGTAGCATCGGTGCCTCCCCGTCGCCTGGTGACAGACGAGAGAAGGTAAGGCGCTGCGTCAGACCTTCAAGCCGAACCCCTGCATCAGCCGTTGCGTGGCAAAATCCGGCCGACCGGAGGTGAAGATGGCGACATCTTCGCCGGGGGCCAGGACCTCGAGCGGCGGCACCAGCCGGCGCGCCTGGCGGGCGATTGCCTCCGCCGGATCGAGCCAGTCGACCGGCCAGGGCGCAAGGCGGCGGAAGACGTTCGCCATGAAGGGATAGTGCGTGCAGGCCAGCACGACGATATCGGTCTTGCGTCCGTCCCGCTCGACGAAGCACTGGTCGATCTCGGCCGTCACCGCCTCGTCCGACAGCGTTTCACCGCGGATATAGGCCTCCGCCATCCGCGCCAGGTTTTCCGAGCCGACAAGGCGCACATGGCATTGCGTCGCAAAGGATTGGATCAGGTCGCGCGTGTAGGCGCGCTTGACCGTTCCCGGCGTCGCCAGCACGGATACGAGCCCCGAGCGGGTGCGCTCGGCGGCCGGCTTGATCGCCGGAACGGTGCCAACGAAGCGCATTGTCGGAAAGGTGGCGCGCAGGTCGGCGCCAACGAGCGTAAAGGCGGTGTTGCATGCGATGACGCAGATCTCCGGGTCGTGCTGCGCCAGCAGTTTGTCAAAGAGCGCGATGATGTGTTTCTTCAGTGCAACCTCTTCCCAGCCGCCGTAGGGAAAGCCCGCATCGTCGGCGACATAGATGAAGTGCCGCTCCGGCATCAGCACGCGCGCCTCGCGCAGCACCGTCAGCCCGCCGATGCCGCTGTCGAACACGAGGATGGGTTTGGGGCTATTCGTCGCCACGGGCAGCCTTCGGTCTTCTGTTTCTGGTGCGGTTCAGCACTGGCGCGCCCGAGCCGCGCGGCGCGTCGCGAGTGAAACGATCGAGACAGGAAACGATGCCACGCAAGACCTGGATTTCCGAACCGGTGAATGATGGGCGTGTGAGTGCCGCCCGCAGATTCTCGATCAATTTCGGCTTCTTGGCGGCGGGACGGAAGTAGCCGCGCGCGTCGAGCGCTTCCTCGACATGGTCGAACAGGCCCTGTAGCTCGTCCTTCTTCGCTGGGCGCTGCGGCAGCGCGCTGAAGGCCGTTTCTTCGATCGACCCCATGCCGGTCTTCATCCACTCGTAGCTCATCAGCAGAACGGCCTGCGCCAAATTGAGCGATGCAAAGGCGGGATTGACCGGAAAGGTGACAAGTTCGTCGGCGAGCGCGATCTCCTCGTTGGTCAGCCCGGTGCGCTCACGACCGAACAGGATGCCGGTCCCCTCGCCCGCACGAAACCGCGCCCGCAGCGTCTCGGCCGCCACCACCGGTGAGCGCACCTCCTTGTAGCCGTAGCGGTCGCGCGCCGTCGTGGCATAGACGAAATTGAGGTCGGCGACTGCCTCCTCCAGCGACGAGAAGACCTTCGTTGCCGCGATGACATGATCCGCCTTGCTCGCTGCCGAAATCGCCTTCTCGCTCGGCCAGCCGTCCCGCGGGTTGACGAGGCGCAGCTCGGCCAGACCGAAATTGGCCATGGCGCGCGCCACCATGCCGATGTTTTCACCAAGCTGGGGGTGGACCAGAATAATCGCCGGCCCTTCCGCTATCAGTTGCCGCTCGCTATTCGTGCCCGCCATCCGCTCAACCGTCTTAATTTCCGTTGATGCCGTCATTGTCGGGGCGAAGTCGTCCCGGTCCTCCGGCCGCGCTCCCCTGCCACATCGCGCGGAAAAAGGAAAGAATGCCGCCCTACTCGGGCGAAATGCCCTCCTGGTCCGGCTGGGGATTGGCCCCCTCTTTCGCGATCTCCGTCAGTTCCGCCTTCAGCGAGCCCGGATCACCGTCCTGCGGCCGCAGGATGTCGTCGACAACGGGGCGGCCATCCTCCTCAACCACTTGGAAATCCACCTCCGCCGGCGTCCAATCCGCTGCCCGTTCGCCGAAACAATGGGTGTTGTCGAAGGTCGTCTTCACCGTCGTCACACCAGCGGCGGCCGGCGCCGCCTCGATCTTCAGGTCCTTGATCGAACAGCCGTCCTGGCCCATGGCAATCACGTCGTAGTCGAACGGCGATCCGCCGTCCTCGTAGGCCGGATACCTTGCCGCCTCGCGATATTTCGCGACGAAATCCTTGCTGTAGAGCCGCTTCAGGAACTCGTCATTGAAATAGTCGACGTAATCCGGTGGGTTGTCGTTGTCGTTGGCAAGATCGGCCCAGTTGTTCGTTGCCGTGGTCATGATTTCACGCACCGGTTCCGCAGCGTCTGCCGCAAAAGCAAGGGACGGCAACAGGACGAGTGCGGCGGCGAGGCATAGACGCATTGTGGTAATCTCCCCGGAAAGGATTGCATGGGGCCGAGCGGCCCTGGCTGATGCGCTACCAATTGGCCACCCTTTGCGGCATTTTGCGGGAACGACTCGCATCGGTCGACGACCCGGCATCTGAGTCGCGGAGCATATTCCTTGCCGGGCGAAAATAAAGTCTCTCAGTCCTTGGTCGGCTTTGCCTTCCCTGCCCCAAGTGGTATAGCCGCACGCGATCGCTACTTCACGAAACGGGGCATCCGGCCCCACTAGGCTACGAGGCAATCCATGAAAAAGATCAAGGTCGCCAATCCGGTCGTCGAACTCGACGGCGACGAGATGACGCGCATCATCTGGCAGTTCATCAAGGACAAGCTGATCCATCCGTACCTGGACATCGACCTGAAGTACTTCGACCTCGGCATGGAGAACCGCGACGCCACCGACGACCAGGTGACGGTCGATGCCGCCAACGCGATCAAGAAGCATGGCGTCGGCGTCAAGTGCGCCACCATCACCCCGGACGAAGCGCGCGTCGAGGAGTTCAAGCTGAAGAAGATG
Source organism: Mycoplana sp. BE70 (assembly GCF_031455855.1). Classification (NCBI taxonomy): domain Bacteria; kingdom Pseudomonadati; phylum Pseudomonadota; class Alphaproteobacteria; order Hyphomicrobiales; family Rhizobiaceae; genus Mycoplana; species Mycoplana sp. BE70. Next base: position 206,856 of record NZ_JAVDTM010000009.1, read on the forward strand.
TGGAAGTCGCCGAACGGCACGATCCGCAACATCCTCGGCGGCGTCATCTTCCGCGAACCGATCATCTGCAAGAACGTGCCGCGCCTCGTTCCCGGCTGGACCAAGCCGATCATCGTCGGCCGCCACGCCTTCGGCGACCAGTACCGCGCCACCGACTTCAAGTTCCCCGGCAAGGGCAAGCTGACGATGAAGTTCGTCGGCGAGGACGGCAAGGAAATCGAATACGACGTCTTCGATGCGCCGTCCGCCGGTGTCGCCATGGGCATGTACAATCTCGATGACTCGATCACCGAATTCGCCCGCGCCTCGTTTAACTATGGCCTGCAGCGCAAGGTCCCGGTCTATCTCTCGACGAAGAACACCATCCTCAAGGTCTATGACGGCCGCTTCAAGGACATCTTCCAGGAGGTCTTCGACAAGGAGTTCGCCGACAAGTTCAAGGAAGCGAAACTCTGGTACGAGCACCGTCTGATCGACGACATGGTCGCCTCGGCGCTGAAGTGGTCCGGCGGCTACGTCTGGGCCTGCAAGAACTATGACGGCGACGTGCAGTCGGACATCGTCGCGCAGGGCTTCGGCTCGCTCGGCCTGATGACCTCGGTGCTGATGACGCCGGACGGCCAGACGGTCGAAGCCGAAGCCGCGCACGGCACCGTCACCCGCCACTACCGCCAGCACGAGAAGGGCGAAGAGACCTCGACCAACTCGATCGCCTCAATCTTCGCCTGGACCCGCGGCCTGGCGCACCGCGCCAAGCTCGACAGCAATGCCGAGCTGGCGAAGTTCGCCTCGACGCTCGAAAAGGTCTGCGTGGACACCGTCGAGGCCGGCTTCATGACCAAGGACCTGGCGCTCCTGATCGGCCCCGACCAGCCGTGGCTCTCCACCACCGGCTTCCTCGACAAGATCGACGAGAACCTGAAGAAGGCCATGGCCGCCTGAGCGGCACCCAACAGAAGATGATCACGACCCGGCCTCGCGCCGGGTCAAAGAAAAAAGCCCGTCACGAGAGATCACGTGACGGGCTTTTGCTTTAAACGACTTTTAGCGTCCTCGGCGACAACGGGAAATCGAAGACGTCAATGTTCACGGGCAGCCGCTGGCGACAAAACCCTACACATCGACGGAGCAGATCCTGTGAGGCTGCTCCATCGGCGTGGCGTCGATCACATCTCGGCGAGGCTGTCGCCGTCGTCCTCGGGCTTGCCGTCGAGCAACTTGTCGGCGATCAGGCCGGCGTTCTGGCGAAGCGCCATTTCGATCTCGCGCGCCGCATCCGGGTTGTCGCGCAGGAACTGCTTGGCGTTCTCGCGGCCCTGGCCGAGGCGCTGGCTGTTGTAGGAGAACCAGGAGCCGGACTTCTCGACAATGCCGGCCTTGACGCCGAGGTCGATCAGTTCGCCGGTCTTGGACACGCCCTCGCCATACATGATGTCGAACTCGACCTCCTTGAAGGGCGGTGCCATCTTGTTCTTGACGACCTTGATCTTCGTCTGGTTGCCGATGACCTCGTCGCGATCCTTGACCGCGCCGATGCGGCGGATGTCGAGGCGGACGGAAGCGTAGAACTTCAGCGCATTGCCGCCCGTCGTCGTTTCCGGCGAGCCGAACATGACGCCGATCTTCATGCGGATCTGGTTGATGAAGATGACCATGGTGTTGGAGCGCGAGATCGAGGCCGTCAGCTTGCGCAGCGCCTGGCTCATCAGCCGGGCCTGCAGGCCCGGCAGGCTGTCGCCCATCTCGCCTTCGATTTCGGCGCGCGGCGTGAGCGCGGCGACCGAGTCGATCACGAGCACGTCGATCGCCCCGGAACGCACGAGCGCATCGGTGATCTCGAGTGCCTGCTCGCCGTTGTCCGGCTGCGAGATCAGGAGGCTCTCCAGGTCGACGCCAAGCTTGCGGGCATAGACGGGATCGAGCGCGTGCTCGGCATCGACGAAGCCGCAGATGCCGCCCTTCTTCTGGGCTTCGGCGATCGTCTGCAACGCCATCGTGGTCTTGCCCGAGCTTTCCGGACCGTAGATCTCGATGATCCGCCCCTTCGGCAGGCCGCCGATCCCGAGCGCAATGTCGAGACCGAGCGAGCCGGTCGGGATGGTTTCGATCTCGACGACGCTGTCCTTCGAGCCGAGCTTCATGATCGAGCCCTTGCCGAACGACCTCTCAATCTGAGAAAGTGCCGCTTCGAGTGCCTTGCTTTTGTCCACCGATTTGTCCTCTACGAGCCGCAAAGTGTTTTGTGCCATTTGCTCCACCTTTAGGTTATTGGGGCCAGACAGGCAATGAAGCCGCCGATGGAAGCTTTGTACACTTTTTGTTCTCTTTTGGCAACAGCACACCATGCAGTTGATTTACTTCGATATTCGAGCGTATGTTCTCTTTTCGTTTCAAGAACCTAGGCACTCATTCTACCATCGTGGCGCCGATGGGTGCGAGGGGAAATGACACGCGAATCGGATCGGGCAGAAGGCAGGAAAATGACCGGTAGAAACATCCTCGTGCTTGGCGGCGCCCATGTCGATCGCCGCGGCCGCATCCATGGCGAGACGGCCCCCGGCGCCAGCAATCCCGGCAACTGGTTCGTCGAGGCCGGCGGCGGCGCCTTCAACGCGGCCCGCAACCTTTCGCGCCTCGGCCATGCCGTGCGCCTCATCGCCCCGCGCGGCGGAGACAGCGACGGCGAGCTCGTCGCCGCTGCTGCCCTGGCCGCCGGCGTCGAGGACATGCCCTTCATCTTTCTCGACCGCGCCACCCCGAGCTATACCGCGATCATCGAGCGCGACGGCAATCTGGTGATCGCGCTCGCCGACATGGAGCTCTACCGTCTCTTTTCGCCCCGGCGCCTGCAGCAGCGCGCGGTGCGCGACGCCATTGCTTGCGCCGATGCACTCGTGACCGACGCCAACCTGCCGGAGGAAACCGTCACGGCCATCGCCTACGCCGCACGCTCCGCCGGCAAGCCGGTCTGCGGCATCGCGATATCCCCCGCCAAGGTCATCAGATTCCAGAACGCCCTCCCCGCGCTCACCTGCCTGTTCATGAACGAGGCGGAGGCGCGCGCGCTGGCGGCGACCCGGCCCGATGATCCGTGGCAATGGCCAGACTTGTTGCGGCGTGCGGGGCTGTCATCCGGTGTCGTGACGCGGGGGCGCGACGCGGTGATCGCCTTCGACGCCACCGGCGTGGCGATGCTGGCGCCACCACTGCTCGAAGCGCTGGGCGACGTGACCGGCGCCGGCGACGCGCTGGCGTCCGGTTTTCTCTCGGCCCGGCTGGACGGCCAACCGCTCGCAACAGCGCTCCGGCAGGGCGTTGCCGCAGCGCTGATTGCGGTGCGCTCGCCGCTTGCCGTCGCCGAGGAACTCGAGCCCGACCTGCTCGCCCGCGTCATGGGTCTTGTATCCGAGGCGGAAGTTCTGTCATGAGACCACGATGACGGCATAAGATGCAGACAGCCAAACCGCTTTCACGTTGCGAGGAACCGAAGATGACAAGATCCGCCACCCCGCTCCTGCCGATCGCCTATTCCGACGAGGTGACGGCCGCTAAGGCACGCGGCGCCGCGATCGTGGCGCTCGAGTCCACCATCATCACCCACGGCATGCCCTATCCGGGCAATCTGGAGATGGCGCGAAGCGTCGAACGGATCATTCGCGAGGAAGGTGCGGTGCCCGCCACCATCGCCGTGATCGACGGCGTGCTGCACATCGGCCTCGACGACGCCGAACTGGAGGCGTTGGCGCAGACGAGCGGCGCGATGAAGGTTTCGCGTGCCGACCTCGCCTTCGCCATCGCCGAGCGCCGGACCGGCGCAACCACGGTCGCGGCAACGATGATCGGCGCCGCCCTCGCCGGCATCCGCGTCTTCGCCACCGGCGGCATCGGCGGCGTCCACCGCAAGGCCGAGGAGACGTTCGACATTTCCGCCGACCTGGAAGAACTGGCGCGTACCGGCGTCATCGTCGTCTGTGCCGGCGCCAAGGCGATCCTCGACATCCCAAAGACGCTCGAAGTGCTCGAGACGCGCGGCGTTCCCGTCGTCACCTATGACAGCCCGAATTTTCCCGCTTTCTGGTCGCGTGATTCCGGCCTGCCGAGCCCTCTGATGCTGAACAGCCCGGCCGCGATCGCCAATTTCCAGGCCGTGCGCGAGCAACTCGGCATCATGGGTGGCATGCTGGTCGCCAATCCGGTGCCCGCGGAGAACGAAATTCCGCGCCCCGAGATGGAGATCTACATCGAGCGCGCGCTGGACAATGCCGAGCGCGACGAGATCACCGGCAAGGACGTGACCCCCTATCTGCTCGATACGATCTTCCGCCTCACCGACGGCCGCAGCCTCGCGACCAATATCGCGCTTGTGGAGAACAACGCACGGCTTGCAGCGGAAATCGCCGTAGCGCTGGCGGTCTGAGCGGGCCACCGCAAAGCCCGGCGAGAGAGCGCCGAGGAATTTGCCATCGGCTCCGCACTGGATACCTCGGCGCCTCGTCGTTTTTATATCGGTCTAATCTAAGACGATTTTCGACCGCCCACCCTCACGGCGGGCGGGCGAAAGCCCGTTCGACGGACTGGACTGGCGCCTACCCGTCCAGCATCTCCCTTACGGCTTCCGCCAGCTGCTTGAGCGAGAACGGCTTAGGCAGGAAGCCGAACTTGGCCTCGGCGGGCAGGTTGCGGGCGAACGCGTCCTCCGCATAGCCGGAGACGAAGATGAATTTCAGGTCCGGGTATTTCTTGCGCAACTCGCGCAAGAGCGAGGGACCGTCCATTTCCGGCATGACCACGTCCGAAACGACGATGTCGACGGCACCGTCCAGTTCTTCCATGATGTCGAGCGCTTCGACGCCGGATCCCGCCTCGTGCACGGTATAACCGCGTGTCTCCAGCATGCGCTTGCCGCCGCGGCGTACCGCTTCCTCGTCCTCGACAAGAAGGACGACGGCCGAATCCCCGGTGAGGTCGCGAGGTTCCTTTGCTGCGGGCACAGCCGAGGTCGCGTGCTGCGCCGCGCTGTCGACGGCGATCTCGGTGGGTGCGGTGGCGGCCGGCGCTTCCTCGATGTGGCGCGGCATGAAGATGCGGAACGTCGTGCCCTTGCCCGTTTCGGAATCGACGAAGATGTAGCCGCCGCTCTGCTTGACGATGCCATAGACCATCGACAGGCCGAGCCCGGTTCCCTTGCCGACGTCCTTCGTCGTGAAGAACGGCTCGAAGATCTTGTCGCGGATCTCCGCCGGAATGCCGGTGCCCTGGTCGACGACATCGATCTCGACATAGTCCGCCGACGGCAACTCCCGATAGTTGAATGCCGCCACTTGCGACGCCGAGACATTGCGCGTGCGGAACGTGATCGTGCCGCCAACGGGCATCGCGTCGCGGGCATTGACGGCGAGGTTGATCAACACTTGTTCGAACTGGCCTAGATCGGACCGGACAGGCCACAGGTCACGCCCATAGTCGACCTCGATCTTGACCTTCGTGCCGGTCATGCGGTCGACTAGCATGCGCAGGTCGCCGATGACGTCGGTCATCTGCAGCACGGTCGGCCGCATCGTCTGCTTGCGCGAGAAGGCGAGAAGCTGACGCACCAGCACGGCCGCGCGGTTGGCGTTTCGCTTGATCTCCATCAGGTCCGCGAAACTCGGGTCCGACGGCCGCGCCGACAACAACAGATGGTCGGAGGAGAGCAGGATCGCCGTCAGCACGTTGTTGAAGTCATGCGCGATGCCGCCGGCAAGCGTGCCGACCGCATTCATCTTCTGGGTCTGCGCCATCTGCGTCTCGAGCGCCTTCTGCTCGGTGATCTCGACGGCGTAGACAATCGCCGCTTCTTCCGGCGCCTGATCGTTCTGGTCGATGACGGCGTTCACATAGAAGCGGAAGTGTCGCCCCTCATCGCCTGGATACAGCGAATCGATCGGCGGAATGTCGCCCTGGCGGTCACGGGCGGCATCCAGTGCAGCCTCCAACCGCGGGCGGTCGTTCTGGTGCACGATCGCTTCCAGCCTGGCCCCGTGGTCGATGTCGTCGCGGGACACGACCCCCGAGAACAGCTTCAGGAACGGGGCATTGGTGCGCAGGATGCGCCCGGCGCCGTCGACGGAGGCAATCGCCATCGGCGTGTTGTTGAAGAACCGGGTGAAGCGCATGGCCGCGTTGGAAGCGGACGCATCGCCGTCTTCTGTAACATCGCGGGCCAGCACGATCGTGCGGCTTTCACCCGGCGCTCCGTCGCGCGTCGCGCTGACGCGATGAACGAGACGGACCGGCAGGCTCTGCCCGTTGGATTTGCGCAGATCAAGCTCGAGCACTTTCGTGCGCATCGCCCCCGGTTCGGCCTGCACCGACTGCACCAGCGCCAGCCCCTCGCCGGCGACGAGGTCGCCGACCGAGAATGTGCCCGGATGAAATTTCGTCAGGTCGATACCGAGCCAATCCGCCAGCGTCGCGTTGAGATAGACGATCTCACCCTTGCGCCCGGCGGAGAAGAATCCGGCCGGCGCATGATCGAGGTAATCGATCGCGTTCTGCAGTTCCTTGAAGAAGCGCTCCTGGTCGTCGCGCTCCGAGGTAATGTCGGCAATCTGCCAGACGTAAAGCGATGGTCCGCCCCCTTCGCGGTTCGGAAGCACGCGCGCCTTCAGCCGATACCAGCGCGCGCCCGACCCAACACCGGTGCTCGGGTTGAGCGGCTTGAGCAGGCGGAACTCTTCGGCACCTTCCTGCCCTTCGTGCAGGCCGTTCATCAGCCGGTAGATCGACTCGCTCGCCTCGCGATCACGCGAAAAAAGTGTCTCGAGGGTCTGGGCGTCGCTCTCGCCGGTCGCCCCGGTCAGCGCCCCATAGGCGGCGTTGGCATAGACGATCCGCCCCTTTCGATCCGTCACCAGCGTTCCGTCCGGCTGGGTGTCGACGAAGGTCCGCGCCAGTTCGTCCGGGCGCGATTGCGGCATGATCTCGATGAAGCCGATCATGGCCGAGACGAAGAAGAAGATCCCCACCATTGCCAGCACGCCGAGGATGCCGAGCACGATCTCGTTGTCGAGCTGGTTCTTGAAGACGATGAAGGCGCCCGCCGACGCGGTCAGCACGATTGCAAGCAGCACGATCCGCAGGATCACGCCGGGGCGGCTGCCGCTCTCGACGACCGGCGCTTGATATTCGACCTCCTGGCGGATCTTAGACATCGCTCACTCTCTTGGCCCGAACTCCTGAAGGCCGCGCGGCGTGGGAGACAATTGCAGAATCACTTCTAGCTATTTGAGGGAAACCCAAAAAGCCAAGGAATGAAAGCGGCAAGCCTCTATACACAGGGATTATAGCCACCCTGTTTGCCGCCCGTCGCGGCCGATTGCGAATGGCCAGGCGACGCTTTAGAGGACAGGCCGCCGGCCGTTCTTGTGCAGGCCTGAAAAAAGTCGTCAAATGGATCAAACGTGTCGCCAAGGAGTAGCTCTTCATGTTCGAGGACATAATCGCCCAGTACGGCACGAAGTTTCTGGTTGCCGCGCTCGCCGTTCTGCTTGGTCTGGCTTGCCTGGCGCTTGTGCTCTGGATCGTTCGGCGCCGCCCGTCCTCGCCCTTCCTCCGTGGCGGGCGCAACCGCCAGCCGCGGCTTTCCGTCCTGGATGCGGCCGCAGTCGACACACGTCGCCGGCTCGTTTTGGTCCGCCGCGACGACGTCGAGCACCTCCTGATGATCGGCGGCCCGACGGACATCGTCATTGAAAGCCGGATCATGACCGCTGTTCCAGCGGCCGTCCCGGAGCAGAGTGGCGCTGCTGTCCAGGAGACGGCGGCGTACACGGACCAGCCTGCGGCGATGCCAGCACCTGCGCGCGCCGCGGCAGCGCCCTTGCCGCAACCCGCTCCGCGCGCCCAGCCGGCCGTGAAAGACCGGCAACCGGAGCCGGTCATGCCCCCGCCGTTGCCCTCCGACAGCATTTCATCCATGGGGCACGTGCTCTATGGAGACGACGACACTCCGGTGAACATGCTCCCGCCGATGCAGGCGGCACCGACCCGGCAAGCGCCCAGCCAGCCGGCCTCCCAGCCGCTACGCACCGGCAATGCCAGCACGCCGCCAGCGGTTTTGCAGCCTTCCGTCAGTCAGCCCGCCACGCCGGAGCAAAGCCTGGTCGATGCCCTCGACCGGGCGCGGGAGCGCGTCCTGACAAATCCTGTCGGCACCGGCAGCGACCGCCTCGACGGGCAACAGGCGCTTTCACCGATGCGCCCGGTCGCGCTTACACCTCCCGAGCACGCCGCAGACAACGCGGCGCTCGTCAGTGAGTTTGAGAAGATTCTGGAAGCGGAGATCGCAACGTCTCCCCACCGTCCGGCGGGTGGTCTTCCCACCGGTGCACGCGGCGAACCGGCGACGCTTGAAGCACAGCGCGAGCCGCCGAAGAGCCGCGAAGAAACCGAAGCGGAAATGGCTCGCCTCCTGGGAGAGCTCTCCGCCAGCCGCAAGTCATGACATGACAACGGATCGGTGCACGTCATCCACGGGCGCATTGTCATCGGCAAGACGCCTGCTGTCCCCGAAATGAAAAGATCCCGCCAGCGACGCTGGCGGGATCAATCATGCTATCACCTTGCAAAGTCGCAAAGCTTACTGCCCAAGCACTACGCTCGGCGATCATGGCCTCCTAACCACAATCCCTGCGGCGCTTACTCGTCGCGATAGACCTTCTCGCGGCGCTCGTGGCGCTCCTGCGCCTCGATCGACAGCGTCGCGATCGGACGGGCGTCGAGGCGCTTCAACCCGATCGGCTCGCCGGTCTCTTCGCAAAAGCCATAGGTGCCCTCGTCCAGCCGCTGCAAAGCGGCGTCGATCTTGGAAATCAACTTCCGCTGGCGGTCGCGGGCTCGAAGTTCGATGGCGCGGTCGGTTTCGGAAGATGCACGGTCGGCGAGGTCTGGATGATTGGCGCTTTCCTCGGCCAAGTGATCGAGGGTTTCGCGCGCTTCCCGCAGAATGTCGTTTTTCCAGGCATTCAGCTTTGCGCGAAAGTAAGCCCGCTGGCTGGCATTCATGAATTCTTCGTCTTCATTGAGGACAAAGGTACTAAGATCGATCTTCTCACTCAACGCGATTCTCCTGAAGAACATCTCAAGGGGCGCTGTATATCCCTGTGTTTGAACCGATTCAAGCCTGCCTGATCTTGCGCACCGAAATTTGAATCTGCCCAATTTGGAGACTATCCGGCTATTTTCTGAACAAGATAACGATCACGCGTCGGATACATCCTGCCGGTGCGGAAATTGCAGCACTTGATCGGGATGCCATCCGGCCGGCAGATCGCGCATCAGCCGGAATTTTCCTATGCTGAAAACGTCGGTCCGATCGCTTGGTTCCGCTTCGGATCAGGAAAGCAAAAGCAGTTGATCTTTTCGGCGCGGGGATGGAAAAACAAAGCTCGGGTGATGCGCATCGAGACGAAGGGAACAGCAGCTTGGCAACGGCAACTTCTGGGGTCTTTCGGCTCTATCTCCTGCGGCACGCCCGCGCTGGCTGGGCAGAACCGGGGAAGTCGGATTTCGACAGGTCCCTCGACGATCAGGGCTATGCGGAAGCCGAGATCCTGGCCGAAGAGATGGCAGACCAGGGATACCGGCCTCAAGTCGTCATCTCCTCGACGGCGATCCGCTGCAGGGAAACCGCCGAACCGCTGAAGCGGACGTTGGGAGAAGAACTGCCGATCGAGTATGTGGATACGCTCTATGGAGGGACCATCAACGCCTATGCCGAGGTCGCCTTTGCAGAAAGGGCGGAAAACTCCGTCATGATCGTTGGCCACAATCCAACGATGGAGGAGTTCTTTCGCCTCGTCGTCGGCTTGCCAGTCGCCGACACGGCGGCGCCGGCCGGGTTCCCCACTGCCGCGCTTGCGACCATCGACTTCGACCGCAGGCCGACCGACCGGGACTTCTCCGGCGGCCGGCTTTCCTGTTTCATCACGCCGCACTCGGGCTTGTGAATATTGATCCCATTGCCTTTTTTCGACGGGCGCCCTTACCTATATCGCCGAAGAACCTGATCACACCGGGGAACGCGATTGTCGAAACTTACAACTCTTGCAGACGATGCGCTGATCGCCCTCGACAATCTGACCGACCGCGCCGCAAGCCTCGTGAATCCGGCGATCCGCCTTGGCGTTACCGGTCTTTCCCGCGCCGGAAAGACGGTCTTCATCTCCTCGCTCGTCCACAATCTGTTGAACGGTGGCCGGCTGCCGCTGTTCGAGCCAAGCCGTTCGGGACGGATCTCGCGGGTCCGCCTGGAGCCACAACCGGACGATGTCGTGCCACGGTTCCAGTACGAGGAACATGTGCGCGCCCTCGTCGACGAGCGACTCTGGCCTGATTCGACCCGTGCGATCTCACAATTGCGCATCACCCTGGATTACGAAAGCGCCAGTGGTTGGGGGCGACTGTGGTCGCCCGGACGGCTTGCCATCGACATTGTGGATTATCCCGGTGAGTGGCTGCTCGACCTGCCTCTGCTCGGCCAGGATTTTCGGGCGTTCAGCGAAAGCACGATCGCGCTCGCCCACAACGGTGTCCGCCGCCTGCTTTCAACGGAATGGCTCGGTGCCACGGCATTGCTCGACCCGCGCGCCCCCGCCGACGAGACGACCGCACGTCGCCTCGCGGAAGCGTTCACGCTCTATCTCAGGGCCTGCAAATCGGACGAGCGCTCGCTTTCGACCCTTCCGCCCGGGCGCTTCCTGATGCCCGGCGACCTCGAAGGCTCCCCGGCGCTGACGTTTGCCCCGCTGCCGAACCTGCCCGCGGGCCCTGCGCCGAAGGGCTCGCTCTGGGCGATGATGGAGCGCCGTTACGAGGCCTACAAGACGCACGTGGTCAAGCCGTTCTTCCGCGAACATTTCGCGCGGCTGGATCGGCAGATCGTCCTTATCGACGCCCTGCAGGCCGTCAACCGCGGCGCAGAGGCGGTGCACGACCTCGAGCGGGCGCTGGGCGATGTCATGGCCTGCTTCCGTCCCGGCAGCGGCGGTTTCCTCAGTTCCTTGCTGTCCCGCCGCATCGACCGCATCGTCGTCGCCGCCACCAAGGCCGATCACCTTCATCACGAAAGCCATCCACACCTGGAAGCCTTGACCCGCCGCCTCGTCGAGCGCGCAATCAAGCGGATTGGCCTGAGCGGCGCAGGCGTCGAGGTGATGGCGATCGCTTCCGTCCGCGCTACGCGGGAAGCAACCGTCAGGCAGGAGGGCACTTTGCTGCCTGTGATCGTCGGCACCCCGATGGCCGGCGAGACCATCGACGGGGAAACCTTCGACGGCAACCGGAAGACAGCCATTTTTCCCGGAGACCTTCCGGAGAACCCGGAAGCCCTGTTCCAAGCCGTGGAATCGCATTCGCAGGAACCGCTCGCGCCGACGCTGAACTTTGTCCGCTTCCGCCCGCCGGAGATGGGTGCCCCCGGTGGGGAAATGAAGCTGTCCATCCCGCACATCCGGCTCGACCGTGCGCTGCAATACCTCATCGGAGACCGGCTGGCATGACCGACAAACCCTCCACCGGACGCCCCACCGGGCGACGCCCCGCCGCATTCGCCGTGCAGGAAGGACCGCCAAAGGCCAGCCGTCCGGAGCCATCGGCACCGCGCCTTCCATCGCAGCATTCGGAAGGCGTGATCATCACGCCGGATGCGGACGATCCTTTCGCCGAAACGACGCTCGATCTGGAGAAGCTTCCACCGCCCGAGGAAGCACTGCCCCGTCGTCGCCGCATCACGCTGGGCGGCATTGCCGCGGCGGCCTTCGGCACCTTGCTGTCGCTGGCCGTCGGACTCTGGATCGATCGCCTGATCCGCGACCTCTTCTCGCGCAGCGACTGGCTCGGCTACATCGCGATGGCAGCTGCCGGGCTTGGCGCGCTGGCGTTCCTGGCCATTGTCCTGCGGGAGCTTGCCGGCATGCGCCGGCTGGCCGCCGTACAGAATGTCAAGGAAGAGGTGATCGCAGCCACCGCGGCGCCGACCCCCGCCCCTGCGCGAAAGGCAATCCGCCGCCTGACGCATTTGCTTGCAAGCCGGCCGCAGACGGCGCGCGGCCGCAGCCGCCTTCAAGAGACGGAAGGCGATATCATCGACGGCCCGCATCTGCTCGACCTGGCCGAGCGCGAATTGCTTGCACCGCTCGACCGCGAAGCCCGTGTCCTGATCCTCGCCGCCGCCAAGCGCGTCTCCATCGTCACCGCCGTCTCGCCGCGGGCGCTCGTCGACCTCGGCTACGTGCTCTTCGAGAGCAGCCGCCTGATCCGCAGGATGGCCGAGCTTTACGGCGGCCGTCCCGGCAGCCTCGGCATGCTGCGCCTCATGCGCGACGTGATCGCCCATCTGGCCGTCACCGGCTCGATCGCGGTGGGCGACAGCCTGGTGCAACAAGTCCTCGGCCACGGCCTGGCCTCCAGGCTCTCGGCGCGTCTTGGCGAGGGCGTCGTAAACGGCCTGATGACGGCGCGCATCGGAATTGCGGCGATGGACCTCTGCCGCCCGATGCCATTCTCCGCACTGAAACGTCCGGGCATGGGCGATTTCATCGCCGATCTCGCGCCCGGCGCCCTCACCGGCCGCGGCAAGGATCAGGCGTAGCGCTGCTGTCACATCCCTGTGGACTTTGACTGTCCACCGCATCAAAATAGTGCGCTGCACAGGCCGTCGAAACGCTCCATTAACCATTTTCACGCAAGGCTGGACCCAACAAATCGACCAGCCCGTCAAGGATCGTTCATGTATTCGCGCACCTCTTTGATCGCCCGCGGCATCGCAGCGGCCCTTCTCGCCGTCTCTTCCGCCGCAAGCCCGGTCCAGGCTGCTTCGAGCGACAAGGCTTTCTTCGATCAGGTCACCGGCACGTGGCAGGGACCGGGCGAAATCGTCGCCGGCAAGTACAAGGGCACGAAGTTCACCTGCAATCTGAGCGGCGACAGCGCCACGATCGACGGGACCGGCATTCAGCTCGACGGCCATTGCCGCGTCGGCGTGTTCAAGCAGCCCATGTCCGCACTGATCACACGCGCCGGCGGCACCTACAAGGGCAAGTTCCTCGACGGCGCAGCCGGCAAGGGTCTCGACATTCTCTCGGGCAACGTCTCGGGCGACAAGGTCGTCGTCGCCATCAACCGCCAGAAACTGAATGGCGCCCTGATCGCCCGCCTGCAGGACGACAACACGATGAACATCACGATTTCGGTGAAGGTCGAGGACAAGATGATCCCGGTCATCGGCATGTCGCTGAACCGCAGGGTCGACACGATGGCCGTCGGCTCGATCAAGTAGGATCGGCCGATACCCGCCACCAATCGCGATCCTCGCCTGTTCGCTCGATGCCGGCCACGTCCGCCGCTGCGAGCCAATCGGCAACCGCCCTGCCCCTCACGATCTGGTCTGCGGCGATATCCGCCAGCGGCATCAGCACGAAGCCGCGCTCCGTCATGCGCGGATGCGGAATTTCCAGCCGCCCGCCGGACTGCGAAACGTCATCATAGGTCAGGATGTCGATGTCGATCGTCCGCGGCCCCCAGCGCTCGATGCGCTCCCGCTTCATCTCCCGCTCCACCGTGAGGCAGACCTCGAGCAGCAATTCCGGCGACAAGGTCGTCTCGATCAGCGCGCAGGAATTGACGAACCAGGCCTGATCGGTCTTCCCCCACGGCGGCGTCCGGTAGAGCCTTGAGACCTGAGACACCCGGCAGTCCGCGCGCGCGTCGAGCGCGAGCAATGCCGTGCGCATCGCCGCGACTGGATCGCCGATGTTGCCACCCAGCCCCAGCGTTGCCCGATGGCCGAGCCATTCAGACGACATGATCCACCGTCACCTGCACATAATCGAGAATGCCGGCGATCGGCGCACTCGGCTTGCGGACCGAAATCCTGGCGCGGCTGATCTGCGGGAACCGGGCGCAAAGCGCTGTTGCGATCTCCTGCGCCAGCGCCTCGATCAGGAACCGACGGCGGCCGGTGACGATAGCCTCGATTTCCTTGAACGCGATGCCGTAGTCGACCGTCGAATCGATGAGATCGTCGGAAAGCGGCTTGGAGGGCGTCACTTCCAGTTCAGCGTCAACGAAGAAGCGCTGGCCGAGAAACTCCTCGGCGTCGTGCAAACCGTGACGGGCAAAGAAGGCGCAATTCTTGAGGGTGATCGTGTATTTCGTGGTCATCTTGGAGTCTGTCTTTCAGTTGCCGGCGCGCGCGGCAAATTTGAACCGCGCTTCCAGCATAGCATCCGCCATTGCCAGCGCGTCCCTGTTGATTGCGACATCGTGCACCCGGAATACCGCCGCCCCGGCCTGACGCAAGAGCGCGGTGGTCGCCGCCGTTCCCGCATCGCGTTCGGCAGCCTCACGACCGGTGGCTGCGCCGACGAAGCGCTTGCGGGAAGTGCCCGCCAACATCGGTCGCTCGAGCCGCAGCAACTCCTCGAAACGGGCCATCAGTTCGAGATTCTCGCCGGTATCCTTGGCAAATCCGAACCCCGGATCGAGCACGATCGTTTCGCTCGCGACGCCAGCCTCGGCAGCGATTTCCAAGGACCGTCCCAGGAAGGCGAACTGGTCCTCGATCACGTCCGGCAGCTTCTCGCGGTCGCGCCCCGTGTGCATGATGCACAGGCCTGCTCCGGTCTGCGCCGCCACCTGTGCGATGGCCGGCTCCCGCTGCAGTCCATGGACGTCGTTGACAATATGGGCTCCCGCCAGCACCGCCAGCCGCGCGGTCTCGGCCCGATAGGTGTCTATCGAAATTACGGCCCGGCCGTCACGCGCCAGCTCCTCGATCACGGGCAACACCCGATCCTGTTCTTCCGTTGCGGAAACCACGGCACCGCCGGGTCGGGTCGATTCACCGCCAATGTCGATGATTTGCGCGCCCTCTGACAGACAGAAACGCGCATGTTCGATCGCCTTCTCTGTCGTGTCATGCAACCCGCCATCGGAAAAAGAATCCGGCGTGACGTTGACGATTGCCATGATCACGCCTTGTGGTCCGAGTAGCAGACTGCGGCCATGGGCGAGTGACCAGCGGAACGGGGCGAAGGCAGAAAACATGGGAACATCCATTAGCGATGGGCGGGCAGCACGAAAAGCTGTTGCGCCTGCAGAGGCTATGCCCCAAGGTCGGGGCGAGTTCAACCGGCTTCACAGGATTGCAGTGATACCGAACCTTTCAAGTCATTGAACCGGAAGCCGACAGACCTGCACCCTGCCCTTATCCGCACCGGACCTTGAGGAAATTCATGCCGGCAATCCCCAAGACGCTCCGACCACTCGTCCTTCTCCTGTCGATGACGGTCATGGCAGCGCCCTCTCACGGCGAAACCATCACGAACAAGACCTTCTCCTATTTCTCGGTCGGCGGACGTACCGCCTCGGAACTGGACGACGAGTTGAACAAGCGCGGCCCGCAGATGAAGAACACGGGATCCCGCCACCCGGGTGCAACCAAGATCCGGTTTGGTGGCTCTGTTTCCTACGTTCGGCGCGGCAACAAATGCTATGTGGGCAACGCGAAAGTCACCGTCTCGACCAACATCATCCTGCCGCGCTGGAAATACCGCCGCAGCGCCTCGAAATCGCTTGGCCTGATCTGGGACACACTCTCCGCCGACATCAAGCGGCACGAAGAACGCCACGCCGAGATTGCCAGAAATCACGCGCGCGAGCTGGAGCGCGAACTGAAGGCGCTGCGCCCCGACAATGATTGCGCAAAGCTGCAGGCGAAAGTCGATCGGACGACCGCAGCCGTCATCGAAGCACACGACAAGGACCAGGCCCGCTTCGATCGCGTGGAGTCCTACAATTTCAACGAACGGATGTTGCGTCTCCTCACATACCGGCTCGATCGCGCGAGATAGTTGCGCCGACAATCGTCACAACCAAGTATTTCCCTTACGTTACGACAGTAGAGCCTTTCACTCGAAAGTGATCAGTTCCCAGGGGCCAACAAATAACTGGCGAGTTCTAGCGATAGCGTCAGACCGGGAATCGCTCTATGTTCCGTTTAACAGTCGAACAGGACGTTCGACACTCGAATATCAAGGTTTGTGACAGGTTCTCCTGGCGCGTCTCTTTGTTTAGGCGGGTGTTACCTCCCTCTCCCGCCTACGATGCGCCCTCCTGGCCTCGCTCGTCCCCGGGACCGGCGAGGCACTTTTTTTGGCAGAACCGTAGCTTTTGGCACGCCGCCGTAACTGCCGTCACGATTGCCCGAGCTTTTCCCGAATGCGCCTCGAGGCGGTCGTGTACTCGACCGACGCCGCCTTGCCCCCTGCGATCCGACGTCGAATTCCCTGGGTGGCGAGGGCTGCCTCGTGGAAGGCGGAGAGAATGAGGCGCAGCTTTCCGGGATAGTCGCACGCATCACCGATCGCAAACAGCCCGGGCTCCGACGTCTCGAATGTTGCAGGATCGACGACAATGCCGCCGCGGCTGCGCTCAAGCGGCCAAGCCGCCGCCGGTCCCGGTTTGAGTTCTGCGTCGGCCACGCCTACGTCCGGTGGCGCGTTGAAGAGCCCGATTCCGCTCGCGATCACCACATGATCGGCCCGCACATGCGAACCATCGTCCAACTGCGCGAGCCATTTGCCACCCGGATCCCGGGCCAGGTCGACGACGGTCCGACCGAAAGTGAACCGAGGCTCGAAGGGGGCGGCCTGGCGCAGCAGTCGCTCGCAGAGCTCCTCACCATCGATTTCCGGAAAGCCGGGAACGTCGTAGATCGGCTTGTCGGGGTACAAGACGGCGCACTGTCCGCCCGGTTGACCGAGTCCGTCGATCACGTGGCAGCGCAAGCCGTACAGCCCCAACTGAAAGATGGCAAAGAGGGCGGCCGGCCCAGCCCCGACAATCAGAACATCGGCATTCCGGCTATCCGGCATATCTCCACCCTACCCGGCCGCGTGCCAGGACAATGTCAGCCTTGCCGCTCCGGCACGTGCACGACGAGGCCGTCGAGGGCATCGGACATCTTGATCTGACAGCTCAGCCGGGACGTCGGACGGACTTCGTAGGCAAAGTCGAGCATGTCTTCTTCCATCGCCTCCGGGGCCCCGACCGCCGCAGTCCAGGCCTCGTCGACATAGACGTGACAGGTGGCGCAGGCGCAGGCACCGCCGCATTCGGCCTCGATCCCCGGGATCGAGTTGCGCACGGCGTTCTCCATCACGGTCGAGCCATTGGCAACCTCCAACTCGTGGGACGTGCCATCGAATGAGACGATAGTAAGCTTGGTCATCATAAAATTCCGGATTGTTTGTTCAGTCTGGCGTTGAATGCAGGCAGTAGCGCCTGCAACTCCCCGCTAGGGGCGCCACGGGTTGCCGGTTACTTCCAACAATTCCAAACGCCAGTCAACATCGCCCGGCCGCATGCCTCCACTCCAGCTCTCGCAGCGGCATCCGTCGTTCCGGTTGCGTCAACCGTGCAACGAAGCAGCGACGTCGCGGCCAGTCATGCGCAGAGCCTCCGAATGACGTCTTCCACCTCCACCAAGGCAGCGCGGAACGCGGCCATATGCTCCTCGCTGGCCGGATCGTCTTCCAGCGCCTGCCCGGCCGCAGCAACCGCGAAGGCGCCGATGCTGCAAGCGGCCCCTTGCAGGCGATGGGCTATCGCTTTACGGCCGGCCTCGTCCGCCTCTCCAAGTTCTTCGTCGCATCGGCGCGCCTGTCCCGAAAAGAGCAGCAGGACCTCTCGCTCAACCGCCTTGTCGCCCATCGTCTGCCGGCCGAGGTGTTCCAGATCGAGCACCTGTCTCATCGGCAGGCCCAGGCGAGTTGACCAGCGTCGGACTGGGGATCGGGATGGACCATTTGCTGCCCTCTGGTTGCACCGTCTGTTCAGGCGTATATCGTCATGGATCAAACTTGCGCCACACCGCAAATGCGAGCGACAGCCCGCCGAGGAGACGACCGGTCCGCCGGACTGCATGCCCGGGGACGTACTCTGAGGCCACGGCTAAGCAATCCGGGTTAAAGGAGGGCCCGATCGGCGCACGGTTTCGCCAACTATGGTTAACGACGCCGAATATGTGCGAATACCCTGTCTTTCCGCTATGATAGGCCCAATTTTGCCGTTAACTTTCTGTTAGGAACGTTGTCGGCCGACCTACCTGTCAATTGTGTGGAACACGCTAATGTGTCACTACGATACGATTAGGGTCGGGTTTAGCCGAAAAGGCGAGACAGTCCCGGTGGATAACCGGATTCGGAAGGTGTCTGCCTTGCGGATTTGGAACTATCCAGCATGTTTGGAGTAAGAAGTGGCGACCCGCCATCGCAGCATTGACGAAAAGTCCCTGCGTTGCGCCCGCCACGATCGGAAAGAAAGATACGGTCCTTGTGCAGGCGGCAAGAACCCGGGATCTTTTCCGTACAAGAGTAACGAGGCGTATTCGCATGGCGACGAAGAAAACCAACGAGTCGATTGACGACACCGCTTTCCAGGCCCTGGAAGAAGCGCTGAAGATCGATTTCGACGACCTCGCACCGGCGACTCCAGCAAACCCGGCGAAGGACGCCGCCCCTACGGCCGAGACCACCAGGACTGCACCACGCGCCGCCGCGCAGCCTGAGACGGCGGAAAAGTACGACCGAAAGAGTGCCGCGCCGGAACCGGCGCCGAAGAGCCCGGCCTTCACGCCGGCGAACGACGCCTCGCGCAAGACACCGGCTGCGATCCTGCGCTCGATCGAGGTGCGTTCCGGGCGGTCCGCCATCCGCATGGCGACTGTCATCTCCGCGTTGTGGGTCGTCGGCGGCCTCGGCGTGGCCAACCTGCTTTATGCGCCGAAGATCTGGGAGATCCGCTCGGTCGCCGATCTCGTCGCGCTTCCGGGCGCCATTGGCATGTTCGTCGCGATCGTCATGCCGATCATGCTGTTCTTCGCTTTTGCGACGATGATCTCGCGCGCCCAGGAACTGCGCAGCGCCGCCCGCTCGATGGCGGAGGTCGCCCTTCGCCTCTCGGAGCCGGAAACGGTTGCCTCCGAACGCATCATGTCCGTGGGACAGGCCGTGCGGCGCGAAGTGTCGGCAATGAACGAGGGTATCGAGCGCACGATTGCGCGCGCCACCGAGTTGGAGACGCTCGTTCACTCCGAGGTCAATGCGCTCGAACGCAGCTACGCCGACAATGAAATTCGCGTTCGCACGCTCGTGCAGGAACTCGGCGCCGAGCGCGAAGCGATCGTCAACCACTCCGAGCGGATCCGCACCACGATCTCCGGCGCCAACGAGCAATTGCGTCGCGACCTCGAAAGCGCAAGCGAGGACATCGCAGCACGGATGGCCACGTCCGGGGAAGCCTTTGCCTCGATGATCGATACGCGCTCTGCGATGCTGATGGAGAAGTCCGACAGCGCGACGCAGACGATCGGTTCGATGCTTGCCGCCCGTACGGATTCCCTGCTCTCGACGCTGAACTCTTCCGGTTTCGCGCTTGCCAACGAGTTCGACAGCCGGTTGGAGGGGCTTACCGCCGCGATGGAACGGCAGGGCCAGGCGCTGCTCAAGCAATTTGAGACCCGCGCCTCCTCGCTCGACGCGAACACCGAGAAGCTGAATGCGGCGCTGAACGAGCGCGCACGCCAACTCAACGAAACCCTCATCGCCCGGACCCGTGAAATCAACGACAGCCTGACGATCGGCCAGCAGGCCGTCGTTAGCGGTCTCGACGACGTGATCCAGACGATGAATGCGACGCTCGACGAAAAGGGTGCGCAATTCCGGCAAAGCCTGAAGAACGCTGCCGACGACACGATCATGGATCTCGATCTGCGTTCCGGCTTCTTCGATGAAAAAATGCAGGCGACCATCGGGCATGTTGCCGGCGCCTTTGATCAGCGCTTGGCTGACTTTGCCGAGGCCTTCGACCAGCGTGCCGGCTCGCTCGACACGAAGCTGATGGAGAGCCTGGGCCGCCTGAACGAGACGATCAGTGGCGGCAGCGACGCGATCGAGGGTGTTCTCGGCAGCAGCATCGACCGCCTTGCCTCAACGCTGACCGACCAGTCGTTTGCGCTGACCACAGCGCTGGGAACCGGTCAGGAAGTCTTTGAAAGCGCCGTCACCGGCCACGCCGAGTCCATTCGCGCCTCCGTGGACGGTGCGCACGGGAAGATGCGCGACGTGATGAAGGCTGCGCAGGACCGGATGCAGACGACCCTCGGCGACGCGCAGGAAAAGATGCAGTCCGCTCTCGACGAGCGTTCCGGGACCCTGCTTGGAAACCTTACCAAGGTCCAGGAGCGGCTGGAGCGTAGCGTTGGCACCCATGCCGAGCATCTCGTCGGCGCCATGACGGCCAGCGAGGAGCGCCTCACCAACGCGCTTGAGTCCCGCACCCTCGGCTTCGTCACCGTTCTCGACATGGCACAGACGCGCATGGAAGAGACGCTCGCCGGCCGGGCCGACGAATTCACCTCGTCGATCGCAGCAAGCCACAACCGTATCGACAACGCACTGTCCGAACGGACAGCCTCGCTGTCCTCGATGCTGAACGAGACGAGCGGCGCGCTGGAAACATCGGTGGGTTCCGCTGCCAATCGGATCGAGACCGCTCTCTCGGGCGCGGCGGAGGAGATGGACGGCGTCCTGTCGAAGCGGACGGAGACGCTCACCACCGC
The DNA here is from genome assembly GCF_031455855.1 of Mycoplana sp. BE70. NCBI lineage: Bacteria > Pseudomonadati > Pseudomonadota > Alphaproteobacteria > Hyphomicrobiales > Rhizobiaceae > Mycoplana > Mycoplana sp. BE70. The sequence continues at coordinate 227,518 of NZ_JAVDTM010000009.1, forward strand.
TCTCGGCAACAACACCGATGCGATGAAGGCAGCGATCCATCAGGCTGCGAACCGCGTCGAGACCGTTCTCAGCGAGGGCACCGAACAGATCGGCGGCGTTCTCTCCGGCCAGGTGGCGGAATTCGCCGATGCCTTCTCCGGTCGTGCTGCCGAAATCGCCGGCACGCTGTCCGAACGGGCGACGGCGCTTGCGGGCTCCCTGGTCTCCACGCATGACCAGATCCGCTCGACGCTGGACGACCGCATCACCGCCATCAACGTCGCGATCAACGAGGGCCAGCAACAGCTGTCGGAGACCCTTTCCGACCAGGTGACAGCAATCGGAACCACCATTGCCACCAGCGCCGGCATGCTCGAAATGACCCTCGAGCAGCAGGAGGAAAGCCTGCGCCGCGCCATCGATGGCAGCGCGACGGCCCTCGACAAGCGGCTGCGCGACAGCGCCAGCGCAGTTGCCGACCGCCTCAGCAGCAATTCCGACGAGATCGCCCAGGTTGCCGAAGCCTTCAGCAACCGCATGGATGTTACCCTTAACAGCGTCGCCACCCGCCTGGACGGCACCGGAAGCCGGATCGAAGGCAACCTCGGCGCGCTTGAGAACCGCATCCAGCACGGTGTCGAACAACTCTCCGGCCTCGTCGACTCCGCCGGCAACCGCATTGTCGAGACGTTTTCTGACCGGCTTGGCGATCTGGAGCGGGCTGCTGCCGATGCCTCGGAAAGCGTCACTGCCGCGGTGACGAGCAGCATTGATCACCTTGAACGGGCGGCAAATGCCTCGTCGGATGCGATCGGTTTGGCCGTAAGCACCAGCGTCGGAACGCTTGAGGATGCAAGCGAGAGCGTTACCCGGCGGATCTCCGATACGCTGGCCGGCCGCGCATCCGAGATCGATCGAGTGACCGAGGAAGCGGCAAGCCGCATCGCCGGGACGATCGACGAGCGGACGGACCGGATCGGCGAACGCCTCGCCACGATGGACAAGGCGCTGACGATCGGGCTGGAAAACGTCAACCGGACGATCGACGGCAAGGCCGCAGGCCTGGCGCAGACCCTGCGTGAAGCCGTCACGCAGGCTGCCCAGGACATGGACGCCGAAGCCGTCCGCTCGGCGCAGTCGCTGGCCAAGACCGGCGAAGAATTCGCCAGCCTCAGCAGCACCCTTCGCGGCGCGGTATCGCGCGCCGCCCAGGACATGGGAGCCGAAGCACAGCGCGCCACGGATGCGATCGCCAAGACCGGCGAAGCGTTTTCCGAGAACCTTGCCGCACGCAGCGAGGCGTTTACCCGCTCCGTCGAGGACACGACCGCCGCAGCCGCCAGCCGCTTCGCCGAGGTCGAGGGGCGCCTGGAAGGCCACAGCCAGTCGATCCGCACCGGTCTTTCCGACATCGACAAGGCGCTGGAAGCACGTGGCTCCTCGATCCGTGCGACGCTCGACGAACGCACACGCGAACTGAACTCGATGCTCGCAGGCCGTTCGGCCGAACTGTCCCGCATCATCGACGAACAGGCCAAGCCGATCATCGAGCAGTATGCCGCAACCGGACGCGAGGCGGCCGAACAGATCACCGCGTCGGCCCAGATGAATGCCGATCGGATGCGCACCGAGAATGCCGCTCTGCTGGAGGCGATCTCTGCCCGCACCAATGATACGCTCGGCGCGATCACGGCCCGCACCCAGGAGGCGGCGCAGGCGCTCAATCAGGTCGAATCCAGCCTTCAGGGCAGCGTCCTCGGCCTGATCGATCGCCTCTCCGGCAGCAACAACGCCATCGCAGCACTCGTCAGCGAGGCGACGACGAACCTCGCCAAGGTGGACGAGCAACTGACGGCGTCGAGCGAGCGCTTCTCCTCGTCCGCCGACGTGGTCTCGACAGCGTCCCGCCTGCTCGAGGGCAAGATCGATCGGCTTTCGGACATTTCGAACGGCACGCTGTCACAGATCGGCGGTATCGTCGGCCGCTTCGAAGACCACTCGAAGCTGCTCTCCCAGGCCACCGACCTTCTGGGCGCGGCCCAGTCCAACCTGGTCAGCACGCTCGAGGAACGCCAGGACGCCCTACGCGTGCTTGCCGTCGGCCTGGTTCAGCGTTCGGAAGATATCGAGAACACGATGCGCTCGCTGGAGGGCATGGTGGAAGGCGCCTTCAGCCGCGCCGAGCAGCGCTCGGGCCAGGTTGCGGCCAACCTGCGCAGCGGCATCCAGGCGTCCTTCACCGATGTCGGCCAGTTGCTGGGCGAAACCGAGGAGCGTGCACAGGCCGCATCGGCCACCCTGCGCGACGCGCTTGCCAAGGCGAGCGAGGACGCGGGCCGTGCCGTCGAGGGCGCATTCGCCAACGCCGAGGAGCGCGCCCGCGACGTTGCCAACCGGCTGCGTGGCAGCGTCGGTGCAACGCTTTCCGACGTGGATCGCCTTGTCTCAGAGACCGGCCAGAAGTCCGATGCCGCCACCCAGAAGATGGGTGAAACGCTGCGCCAGGCGGTCGACGACGCGCTCGGCAAGTTCTCGGGCGCCACCGACGAAATCCGCCGCGCCGCCTCCGATATCCGCCGCGAACTCGACCAGACCCGCACGGAACTGAAGCGCGGCGCCTTCGACCTCCCGGAAGAGGCCAAGGAGAGTGCCGCCAGCATGCGCCGCGCGGTCTCCGAGCAGATCAAGGCGCTGCAGGACCTGTCCGACATCATCGGCAAGTCCGCCCAGAACCTCGAAGTCTCGCGACCGGTGGACTATCGTCCGACCGCCGCCCAGACCGTCGCTCAGGCGATCCAGCAGGTCTCCCAGCCGGTCGCCCCGCCGCGGCAGGAAGAGAGCACCCCGGCTCTGCGCGGTACCCTCGGTCTCGAACGTGCGTCGACGCCGGCACCGGCACCGGCGCCGAGCGTCCGCGAGGCTCCTCAGAGTACCCAGGTCACAGAGTCCGCCCGTCAGGGTGAAGGCGGCGGCTGGATGCGCGACCTCCTGCGCGGCGCTTCCCGCGAGGAGCAGCAGTTCGGACAGCCGCCGAAGACCGAGAACCAGCCGCAGCGCACGGCAGATGCCCGCAATCCGCACCACGTGGTCGAGTCGCTGAATTCGCTTTCGGTGGATATCGCCCGCGCGATCGATCATGACGCATCCGTCGACCTCTGGCGTCGTTACCAGCGCGGCGAGCGCGACGTCTTCACCAGGCGCCTGTACACGCTGAAGGGCCAGCAGACCTTCGACGAGATCAAGCGCAAGTACGATCGCGAACCGGAGTTCCGGACCGCTGTCGACCGCTACATCGGCGACTTCGAAAAGCTGCTGGCCGACGTTGCGCGCAATGACCGCGACAAGGTGCTCACCCAGTCCTACCTGACGTCGGACACCGGCAAGGTCTATACGATGCTTGCCCACGCGGCCGGCCGCTTCAACTGAGCCCACGGGAAATAGGTATCGAGAACGGCCGCTTAAGCGGCCGTTTTCATTTGCGGCGAATAAAGCGAGGGTGACGCGGAACCCGCGGCGCCACGACCGACCTGCCGGCTTTCGTGGCGCCAAAGGGCATAGAGCTGATGGTTCGCCGATTTCGACATAGCGACTACGCTACCTGCATCCCCCCGAAAGGGTGCTGCGCCCAGGCCGGGACACGGCATGGATCAAACGCGATCCAGGAACGCGCGCACTCGACTGGCGAGCAGCACGGCCGCATCCGCGTCATAGGACGGGAGCGAACTGTCGGCAAAGTAGTGCTGATCGCCCGGGTAGAGAAAAAGCTCCGCGTCCTCGACCTTCTCGACGATCTCACGGGCGGCGTCGATGTCGCCCTCGCCGACGAAGATCGGGTCGTTGTCCATGCCGTGAATCTGGACGGCAACACCGTCTGGCCAAGGTCCAAAACCCCACTCGCCGCTGATCGGCAGGCAAGAGTGGAAGAGCAGGGCTCCGCGGGCGCCGGGCCGTGTCTGTGCCAGCTTCTGCGCCGGCAGCACTCCGAAGGAGAACCCGGCATAGACGAGCTCGCGGGGCAGTTCGTCGGCGACGCGGACGCCGCGCTCCCGCATCGCTTCAAATCCGCTCTCACCGATAAAGGCGAGCCCCTCATCTATGCTCTGGAACGTGCGCCCACCGAACAGATCCGGCGTGTGCACGATGTGGCCGGCGGCCCGCAAGTCGTCGGCAAACGCTCGCACACCCGGGGTCAGCCCCTGGGCGTGGTGGAACACCAAGACCTCGGCCATAGGGAGCCTCCGGGATGGTCGGGCGCCTGTCCACTCTACAGCGTCATCGCTTGGCCGGGAACCGTGCCGGCGCTTTGAGTAACGTCGGCGACCAAATGTGGGCGCCAGAATGCGCCCCGTACAAATGGTGCCCTATACTTTGGGTGTAATCGGCTGCGGGAGCGGAACTGGTTGCGTTCGGCCAGAGCCGTCGGAACTGGAGCGAACGGCCGCGACTGGAACGCGGCGCCGGTCAGATCGACTTCAGCGTCCAGCCGACGATGTCGGCGGTGACCCGGGCAAAGGCCGCATCGAGCCCGGCTACGAAGGCCGGACCGCCGGAGCCTGATACGGGCGCGGTGGCGCGGAAGACCTGCTGCGCCCTGACTGTGCCGTTGCGGTCGTTGATGATCTTCGCAAAGATCTCCACCACGGCGGTTGCGGGCCCGTTCGTCCGCACTTCGAAGGTCCGGAGAGTGGTCACCACCTGATAGTCGATTGCCAGCCCCTCGCCCGGTTTGCCGACGCCGCCGACCCTTCCGGTTGTTTCGAAGGCCTGGATCAACTTCGCCTGCACCAGTTTCGGCAGGCTATCGCTCCATTGCGCCTTGGCGAGATATTGGATTTCCGAGGATGTCGGCCGCACCACCACCTGGTCACCGCCGAGCGCCCTCAGGGCTGAGGGTTCGGGCACAAGGATCTGGCGACCGCGCGCAGAGGGGCCTTCCACCGTGGGCACGGACGTCAGGTTGAAGGTGTCGTTCACCGCCTTGCCGCCGCCGCACGATGCAAGAGCGGCGGCGGCAACGGCCAAAACCGCGACCTTCGTCGCCCATCCGTATCCCTGCCGCGTCATCCCCAATACCGTCATGCTGTGCGAATCTCTCCAACATGCAATCTGTAGCAGCGGCCCGGCGGACTGTCACCGCCGGCCGAGAGCAGAAGGCACGGAAAAGCCAATCGCTTCAATGGTTGTGGAGTTGCGGCCACAGGGGAAGCCGCTAAAGCGCGTCGCGATCTTTCAGATTCGCTTGCCACGCTTTAGGTCCTTGTTCTCGCATGTCTTTTGTCCCGAAACCGGTTGCCACTTTCGGGGGACATGCTCTAGCGGCGGGCCCGGCCGTCGTAGGTCTTCACCGTATCGCCGCCGAACAGCAGCCGGCTCGGGTTCTTGTCGAAGTTGGAAATAGTGCCCTGCAGGCTCTGGACCGCCTGCCGCGTCTCGCCGACGAGCGCCTCGACATCCCGCAAACCGCCGCCGGAGAAGCGCTGCAGGTTGTCGGCAATGGGACCGATGCGGGCGTTCAGCGTGTCGGCCGCCTGCTTGAACGATTGCAGCGTCGACTTCGCCTCGGCAAACAACGATTCGGAATCGCCCTTGCCGAGGAACTCGTCGAGTTTGGCGAGGACGCCGTCGACGCGGCTCGAGGCCGCATTCAGCTTGCTCGCCATCTGCCGAAAATCGGTGACGGTCTGATCGATGTCATCCTTGCGCTCGCCGAGTTTGTCGGCGACCCCCTTGATGGAGGCAATCGCCTGGCGCGCATCGGCACTCGCCGCATTGATGTCGTTGATCGTGAGCTCGACCTTCTGCGTATCGACGGCCGCAATGAGCTTGTCGACCTTGTCCAGGGTCGCGGTCGCGTTCTTGCCGACACTGTCGAAGGTTTCAGCTGCCCGCTTGAAGCTTTCGACGGTGCCCTTGACGTCGCCCGATGCTGCAGCCAGGTCCGACGTCACCTTGTCCACGTTCGAAACGACCCGGTCGATCTTCTTCGCGTCCACCGCTTTCAGCAGCGAATCAATGGAAGCCATCGTTGCATCGAGACGGCCGGACAGGCCGGTGAAGGTATCGGATAGCCCGCCGACGCTCTGCAGGAACTTGTCGATGTTGTCCGAATTCCGCGTCAGGACATCGGAGAACTTCTCCGCGTTCCGGATGGTTGAGGTCAATGGTCCGCGCGCATCGGCGACAAAGCCCTGGATATCGGAGATGGCGTCGTCCGCACGCTTGAGAATCTTGTCGGCGGTCGCAAGCAAGTTGGTGACACTCGACTGTTCGGCAACGAGAACGGCGGTTCCGTCCGTCTCAAGCGCGAGCTTCAGAATATTCTTGTCTTCCGTCCTGCCGCCGGAAAGTTCGATGTAGGCTGCGCCCGTCAGACCCTGGACTTCGAGCACGGCCGAGGTCGACTGCTTTACCGGCGCCTCGGTCGAGACCTCCGTCAGGGCGACGGAGTAGCGCGGATCGTCGGAATCGATTGCGAGGTTGCGCACCGTCCCGACCGGAATGCCGTTGAAGCGCACCGGCGAGCCGACGCTGAGACCGTTGGCGGAACCCGGGATGCGGATGGCGAGCGGCGCCATCTCGCCGCTGCGACCATACTGCGACATCCAGTAGACGAAACCGAAAGCGGCTGCGATCACCAGCAAGGTGAAGAAGCCGACGATCGCGTAGTTGGCCTTTGTTTCCATATCTCTCTCAGTGCACCCGCATTCGCCCGAAACGCGCCATCGGCGCCTCTAAAGCGCGTCGCGATCTTTCAGATTCGCTTGCCACGCTTTTGGTCCCTGTTCTGTCGCATGTCTTTATCCCGAAACCGGTTCCCACTTTCGGGAGACATGCTTTAGTCGACGTTCCGGGAATCGCTTCCCGTCTGTCAGCATCAATTCAACCCCACCCGGCTGGCGACGTCCAGCCGGCGGCATTCGATCACGTCCTGACGATCGAACGCGCGCGCTTGCCCTGAAAATAGGCTTTCACCCATGCATCGTCACAGCCCAGCATGTCCTCGATCGTTCCCTCGACCAGGACCTTCTTCTGCGCCAGCACCGCGATCCGGTCGCAGACCGAAAAGAGGCTGTCGAGGTCGTGCGTTACCATATAGACCGTCAGGCCCAGCGTGTCCCGCAACTTGGCGATCAACTCGTCGAATTCCGCCGCCCCGATCGGGTCGAGACCGGAGGTCGGCTCATCGAGGAACACCAGGTCCGGGTCGAGGGCGAGCGCGCGCGCCAGGGCCGCACGCTTGATCATGCCGCCGGACAGTTCCGAAGGGAATTTGTCGGCAGCCTCCGGTGCCAATCCGACCAGCTCGATCTTCAGCCGGGCCAGGTCGTCCATCATCGATTGCGGCAGGTCGAGATATTCCCGCATCGGCACCTGGATGTTTTCGCGCACCGTCAGCGAGGAGAAGAGTGCGCCGTGCTGGAAGAGCACGCCGAGCCGCATGTCGAGCGCCATTCGCTCTTCTTCGCTCGTCCGGTCATAGTCGGCGCCGAGGATATGGATCGTGCCGGCGCGGCGCGGCAGGAGGCGCAGCACCGTGCGCATCAACACCGATTTGCCAGAACCTGACGCGCCGACGAAACCGAGGATCTCGCCACGGTAGATGTCTAGGTTCAGCCGGTCGAGAACGATGCGATCGCCGAAGCCCACGGTGAGGTCCTTGACCGAGAGCACCACCTCTTCGCCCGTGCTTGCAGCTTGCTTGTCCACGCCCTGCCCGTCCATCAGAAATCGATCGCCGCATAGAACATGGCGAACAGTCCGTCCATGAGGATCACGACGAAGATCGACTTCACCACGGAGGTCGTGACCCGCAGCCCGAGCGATTCGGCGCTGCCGCCCACCTTCAGCCCCTCCACCGACGCGACGATGCCGATGACGAGCGCCATGAACGGCGCCTTGATCATGCCCGACACGACCGTGGACAGGTCGACCGCTTCTCTGAGCCGCGACAGGAAGGTGTCATAGGTTATGCCGGAATAGGCATTGGCCACGACGGCGGCCCCGAACAACGCCGCAAAGTTGGCGATGATCGTCAGCAGCGGCAACGCAACGGTCAGTGCCACGAGCCGCGGAAAGACGAGGACGCCGATCGGCGAAAGGCCCATGACCTTCAGCGCATCGATTTCCTCGCGCATCTTCATCGAGCCGATCTCGGCCGTGATCGCGCTGCCCGAGCGGCCGGCGATCATGATGGCGGTCAGAAGCACGCCGATCTCGCGCAACTGCAGAATTCCGACGAGGTCGACGACAAACACTTCGGCGCCGAAATAGCGCAGCTGGAAGGCGCCCTGCTGGGCGATGATCGCGCCGATGAGGAAGGACATCAATGTGATGATCGGGACGGCCCGCACACCCATGTGGTCGATCTGGTTGATGATCGCCGCCGGCGAGACGCCGCTGTGGCGGCCGAGTTTGAGCTGCGCGCCGCGAACCGCCGAGCCGAGGATGAACATCGCGGCAACCACGTCGCCCCAGATCTCGACGACATTCCGGCCGATCGCCGTCAGGAGACGCGTGTGCAGTCCTTCCCGGCGTCCGTTGTCGGCGGTGGGCTCGGGCAGTTCCGCGGGCAGCGCTTCAATGAGATCCAGAAAGCGGCCGTGCGGATCGGTGACGCGAACGTCCGCGCCGGCCTGCTGCCGTTCGGTCATCGCCTCGCGGATCAGCCATGCGCCGGCCGTGTCCATCCCCTCGATCGCGCTGAGATCGATTTCGAGCGGTCCCCTGTCGTGATTGAGTGCGTCCAGCTTGCGCTTGGCTGTAACTGCGGTCTGCGCACGCCACGCCCCGGAAAGCCGCCAGATCTCACCGCCGCCCTCTGGACGGCTGGCACTCTCGATCTCGGCGGATGGGATGGTCGCGGAATTCAATGCTCTTGCTTCTTCCCGGACGATGCGGACAAAAACTGATAGGAACCGTTGATTGCGACTCATATCGGCTCGGCCTTGATCTGTCACCGAAAGAAGCCTTATCGGATCGTTGCACCGCCTGAAAAATTCGAACGGGAGCCAAAGAAGACATGCGCCGAACCCTTGCCTCAGCCACAGAAACCTTTCCGATCGCCGGCGGCTTCACGATTTCGCGCGGAACCAAGACCGAGGCGGCCGTCGTCACCTGCCGAATCACCGCAGACGGTCATACCGGCTGGGGCGAATGCGTGCCCTATGCGCGCTACGGCGAATCGCTCGACAGCGTTCTGGCGGAAATCGCCGCCGCGACGGCGGCTGTCGAAGCCGGCGCCTCTCGCGACGAACTGCGCCGGATCATGCGGGCCGGTGCCGCTCGCAACGCCGTCGATTGCGCATTGTGGGATCTAGAGGCCAAGCTCTCCGGGACGCCCGTGTCGTCCACGATCAACGCCACGCCGCCACAGCCGCTCACCACCGCCTATACGATCTCGCTCGGCGAACCGGAGGTCATGGCCGCCCAGACCGCCCGCCACGCGGATCGCGCCCTGTTGAAGGTGAAGGTCGGAACCCCGGACGACGCGACACGCATACGCGCCGTTCGCGCCGCCGCGCCGAAATCCCGCATCATCCTCGACGCCAATGAGGGGTGGACCGGCGAGACGCTCGCCTATCACTTCGCCATCTGTGCCGAGGCAGGCATCGCCTTGATCGAACAGCCGCTTCCGGCGGGTCGGGACGAGGCGCTGGCGCAGGTGAAGCGCGTCGTTCCCGTCTGCGCGGACGAGAGCGTGCATCTGGCGTCCGATCTCGCAGCGCTAACCGATCGCTACGACGCCATCAACATCAAGCTCGACAAGGCGGGCGGCCTGACGGAAGCGCTCGACTTGCGCGCCGAGGCGGCCCGTCTCGGGCTACAGGTCATGGTGGGCTGCATGGTCGGCTCGTCGCTCGCCATGGCCCCCGCGGTCCTGCTGGCGCAGGGCGCGGATTTCGTCGACCTGGACGGCCCGCTTCTTCTTGCGCGCGACCGGGAGCCCGGACTTCGCTACGAGGGTTCGTTGGTGTTCCCGCCAGATTCCATTCTCTGGGGCTGAATGCTGCGGGCCAGAAGCACCAGCACCAGTCCGAGAGCCGCGACCACGGACATCGCGTAGAAGCCGTCGATGCCGTACCAGGCGAAGAGATAGCCGGACAGGAACGTCGTCAGGGCCATGAAGATGCCGTTGTAGAAGAAGTACAGCCCCTGCGTGGAGGCTTCCTTCTCCTCGGCGAGCCGTTCGATGATCCGCCCCTGCACGCCGACATGAATGGCGGCGAAGGTGAAGGCATGCAGGCTCTGCAATGCGAAATAGCCGAAGAACCCCAGGTCATGGGGGAAGGCGACCCACCGGAACATCGCAACCGCGCTGCCGAAGACAATCATCGTCCAGAGACTAAAGCGGCGGCACAGGCGGGCCGACACGATGAAGAACAGCACTTCCGCGGCGACACCGACGCTGAACAGCAGGCCGATTTCAGTGCCCGAGAAACCCTCCGCGCCCCACAGGATTGCGGAAAAGGCATAGAACATGCCGTGGCTGGCATTTACCAACGCCGCGCCGAGCATCATCAATTGCACGTCCATCTGGCCGGCCAAGCCGGTCGGAGCAACCGGCAGCGCCGATATCGGTGACGCCCGGCGCGGCTTGCCGATGCGCGGTGCGATGAATGCGGCCATGACCGTGGTGATGAAGCCCACGGTCATGGCCGGCAGCACCATCGCACCACCGAATATCCCGGCAAGCCAGCCGCCGATCATGGTCGACACGATGAAGGCGAGCGAGCCCCAGAACCGCATGCGGCTGTAGTCGAAGTGCCAGCGGCGCACGCCGCTGAGAGCAATTGCGTCGGTGATCGGCAGATAGGGCGCATAGACGATCCCCTGCAGCGTATAGAGGATCAGCACAGGCCAGAAATGTTCCGTAGAGAGCAGCGCGATGGCAGTCGCAAGCGACATCGCTCCGGACCAGACAAGCACGCTCGCCCGATCGCCGATCCGGTCGGCAATCATACCTGCAATCGGTGCGGTAAAGACGCGGACCACCATCGGCACGGCCAGCACCACGCCGATTTCCCAATCCGTCATCGACAGCGTATTGAGCCAGATCGGAAAAAACGGCAGGGCGATGCCGTTCACCAGCATCGGCGCGCAGAAGACAATCGCGATCCGCAGAACGAAAAGGCGCGGCGGACCAGCGGTCGCGACCATGCCGTGAGGCGCGTGCATGTTTGGAACCTGAATAGAGAGATAGGCAGAATTACCACGCCAAGGCAGATGCGCCAATCCGTGATTTCTGCCAGCCCCTGCGGGTCCCCGCCTCTCCGGTTCGGTCGATAAAGTCCGATGGCGCGTCTCGGGATTTTAGCCCACGCCGGTTTTTACGCGGCCTCCGGCGCTCGCACCTGCGCGGCTGGCGCGTCTACGGCAGCGGTCACGGCTGAACGGGCAGCCGGCGACGGCCAGGAGATCAGTTCCATGCGGCCGTCGAAATGCTCGACGACGGCCGTGCAGCTCTCCACCCAGTCGCCGGTGTTGATATAGCGTATCCCGTCCAGTTCCTCGATCACGGCATGGTGGATGTGCCCGCAGATCACACCGTCGGCGTCGTGCCGGCGCGCCTCTTCGGCCACCACGTGCTGGAAGGCGCCGATGAAGTTCACCGCGTGCTTGACCCGCAGCTTCGCCCAGGCCGAGAATGACCAGTAGGGCATGCCGAGACGCCGGCGCGCGGCGGCAAGCACGATGTTGATAGCGATCGCCGCGTCATAGGCCCAGTCCCCGAGATAGGCGAGCAGGCGGGCATTGCGCACGACGACGTCGAATTCGTCGCCGTGCAGCACCAGGTAGCGTTTGCCGTCGGCCGCCTCGTGGATGATCTGTTGTGCGACCTCGATGCCGCCAAAGTGAACGCCGGGGAAGTCCCGCAGGAATTCGTCGTGGTTGCCAGGGATGTAGATGATGCGGGTCCCCTTGCGCGCCTTGCGCAACAGTTTCTGGACCACATCGTTGCAGCTCTGCGGCCAGTACCAGCTGCGCTTCAGCCGCCAGCCATCGACGATATCGCCGACAAGGACGATCGTCTCCGCCTCATGGCACCGCAGGAAATCGAGCAGAAAGTCCGCCTTTGCCGCCCTCGAGCCAAGGTGAACATCCGACAGGAACAAGGTTCTCACGCGGCACACGTTCGGTGTCGGGTCGTTGGCACTCATCCCATGCACTCCGGCAATACCTCTCGGGGAGAGCCTCCCCCCAAGCAGGTGAAAACCAGACTCGTGTATCAGCAGGATGACAGCCGCCGCGCCGAACGCTCACTCTTTCGCGCTGCGGCTACCCGATGACCTGGCGGGCAATGGCGGCACTGTCGCGCGCACCCCAACGACAGGTGATGCGGCCGTCCTCGATGACAAACCACTCCATCGCGGTGATCTCGTAGGAGCGTCCGGTCGGCTCGTGGCCAGCGACCCCGCGGAACGTCCCGGTAAAGCGGCCCGTCTCGCGAAGCCGCACCACGACATTGGCGCCGTCGGCAACGATATCGAGTGCTTCGAGCCGCATGTTCATCCCCTCGTGCAACTCACGCCAGATCGGAGCGACATCGGCAAGCACGCCGAAACCAAGCACGCCATGAATTTTTGCGTCCGGGGCGAAAAGCTCTGCGAGCCTCTCCAGGTCGAATGCGTTGAATGCGGCAATATATTCCTGGACGATGGATTTGTTTGCTTCCGCTTTCATCGGGGCCTCCTTGGCTCAAGCGACGTTTTCATACGATCAACAGCGACGCATCACAACCATTGGTCGTCACTGCCGCCACGCCTTTGATGGTGGCGCCGCTGGTCATCCCACAAAGGCAGGGTTGGTGGTTGCAAGTAAGGACAATTGGGGCTTTATGGCGTTGGTCCCAACTTCACGGCGCGCCCCATCCGTGCCAGAAGGACGGCCGAAAGAGCGAATGGAAACGGGCAGGAAGAACATGACCACTGGCGACAAATCGAAAGCGAATTCCAAGCCGACGAGCGGCGACATCGACCAGCAGGCCCTGTTCTTTCATCGCTACCCCCGCCCCGGCAAGCTGGAGATCCAGTCGACCAAGCCGCTCGGCAACCAGCGCGACCTGGCGCTCGCCTATTCGCCGGGCGTTGCCGCCCCCTGCCTTGCGATCCGCGACAATCCGGAAACGGCAGCGGACTACACCGCCCGTTCCAACCTCGTCGCGGTCATCTCGAACGGCACCGCCGTGCTGGGCCTCGGCAACATCGGGCCGCTTGCCTCCAAGCCCGTGATGGAAGGCAAGGCCGTCCTTTTCAAGAAGTTCGCCGGCGTCGATGTCTTCGATATCGAGATCGACGCGGCAACCGTAGATGAGATGGTCAACGTCATCTCCGCCCTCGAGCCGACCTTCGGCGGCATCAATCTCGAGGACATCAAGGCGCCGGAATGCTTCGACGTCGAACACCGGCTGCGCGAGAAGATGGACATCCCCGTCTTTCACGACGACCAGCACGGTACGGCGATCATCGTCGCCGCAGCGATCATGAACGGGCTGGAACTCGCCGGCAAGGACATCGCCAAGGCGAAGATCATCGCGTCCGGCGCCGGAGCCGCCGCCCTCGCCTGCCTCAATCTGCTCGTTACCCTCGGCGCAAAGCGCGAGAACATCTGGGTCCACGACATCGAAGGCCTCGTCTACAAGGGCCGGGAAGCGCTGATGGACCAGTGGAAGGCCGTCTACGCCCAGGAGTCCGACAAGCGCGAGCTGGCGCAGACGATCGACGGCGCCGATGTCTTCCTCGGCCTTTCCGCGGCCGGAGTCATGAAGCCCGAGCTGTTGGCGCGCATGGCCGAAAGGCCGCTGATCATGGCGCTGGCGAACCCGACGCCGGAGATCATGCCCGAAGAGGCCCGCGCCGCAAGGCCCGACGCGATGATCTGCACCGGCCGCTCCGACTTCCCCAACCAGGTCAACAACGTTCTCTGCTTCCCCTACATCTTCCGCGGCGCCCTCGATTGCGGTGCCCGCACGATCAACGAGGAGATGAAGATGGCGGCGGTTCGGGCCATCGCCGCACTTGCCCGCGAAGAGGTCTCGGACGTGGCGGCACGCGCCTATTCCGGCGACACGCCGGTATTCGGCCCGAATTACCTGATCCCCTCGCCGTTCGACCAGCGCCTCATCCTGCGCATCGCCCCGGCGGTCGCGCGCGCTGCCGCCGAAAGCGGTGTCGCCACCCGGCCGATCGCCGATTTCGACGCCTATCTGGATCAGCTCAACCGCTTCGTCTGGCGCTCGGGCTTCATCATGAAGCCGATCTTCGCGGCAGCGAAAAAGGCGGAAAAGAAGCGCGTGATCTTCTCCGAAGGCGAGGACGAGCGCGTGCTGCGCGCGGCCCAGGTGTTGATGGAGGAAAACATCGCCCAGCCGATCCTGATCGGCCGGCCGCAGATCATCGAGGCCCGGTTGAAGCGTTACGGCCTGCGCATCCGCCCCTCACAGGATTTCGAGGTCATCAACCCCGAAGACGATCCACGTTACCGCGAATATGTCGACGACTATTTCAAGCTGGTCGGCCGGCTAGGCGTGATTCCGGAGGCCGCCCGCACCATCGTTCGCACGAACCAGACGGTCATCGGCGCGCTCGCGGTGCGCCGTGGTGAGGCGGACGCGCTGATCTGCGGTGTCGAAGGACGCTATGCCAAGCACCTGCGCGACGTTCGGCAGATCATCGGCCTGCGCGAGGGGGTGACCGACTTCTCCGCCCTCAGCCTACTGATTTCCCAGCGGGGAGCGACCTTCTTCACCGACACCTATGTCAACTTCGAGCCGAGCTCGGAGGAAGTTGCGCAGATGACGGTGATGGCGGCCAAGGAGATCCGCCGCTTCGGCATCACGCCGCGTGCGGCGCTGGTTTCGCATTCCAATTTCGGCTCGCGCGATTCGGTCAGCGCTTTCAAGATGCGCAAGGCCATGGACCTTGTCCGTGAAAGGGCGCCGGAACTGGAGGCCGACGGCGAAATGCACGGCGATTCCGCGATATCCGAATTGCTGCGCCAGCGCGTGATGCCCAGCAGCACGCTGACCGGCGAGGCCAACCTCCTGGTGTTTCCGAACCTTGACGCCGCGAACATTTCGCTCGGCGTCCTGAAGACGATGATGGACGGTCTTCACGTCGGTCCGATTCTGCTCGGTGCCGCCATGCCGGCTCACATCCTGTCGCCTTCGGTGACCTCGCGCGGCGTGGTCAACATGGCGGCGCTTGCCGTCGTCGAGGCGTCGTACCCGGGCTGATCGCTCCATCTGCAGCACAGAGCCGCCGCGGCCCGTAACGGAGCCGCGGAGGCTGGCTGACGCCGCAAGCGCAAGCGTTGTGCTGCTCGAATCTCAAGGACAGCACCTCCCCTCGTGCCGGTGCCCAAACGGTTGTCGAACTCCCGCAACAGGGTTAACGTGAGGCTCCGCTAACGTTCGAGCTGGAACCGAGATGCGCGTCAAGGATGTCATGTCGTCGACCGTTGTCGGTGTGTCGCCTGACAACAGCATCAGGCAGGCGGCCCGGATCATGCTGGACCATCGCGTCAGCGGCCTTCCCGTCGTTGGCGGGGACGGGCAGCTTGTGGGTATCATCAGCGAAGGCGATCTGATCCGCAGAACGGAACTGGGGGGAGGATCGACCGCTTCTGCTGCCGAGATGACAGAACCGGCCGAACATCGCGCCAATGCCTACATAAAACGTACTTCCTGGAAGGTCGGCGACGCGATGACGCCCGACCCGGTGACAATCGATGAGAATGCCACCATTTCGCAGGCCGCAACCCTCATGCAGCGACATGGCATCAAGCGCATCCCGGTCATGCGGGACGGGACCCTGGCGGGGATCGTCAGTCGCGCGGACCTGCTGCACGCAATCACAGCCGCCAGGCCGGATGAAACCGCATCGGGAGATGAAGCCATCCAACGAAGCGTCATGGTTCGGCTTCTGGAAAATACCGGCCTGGAAGCACTCGGCCTCAACGTGACCGTGGAAAATGGGATCGTCCATCTCTGGGGCGTTGTGGAGTCACCGGAATGCAAACGGGCCGCTCGTACCGTAGCGGAAAGTGTCTACGGCGTGCGGGGCGTCGTCGAGCACTTTACCTGAGCGTCTGCGCGTGGATGGCCCGCCGTCGCCGTATCGCGTAGTAGCGCCCCGGCGGGATAGCAACCAACTTCTCGAACGCAATCCGACTTGGCAAGGAGGCTTCGATGGAACCGGACAAGACGGACAAGGGCAAGCAAGAACGGACGACCGATACGCGAACAGAAAACGCTCTTGCCGCAGAAGAGCTTCGCCTGTTGGACGCATACTGGCGGGCATCCAACTATTTGTCCGTCGGTCAGATATACCTTCTCGACAATCCTCTCTTGCGTGAGCCTCTCAAACGCGAGCACATCAAGCCGCGCCTGCTCGGACATTGGGGGACATCCCCTGGCCTGAACATGCTGTATGTGCATCTGAACCGGGCCATCAAGCGGGACAAGCTCGACATGATCTACGTGATCGGCCCCGGCCATGGCGGTCCGTCGCTGGTCGCGCACGCCTATCTCGAAGGCACCTACAGCGAGTTCTATCCCAATATCAGTGAGGACGCGGAGGGCATGAAGCGGCTGTTCAAGCAGTTCAGCTTCCCCGGCGGCATCCCCAGCCATGTCGCCCCGGAAACCCCTGGCAGCATCCACGAGGGCGGTGAACTCGGATACGCACTCAGCCACGCCTATGGCGCGGCCTTCGACAATCCGGACCTGATCGTCGCGTGCGTCGTCGGCGATGGCGAAGCGGAGACCGGCCCGCTGGCGACCGGTTGGCAGGGCAACAAGTTCCTCAATCCGGCCCGCGACGGCTGCGTGCTGCCGATCCTGCACCTCAATGGGTACAAGATCGCCAATCCATGTTTCCTCGCCCGCATTCCCGAGGACGAATTGCGCAAGTTCTTTGAAGGTATGGGTTACCGGCCGTATTTCGTCGAAGGACACGAGCCCGACAAGGTCCATCAGCAACTGGCAACCACGCTCGATGCCGCAGTGGCGGATATCAAGGCGATCTGGACCGACGCCCGCGTCAACGGCAACCTGAATCGGCCGGCGTGGCCGATGATCGTCTTTCGCACACCGAAGGGCTGGACGTGCCCGAAGGAAATCGACGGCAAGAAATGCGAGGGCTACTGGCGATCGCACCAGGTGCCGATGGGCGAGATGGACAAGCCGGAACACATTCGCATTCTCGAACAGTGGATGAAGAGCTATCGTCCGGAGGAACTGTTCGACGCCTCCGGCAGGCTGCGGCCCGAGATCGCATCGTTGGCGCCCGCCGGCCATAGCCGGATGAGCGACAACCCGCACGCCAATGGCGGCCTGCTGCTGCGCGACCTGAAGCTGCCGGACTTCAGGGACTATGCCGTCGAGGTTCCAAGCCCTGGAGCGAAGACGGCGGAATCCGCCCGCGTCATGGGGAAGTTCCTGCGTGACGTCATGAAGTCGAACATGGAAAGCCAGAACTTCCGCCTGTTCAGTCCCGACGAGAACAATTCCAACCGCTGGCAGGACGTGCTCGAGGTGACGGACCGTTGCTACATGGCAGAGATCTATCCCGAGGACGATCATCTGTCACCGGACGGCCGCATCATGGAGGTTCTCAGCGAGCACCAATGCCAGGGATGGCTGGAAGGCTATCTCCTGACCGGCCGGCATGGCTTCTTCTCCTGCTACGAGGCCTTCATTCACATCATCGACTCCATGTTCAACCAGCATGCGAAATGGTTGAAGGTGTGCAACGAGATTCCATGGCGCCGGTCGATCGCCTCGCTGAACTATTTCCTCAGTTCGCATGTCTGGCGACAGGATCACAACGGCTTCAGCCATCAGGATCCGGGCTTCATCGATCATGTCGTCAACAAGAAGGCCGACGTGATCCGCGTCTACCTGCCGCCTGACGCAAACACGCTTTTGTCGGTCACCGACCATTGCCTGCGCAGCCGCAATTACGTCAACGTGGTCGTCGCCGGGAAACAGCCCGCGCCGCAATGGCTGACCATGTCCGAAGCGGTCCGGCATTGCAGCATGGGGCTTGGCATCTGGGAATGGGCCAGCAATGACAAAGGCAGCGAGCCGGATGTCGTGATGGCCTGTTGCGGTGACGTTCCGACCCTGGAGACACTTGCGGCAGTCCAGTTGATACGGGAGCACCTGCCCGAATTGAAGGTGCGGGTCATCAACGTCGTGAACCTGATGAAGCTGCAGCCGGCGGAAGAGCATCCGCACGGGCTGTCGGATCGGGATTTCGACGCCCTGTTCACCAGGGACAAGCCGATCATCTTCGCCTTCCACGGCTATCCATGGCTGATCCACCGCCTGACCTACCGCAGGACCAACCACGCGAACCTGCATGTTCGCGGCTACAAGGAGGAAGGAACGACGACGACGCCGTTCGACATGGTGGTTCTGAACGAGCTCGATCGCTTTCACCTCGTCGGCGATGTCATTGACCGGCTGCCGCAGCTCGGTGCGCGTGCGGCCTACTTCAAGCAGGCGATCCAGGCGAAGCTGATCGAGCACCGCGAGTACATCGAGAAGCACGGTGACGACATGCCTTCCATCAGTGGCTGGAAATGGGGCACCAGGGCGCCCGCTGATGCGACGCGGAAAACGTCCACGGAAGGAGACAACATGTGACGGCGTGGACGTCCTGACCGGTAATGCGACGGTGCCACTTGCCGGAGGCGGTCGCTGCGACGATCTCCGGCTTGGCTCTGGATAGCGCGATGTCCCAACTGCCTTCGACCGCTCCGGAATTGCATCGGATGCCGACGGATCAGGATCTTGGTCGGCTGCAATTCACCACGCTTCTATACTACCTTCAATGCACCAATCCGGATAACGGGCTCGTGAGGGACAAGACGGCGCCCGACACGCCTGCGAGCATCGCCGCTATTGGAATGGCGCTCGCGACAATTCCGGTGGTGGTGGAGCGCGGCATCGTCATCCGCGAGTTTGCGGCCAAGATCGCGCGGCGACGGCTGCAGTTCCTGCTGTCCTGCCAGCAAGGGCCTGAAACGGACGCTTCCGGGTACAAGGGCTTCTTCTACCACTTCCTCGACATTGAAACGGGTCGCCGGGTCTGGGAGTGCGAATTGTCCACCATCGACTCGGCCTTCCTGTTCGCGGGCGCGTTGACGGTGGCCACGTACTTTGACGGCGATGCCGCCGAGGAGACCGAAGTCCGCCATCTTGCCAATGAACTCTACGAGCGGGCCGACTGGACCTGGGCGTGCGATCACGGTCTGACGCTGACGCACGGCTGGAAGCCTGAGAGCGGATTCCTTCCCCATCGTTGGCGGGGATACGACGAGGGCCTGCTGCTCTACATCCTTGGGCTGGGGTCGCCAACGCACCCGTTGCCGCCGGAATCCTATGTCGCCTACACCGAGAGCTACGAATGGCGAAATATCTACGGTCGCGAGTTGCTTTACTCCGGCCCGCTGTTCACCCACCAACTGTCACACATGTGGATCGACTTTCGCAGCATCCGCGACGACTTCATGCGTGAACATGACAGCGACTACTTTCAGAACAGCCGCCACGCCACCTACGTCCACCAAGAGTACGCCATCCGCAATCCCCTGCATTTTTCTGGCTACGGAGAACATTGTTGGGGTTTTACGGCCAGCGACGGTCCCGGGTGGATCAAGAGGAACGTTGACGGCGTGGAAAGGGAGTTCTTCGACTACCTAGCGCGCGGCGCGCCATTTGGCCCGGACGATGGAACCGTGTCGCCATGGGTCGTCGTCGCATCGCTTCCATTTGCACCGGAGATCGTCGTTCCCACCGTCAGGAACTTTGCGCAGATGGACCTGGGCATGACCCGGCTCTATGGCTTCAAGCCCTCCTTCAACCCGTCTTTTCCTGTTGAAGGGAAGTCGGCCAAATGGTGGGTCAGTCCCTTTCATTTCGGCATCGATCAGGGCCCGGTCGTGCTGATGATCGAAAACTATCGGACGGGCCTGCTGTGGAACACCATGCGTCGATGCGAGCCGATCGTTGCCGGGTTGCGCAGGGCAGGTTTCTCAGGGGGATGGCTCTGAATTAGTGACGGCGGAAACGCGTCTCCATGATCGCCAGGATCTCGGTCGATTCTCGAATGCCGCTTCGATAGAGATAGACGATCTGCTTTCCGACTTCGTCACATAAGGCGGAATGATGGGCGACATGTTCGTTCAGACAGATCTCGTCGAGCACCTTCTGCAACCGCTCAACCTCCCCTGGTGAGAGGAATCCAGCACAATGAAGGTCTGAGAGCATGGCAAGAACCTCCTCTACTTTTGAGCACAGAGAGCCCGCAAGCGCGCGCCAGTCCAACTTCTTGAAATTAAATGAACACGGCGACCATGTTGAATTCGACGCAGATGGTCGGGCCGCACACGGGGACGAGGCGCTTCATCGTGTGCCGCCCCCCACGGGTACTGCAACAATAGCCCTTCCCGTGCTGCTCGTAAAGCAACGCAAAATATACGCATTTGCACTTCGCACCGATTTCCGGTGCCGTTGTCATGCACAGGCACGGACGTCCGTCTACTATGAGGACCTCTCCACGCGGCGACATGCCCGTTCGCCCGGCGGGCGTCGCGTCTGATCGAACACCGGACGCCATAAACCGTCCCAATGAAGTGGCCGGGCATCCCGGCCATTTCGCTGCCTGAGCGATCACTTTTCTGCTATCGCCCTACTTCCCCTCGATGCGGGCAAAGGTGCTCCCTCGCCTTGTCGGTGTGCGGCATCTCGAAAACGCGACAAAGGTCTGGAAACCGACCGGCCTCACCCTTCACCCGTCGGCAGGAGCCCCGATTTGTATAAAGATCGGATTAAGTCTTTGTTGGTAATTACCCGTTAGCCTTGACGTTCCAATGGTCCCGGACGGCGCATTCGATGCCGTCTGTTTGTTTTGCGTAGCGGGTTTCCATGCGTTTATCGGCTGTTCCAGCAATCTTCCTTCTCGGTTTGGCACTCGCGGGCTGCGGGGGCAGATTCGGTGGCGATGACACCCAGGCCAAGCGCCCGTCCCGGGAGACGACGAGTTCAGTCGCCAGGGCCGCTTCGGCGATGCCCGCAGCGAGTATCGGTGAGGTCGCCGCCGCACAGGACAGCGAGCAGCAGACGGAGCTCGCCTGGGCGGGACAGGTGCCCGACCAGCAGGCGTTCGAGGCGGTGACGCGGACGGCCGGGATGGCGATCCCCTCGCAACGGCCGTTGCAGACGTTGGCGCCCGCGGCACCGGCGATCGGTTCGGCACCGGGTGGGCGCAGCAAGGTCTACGGCCAGCGCTTCCGCGACGCCAAGCCGATCAATTTCGGCAAGACATCGCCGCGCAATCATGCCGTCCATGGCGTCGACGTGTCGCGTTGGCAGGGCGAAATCGACTGGGTGACCCTGCGTCAGCAGGGGGCGAACTTCGCCTTCATCAAGGCGACGGACGGCGGCGACCACCTCGATCCGATGTTCAGGAAGAACTGGCAGCGGGCGAAGGACGCCGGGATCAAGCGTGGCGCCTACCACTTCTTCTACTGGTGCAGAACGGCCGGCGAGCAGGCCGACTGGTTCATCCGCAACGTTCCGAAGGAGCCGGGCGCGCTGCCGCCGGTGATCGACGTCGAATACAATGCCGAATCCAGCTGCAAAAAGCGGCTATCGCGCGCCAAGGTGCTGGAAAAGATGCAGGTGTTCATGGACAAGCTGGAACGCCATTACGGCCAGCGACCGATCATCTACACCGCTCCGGACTTCTATGCCGACAATCTCAGCGGCGAGTTCCTCGACTACCCGTTCTGGCTGCGTTCGGTCGCCGCCCACCCGTCGAAGCGCTATCCGGGCCGCAAGTGGGTGTTCTGGCAGTATTCCGGCTCCGGCCTGTCGCATGGCGTCAGCGAGAAAATCGACCTCAACGTTTTCCGCGGCAGCGTGGAAGATTGGCACAATTGGGTCGGCGGGCAATCCAGCTGAGATTCTTCTCGTAAAATCGACGACCCGATTGTCACGTTCGACGGCCCTGGCCGTCGAACGCTTTCGTCTCTTGTCCAGCGGCAAGAACAAACTGGCCTAATTGTCCCGCAAACAGCTCGCAGGCGATGAACCGGTTCATCGGTGCCGGCCCGGGGAATGGCACGGAGCTGGACACGGTGACCCGAACCGATATTGACGCGGTGAATTTCCCGACTTCCGTGATCGCGCCACCAGCATCGGCCGCACCGGCACAGGGCGACGCTGTGTGTCGTCCGATCGATCGGCTTCAGTCGCATCCACCAATCGAAGCAGGTGGTAACCGCTCGCCTTCGCGCCGTGTTTGAGACAAGATGGACCATAGCGTTCTCGTCACCGGCTATCGAAGATTACCGGAACAGACCCATGGTGCGTGTATCGCAGATCCTTCCGCGCTGTCTGTTGTTGCTGCTCGCGGCGCATCCCGTCATGGCCGACGAAACGGCGTTTCTGAATTCGCTCACCGGCAACTGGAGCGGCAAGGGTACGGTCATCACCCGCATCGGCAGGCCCGCGATCAACGTCAAGTGCCGCCTCGTCTCTACGGCCGATGGCGCGTCGATCGAAATGAAGGCGACGTGCCGCGGCCTTCTCGTGGTCAGCCGGACAATCTCCGCAGCGCTGAATGTCGACGCCGGGCACTACACAGGTATCTACATAGGTCCGACCGGCCGCCGCTCCACGCTTTCCGGAAACCGGCAGGGAGATTCCATCAACCTGGATGTCCGCTGGAGCCGGATCGTCAACGGCGACCGGTCGGCGCAGATGACGATCGAGAAGATCGGCGCCAGCGGCCTCAGGCTGCGAACCGTCGACAAGGACCTGACGACAGGAAAGGACGTCGCGACCAGCGACATTGTCCTGCAGCGCAGCTAGTGTCACCAGGTAACCTTGCTGGCACTCCAACCGGCGAATGAGTTGCCGCATCCCTGTCCATTCCCGTTCCCTGCCCTATGGTTGAGATCAGGGCGAAGACGTGACACGTTTCCTGTACCGGCCGTTGTCCACGATGCAAATGTCATGGTTCGAGGGAAGAACGAATGAGCCGCAGCCCATACGAGGTCCTTGGCGTCGGCAAGAACGCGACCCAGAAGGACATTCAGAGTGCCTATCGCAGGCTTGCCAAGAAGCTGCATCCCGATCTCAATCCCGGCGACAAGGGTGCCGAGGACAGGTTCAAGGCCGTCTCGGCGGCCTACGCTCTGCTCGGTGACGAAGAGAAGCGCGGGAAATATGACCGCGGCGAGATCGACGAGACCGGCGCGGAGACGCCACCCAGGCACTTCTATCGCGAGTACGCATCGGCGGGCGATACGGCCGGTCGATACGAGAGCGCGCACAGCTTCTCGGATTTCGGCGCCGACGACGACATCTTCTCCGGTTTCTTTTCAAGGCGCAGCCGCGGTCAGCGCCAGACGAAGGGGCGTGACGCTTACTTTTCCATGGAGCTCGACTTCCTCGAGGCCGCGAACGGCGCGAAGAAGCAGATCAGCCTGCCCGACGGCCCGCCGATCGATTTGACAATTCCCCCCGGCACACGCGACGGCCAGACGCTGCGGTTGCGCGGCAAGGGTGAGCCGGGAATGAATGGCGCCCCCGCAGGCGATGCCCGCATCGAAATCCGCGTACGCCCCCATTCCTTCTACAAGCAGGATGGCGACGACGTCCGCTACGAGGTTCCGATCTCCCTGTCCGAGGCGGTGCTTGGCGGCAAGATCCGCGTACCGACGCTCGACGGCGCGGTCAACGTCACGATCCCGGCGAACTCCAACACCGGCAAGGTCCTGCGACTGAAAGGCAAAGGCCTGCACAAGCCGAGCGGCGGGCACGGCGATGCCTACGTGACCTTGCAGGTAATGTTGCCGACCGCAGCGGATCCCGACCTCACCGCCTTCGTTCAGGGCTGGGAAGCCGGAAAGGCACAGCGGCCGCGCAAACACATGGGAGGCTGAGATGAAGGACACCGAATTCTGCAGCAATCTCGAAATCGAGATCGCAGTCCTCGATTTCTGGGTCGATCACCACTGGCTCGTCCCGGAAGAGCAGAACGGAATGCGTATCTTCCATGAAGCGGACCTGGCACGGGCGCGCCTGATCCAGGACCTCGTGGGACCGATGGGCGTCAACGTCGACGGTGTGGACGTTGCCATGCGGCTTCTCGACCAGATCCACGGCCTTCGTGGTAGACTCACCGTCCTGATGGAAGCGATCCGCACCCAGGATCAAGACGTACAGAGGCGCATTCTGGCGTTGATCGACAAAGAGTAACCGCACGATGGCCGAACAACGCCAACACGGGAGCTTGTGATGACCAAAGGAAAGCAGCCGGCAAAGCAACCGAGGCAGCCAAAACCGTCCGAGGATGAAAAGGCGAAGCGAAAGGCGGAAAATGACTATCTCGACGAAGCGCTCGAGGAATCGTTTCCCGCGAGCGACCCGATCGCGCCGCCCAAATTCGACGACAGCAAGAACTGACGATCGCGCCGCTGTCGCGGGAAACTGGCGCTGTGGCTCTGGGGCTCCGGCGGCCGATCCGTCGCCGTTTCCATTTCTCCACAGCAACGGGTCGCCGCGCCACGCTGTGCGCAATTTGCCCTGCACTGCCAACTGATCCTTAACGGCTGAGCCGCATATTACCGCGGAGTGATGACACGGCAGGGCGGCAATGGCGCAGATCAGTTTTCCCTTCACCCACTATGACCTCAAGGATATCCGTGCCGGCGTCACGATCGAGATCACGCTTTCGGCCATAGCGAACGTGCGCCTGATGACCAATGATGATTTCGATCGGTTCAAGAACGCGCGCCAGCACCAGTTCCTCGGCGGCGTGGCGAAGAAATCGCCGATACGGCTGACGATACCGAAGGACGCCCACTGGCATGTCGTCGTCGACATGGAGGGGCATGCAGGCAAGGCTGAATCCTCGATCCGGGTCGTATCGAAGCCGAAAATGGCCGCAGGTCCTCGCATCACCGCCACTGCCTGAACGCGGAGCCGGACGTGCTCAGCCGCGATCACGCCTGAGCTTTGCCCACCAGTCCAGCCGTTTGCGGATCTCCCGCTCGAAGCCGCGCTCCGGCGGATCGTAGAAGGTTTTCCGACCCATCTTCTCGGGAAAATAATCCTGGCCGGAAAAGGCGTCCGGCTCGTCGTGGTCGTAGCGGTAGCCGTCGCCGTAGCCCTCGCCCTTCATCAGTTTCGTCGGCGCGTTGAGAATATGCTTCGGCGGCAGGAGCGACCCGTTTTCCTTGGCCGCACGCGTCGCCGCCTTGAAGGCCGTGTAAACGGCATTCGATTTCGGCGCCGTGGCGATATAGACGCAGGCCTGGGCAAGCGCCAACTCTCCCTCTGGTGAGCCGAGGAAATCGTAGGCGTCCTTGGCGGCGTTGCAGACCACAAGCGCCTGCGGATCGGCCAGGCCGATGTCCTCCACCGCCATCCTGACCAGCCTGCGGCCAATGAACAGCGGATCCTCGCCGGCATCGAACATGCGGCAGAGGTAATAGAGGGCGGCATCGGGATCCGAACCGCGGACCGATTTGTGCAGAGCGGAAATCAGGTTGTAGTGACCGTCCTGCCCCTTGTCATAGACCGGCGCCCGCCGCTGCACGACGCGGAAGAGATCATCCTGGCCGAAGACCTCATCGGGGCGCGCCGCACGCCAGACCTCCTCCGCCAGCGTCAGCACGGCCCGGCCATCACCGTCAGCCATGCGCAGCAGCGAGGCGCGCGCATCTGGTTCCAGCGGCAGGGACCTTCCTTCCGTCGCCTCGGCCCGCTTGAGCAGTTCCTCGAGGCTGTCCTCGTCGTGCGGCTTGAAAGTCAGCACGCGCGCCCGAGAGAGCAGAGCCGCGTTGAGTTCGAAGGACGGGTTTTCCGTCGTCGCTCCGACAAGGATGATGGTTCCATCCTCCATCACCGGCAGGAAACTGTCCTGCTGGGCGCGGTTGAAGCGATGGATCTCATCGACGAACAGCAATGTCTGCCGGCCGCCCATCCGGCGCTGCCGGGCCGTATCGAACACCTTCTTCAGGTCGGCAACTCCGGAAAAGATTGCCGAAATCTGCTCGAAGCCGAGCCCCGCCTCGCCCGAAAGCAGCCGGGCGACCGTCGTCTTGCCGGTACCCGGCGGTCCCCAGAAAATCATGGAGCCGAGCGAGCCCGAAGCAATCATCCGGGAGAGAACGCCATCATCCCCCGTCAGATGCTCCTGGCCCGTGACCTCGCTCAGGGACTGCGGCCGCAGGCGATCGGCTAGCGGTCGCTTGGCGGCCATTCCTTCCGGCTCGGAGGGGGCGAACAGGTCCGTCATCGGAAATACTGGCGAATTTGCTGGCCGTCGCGCTCGATCACGACCCGCCAGACGGAGGGATCCTGGGAAACCAGACCTTCGAGGATTTCGGTGGACGCGACGTTGGTGCCGTTCAGCTCGACAATGATATCGCGTGGCTGAAGGCCGATACGGGCGGCCGGCGATCCGCGGTTGATGTCGGTCACGACAACCCCCACGGAGCTTGCAGGCATGCGCAGTTCCTCGGCAACACGCGGCGAAAGATTGGCCACCACGGCGCCGGAGAACGGATTGCGCCCCTCGATCAACCGCTCGTCACGCGGGGTCGATTCGGGGGCGCGATCGAGCGCAATCGTCAACACCTCCTCCTTGCCGCCGTCGCTGACCGTCAGCTTCGCCGTGCCGCCGATGCCGACCGTCGCCAGCCGATAACCGAGCGCATCGGGATGTTCGACGGCGATACCGTTGACGGCGGTGATCACCTCGCCCGCCTTCAGGCCGGTCTTTTCCGCCGGGCTGCCCGGCAGGACCTTCGACACGAGCGCGCCACGCGCCTTGCTCAGCCCAAGCGCTTCGGCGACATCCGAAGTCACGGCATCGAACGTCGCGCCGACAAACGGACGGTCGAAAGTGGTCCGACCACCGACAGCACTGGCCACGAAAACCTTGACGAGGTTTGCGGGGATCGCGAAGCCGACGCCGTTCGAGCCGCCGCCGCGCGAAAAGATCGCCGTGTTGATGCCGATCAGCTCGCCCTTCATGTTGATCAGGCCGCCGCCGGAATTGCCGGGATTGATCGAGGCATCGGTCTGGATGAAGAAGCCGAAATCGCCGGCCTTCACCTGATTGCGCGCCAGCGCGGAGACGATGCCGCTCGTCACGGTCTGGCCGACGCCGAAGGGGTTGCCGATCGCCAGCACGAGATCGCCGACCTCGACGGCGTCGCTGTCGCCAAGCGGAAGCGTGTCGAATGCGTCCTTCGATTCGATCTTCAGCACGGCAAGATCGACCCGATCGTCCTTTAGAAGCACCTTGCAGGGATATTCGCGACCATCGGCAAGCGCCACCTTGATGTCGTCGGCCCCCTCGATGACGTGATTGTTCGTCACCACGATGCCGTCCGCACCGACGATGACGCCGGAGCCGAGCGAGGCCTGCTTTTGCGACCGGTTCGGCATACGCTGGCCGAAGAACTCGTCGAAGAAGGGATCGTTGAAGAGCGAGCGCCGCTCCACCACGCGTTCTGCATAGACGTTGACCGTCGCATTCGCAGTCTTCTTGACCAGCGGCGCAAAGGAGAGCTGCATCTCCACCTGCGAGGCGGGCACGGATTTTTCCTGTGCGAGAGCGGGCGCGCAGACCGGCAGCAGAAGAAGGATTGCCGTCGCAAGGCCATGGCCGAATTTCATCAAAGATTCTCCCTTTCGTTGCCGCCACGTTCAGATAAGATTTGGCACGAAAAAAGGCAAATGCACCAATGCTGCCGGGTGCGAAAATGACTCACGGACCGCGCACGAAATCGTGGTCGTTCGCCCCCTATCTTCGTGATTGAAACTTTGGTGTCATTCGGCCCATTAAGACAATCGGGCCCGATTTGTTCCTTCGAGGAAACCGCCATGACCGCCTACCGCCCACCGAAGATCGCCGCCCACGAGATCACCCCTGAGGCCATTTTCATGAACCGGCGCAGTTTTGTCGGGGCCGCCGCCGGCGGATTGCTTATCGCGTGGGCGGACAGCGCGCACGCGGCTGCGCTGAAGGCCTCCGCTTCCGCATTCAAGGCCGGCGAAGCACCGACGCCGGAAAAGGATGTGACGAACTACAACAACTTCTATGAGTTCGGCATGGGCAAGGGTGACCCGGCGGCCAACAGCGGCGATTTCCAGCCGAAGCCATGGACGGTGACTGTCGGCGGCATGGTGACCAAACCACGGGAGTTCGGTCTCGATGACCTGCTGGCGTTCCCGCTCGAGGAACGCATCTACCGCATGCGTTGCGTCGAGGCGTGGTCGATGGTCATCCCCTGGATCGGCTTCCCACTGACAACCCTGCTCGACAAGGTCGAACCGCTCGGAAGCGCCAAGTATGTCGCCTTCGAAACGATCGTCCGACCGGAGCAGATGCCCGGTCAATCCGGCTACTTCCAGCCGCTTCCCTGGCCCTATGTGGAAGGGCTTCGGCTCGATGAAGCCCGACACCCGCTGACGATCCTGTCCGTCGGGCTCTATGGAAAGACGCTGCAGAACCAGAACGGCGCGCCGGTCCGCCTTGTTGTGCCGTGGAAATACGGTTTCAAGGGCATCAAGTCGATCGTGAAGATCACGCTCACCGACAAGCAGCCGCCGAACACCTGGAACACCGCCGCGCCGAACGAATACGGCTTCTACGCCAACGTCAATCCGGCGGTCGACCATCCGCGCTGGAGCCAGGCGACGGAGAACCGGATCGGCGCAGGCGGCTTCTTCGGCGGCAGCCGGCGCGATACCCTGCCTTTCAACGGCTACGCCGACGAGGTCGCGAGCCTCTATGCCGGCATGGACCTTGTGAAGAACTTCTGATGATGGCCGCGATCCCCGCCCTGCCCCGAAAATACCACGGCGCTTCCGTGTGGGCGCTCTATGCGTTCGGCTTCATTCCGGCCATCTACGGCTTCTATCTCGGCGCCACGGGCCAACTGCCCGGCAATGCGATCAAGGAGTTCGAGCACCTGCTCGGCCTCTGGGCGCTGCGCTTCCTGATCGCCACGCTTTGCATCACGCCGCTTCGCGACCTGTTCGGCATCAACTGGCTGCGCTATCGCCGCGCACTCGGGCTGCTCGCCTTCTGGTACGTGGTCATGCACTTTTCGACCTACCTCATCCTCGACAAGTACTTCGACTTTCCGACGATCGTTGCGGACATCGCCAAGCGCCCGTTCATCACCATCGGCATGGCGGCCTTGACGATGCTGATCCCGCTCGCGCTGACCTCTAACTCCAGGTCGATCCGCAGACTCGGTTCGCGCTGGAACAAGCTGCACAAGCTCGTCTACGTCATCGCCGCCGCCGGTGCGCTGCACTTTGCGATGTCGGTGAAGATCGTGGGGCCGGAGCCGATGATCTATATCGCGATCATTGCAGCACTTCTCATCTGGCGACCGCTTCGCCCGCACTTCAACCAGTGGCGACGCGGACAAACCGCACGAACAAGCTACCAGCGGGCATTGTAAGCCCGCACCTAGCGCAATTGTTTTGCTGGCGGCTCTCGCAATAAATCCATAACCGAATTCAAATTCTCGGGTGTATCATCCAAGATTGATGGTCCTCGACAAACGTCATCAACGATTTCAATTACCGGAACACCATCGCGGTCGATCACGGCGCGCAAACCCACGATAACTTGCGCCGAGCGAGCCCATTCATCGCGCCCTGTGGCATGAACCCACGTCGCGGTCCAATGTTTCACGTGCTTAAAAGTACCGGTAAGGCTCTCAATTGTATCAAGCTCCAGCACCGATCGCCCGAATGTCGCCGGCGTATAACCAACTACCTTTGCCCGGATCACCACTTCAGCGCTCCTCAAAATGCTCAACTTGAATGGCTTAGGCACAGTGCACGCCAAGCTTGGATTCGCGGCGGCCAATCCAAATGCAATCGAGCAAAGCAACCGCTTCATGCGCCTCTTCTCCGCTATCTGCGGTCGCTGCCAAGCAACTTGGCCCACCAGGTCTGTGTCAGCAAGTCTGACAACAAAAAAGGCCGGGCGCTTGCGCACCCGGCCTTTTCATTTCATTCCGTTGCCTGAACTCAAGCAGCTTCGGCAGCAGCCTCGGCTTCGACGCGGGCCTTGTCGGCTGCGCCCTTGGCGGCGACGTCGCGGTCGACGAACTCGATGACGGCCAGTGCAGCGTTGTCGCCCTGGCGGTAGCCGGCCTTCATGATGCGAAGGTAGCCGCCGTTGCGGGTGGCGTAGCGCGAGGCGATCGCATCGAACAGCTTCGAAACGACAGCAGCGTCACGGATCTGCGAAATCGCCTGACGACGAGCGTGCAGGTCGCCGCGCTTGCCGAGGGTGACGAGCTTTTCGACGATCGGACGGATTTCCTTCGCCTTCGGAAGGGTCGTGACGATCTGCTCATGGGTGATGAGCGAAGCAGCCATGTTGGCGAACATCGCCTTGCGGTGGCTGGCGGTGCGGTTCAGCTTGCGGCCGGCTTTCTGGTGGCGCATTGCTATTCTCCTTCTGCGCAGGGCTCCCGATATCGCATCGGTCCTGCCGTTTCCTGGCACATACAGGCATCACGCCTGCTGTTTGACGGGGAAAGGCAGCGAAAAACCCTGCCTTTTTGTTGCTTAGTACTGGTCTTCGTAGCGCTTGGCGAGATCTTCGATGTTCTCGGGAGGCCAGGCCGGCACTTCCATGCCGAGATGCAGGCCCATGGAAGCGAGAACTTCCTTGATCTCGTTCAGCGACTTGCGACCGAAGTTCGGAGTGCGGAGCATTTCCGCTTCCGTCTTCTGGATCAGGTCGCCGATGTAGACGATGTTGTCGTTCTTCAGGCAGTTCGCCGAACGGACCGAAAGTTCCAGTTCGTCGACCTTCTTGAGCAGCGCCGGATTGAAGGCAAGCTCGGTGACCGCCTCTTCTTCGGTCTCCCGCTGCGGCTCGTCGAAGTTGACGAAGACCGACAGTTGGTCCTGAAGGATACGGGCGGCAAACGCAATCGCGTCTTCGCCGGTGACGGAGCCGTCGGTCTCGATCGACATCGTCAGCTTGTCGTAGTCGAGAACCTGTCCTTCGCGGGTATTTTCAACCTTGTAGGACACCTTCTTGACCGGCGAGTAGAGGCTGTCGACCGGGATGAGACCGATCGGCGCGTCTTCGGCGCGGTTGCGGTCGGCCGGAACGTAGCCCTTGCCGTTGTTGACGGTGAACTCCATGCGGATCTCCGCGCCCTCGTCGAGCGTGCAGATCACATGGTTCGGGTTGAGGATCTCGATGTCGCCAACCGTCTGGATGTCACCGGCGGTAACGACGCCCGGACCCTGCTTGCGCACGACCATGCGCTTGGAATCATCGCCGTCCATCTTGATGGCGATTTCCTTGATGTTGAGCACGATGTCCGTCACGTCTTCCCGGACGCCCGGGATCGAGGAGAACTCATGCAGTACGCCGTCGATCTGGACCGCGGTGACAGCAGCACCGCGCAGCGACGACAGAAGCACGCGGCGCAGCGCGTTGCCGAGCGTCAGACCGAAGCCGCGCTCGAGCGGTTCTGCGACGAGCGATACCTTGGTGCGACCGGAGGAGGCGAACTCCACCTTGTTCGGCTTGATCAGTTCCTGCCAGTTTTTCTGGATCATATCTTTTGCCTTCCGTTCGCCGCCACCATCCAATCGTGACGGCCGAGCCTTGAAGAGCCGGGAGGAGCGCGCCAACCGCGCTCACCGGCATGACGAATTTGAATGATCAGACGCGGCGCTTCTTGCGCGGGCGGCAGCCGTTGTGCGGGATCGGCGTGACGTCGCGGATCGAGGTGATCATGAAGCCGGCAGCCTGCAAGGCGCGCAGAGCCGATTCACGGCCGGAACCCGGGCCGCAGACTTCGACTTCGAGCGACTTCATGCCGTGCTCCTGGGCCTTCTTGGCGCAGTCTTCAGCAGCAATCTGGGCCGCGAACGGGGTCGACTTGCGCGAACCCTTGAAGCCCTTGGCGCCGGCCGACGACCAGGCAATGGCGTTGCCCTGTGCGTCGGTGATGGTGATCATTGTGTTGTTGAACGAAGAATTGACGTGAGCAACACCGGAGGTGATGTTCTTGCGTTCGCGACGGCGGACGCGTGCGGCTTCCTTGGCCATGGGTAGTCCTTTCGTTGATCTCTACACCGCCGTAGTTCCAGCGGCTCCACCGGGTGGAGGCATTCACGCCCCTGCCCTGCATTATTGTTTGCCCGAACCCTGGGGCTCGTGCGGCGATATCGTCACTGCCGTAATACCAGCAGCTCCACCGACCGGGACGACCTTCAAAGACGGCCACCGCATAGCGACCAAGATCCCGCTCGAAACTCAAAAGAGGCCGGCGCAGGCGCCAGCCTCCAATTTCCCGATTGCGGGAAATTACTTCTTCTTGCCCGCGATCGCCTTCGCCGGACCCTTGCGGGTACGTGCGTTGGTGTGCGTGCGCTGACCGCGAACCGGAAGGCTGCGGCGATGACGCAGGCCGCGGTAGCAGCCGAGGTCCATCAGGCGCTTGATGTTCATCGAGGTCTCGCGACGCAGGTCGCCTTCAACCTGATAGTCACGGTCGATGGCTTCACGGATCGCCAGAACCTCGGCATCAGTCAACTGATGCACGCGGCGCTCCGCCGGAATGCCGACCTTTTCGATGATTTCCTGTGCGAATTTCGGGCCGATCCCGTGAATGTAACGCAGCGCGATAACGACGCGCTTTGCAGTCGGGATGTTGACGCCAGCGATACGAGCCACGCCTGTTCTCCTTGCTTCCAGTTGCCATCCGGCAAGTGGGTTTCTTCGTCATACGGCCGATGGCCGCTCGTTCAATTAGAAGTTCGAGACACGTCAAAAGCGACCGCACTCGGACCTCATTCTTCTGAGGAATCCGCGCCGATCGCTTAAATGCCGCGAGTTGGCGCTGTCTTAAGGGGAATCGGCCGGAAAAGTCAACCCCGGCCGCCCGTTTTGGCAATGGTCCGACTTAAGCCAGGATCCTGCCAATTTCTTTGGTCACCGCATCGACATCCGCCATGCCGTCGACTGTCTGCAGCTTTCCGGTTGTCGCATAGTAGTTCGACAAGGGCGCAGTCTTTTCACGGTATTCGGCGAGCCGCCGCCGGAAGGCGTCCGGATTGTCGTCGGAGCGGACGGAGCCGCCGGCGGCAATAGTTTCGGCGACACGCGTCTCCATGCGCCTGACCAGTGCCGCCTCATCAACCTTCAGCTCGATGACCGCGTCGAGGCCGATGCCCTTGCCGGCAAGCATTTCGTCGAGCGCCTGCGCCTGGGGCACGGTGCGCGGGTAACCATCCAGAATGAACCCCCTGGCGCAGTCCGGCGAATCGATTCGATCGGAGACGATCTCGTTGACGATGGCGTCGGAAACAAGTTCCCCCGCATCCATCACCGCCTTTGCCCGCTTGCCGACCTCCGTCTGCGCCGCGACGGCGGCGCGCAACATGTCCCCGGTGGAAAGCTGGGGAATTCCGTGCCTTTCCGTCAGGAGCTTCGCCTGCGTGCCTTTGCCGGCACCCGGCGGCCCCAAAAATATCAGTCTCATCGTCCCCTCTTACCTCCGCGCAGCTTCGACTTCTTGATCAGCCCCTCGTACTGCTGTGCGATCAGGTGACCCTGAATCTGTGCTACAGTATCAAGGGTGACGCTGACAACAATCAAAAGCGACGTACCACCAAGGTAGAACGGCACGCCGGTCTGCGCGATCAGGATTTCCGGAAGAATACAAACGAAGACGAGATAGATGGCGCCGAGCACCGTGATACGGGTCAGCACGTAGTCGATGTACTCGGCGGTGCGCTCGCCCGGGCGGATTCCCGGAATAAAGCCGCCATGCTTTTTCAGATTGTCGGCGGTGTCCTTCGGATTGAACACGATCGCCGTATAGAAGAAGGCGAAGAACGCAATCATCGCTGCATAAAAGACCATGTAGAGCGGCTTGCCATGGCCAAGTGAGGCAATGATCGTCGTTGCCCAACCGGGCAGCTCGGTCGTATTGCTGAAGCCGGCAAGTGTCGCCGGCAGCAGCAGCAGCGACGAGGCGAAAATCGCCGGAATCACGCCCGAGGTGTTGAGCTTCAGCGGCAGGTGCGAAGTGTCGCCCTGGAACATGCGGTTGCCGACCTGGCGCTTCGGATACTGGATCAGCAGGCGACGTTGCGCGCGCTCCACAAAGACGATCAGCGCGATCACGCCGACGGCCATGACGACGACGGCCGCAATGACGCCGAAGGACAGCGCGCCGGTCCGGCCAAGTTCGAGGGTTCCGGCCAACGCAGTCGGCAGATGCGCCACGATCCCGGCGAAGATGATCAGCGAAATACCGTTGCCGATGCCGCGCGAGGTGATCTGCTCCCCGAGCCACATCAGGAACATCGTGCCGCCGAGCAGCGAGATGACCGTCGAGATGCGGAAGAACCAGCCCGGATCGACCACCAGTCCCTCACCGCCTTCGAGGCCGACCGCGATGCCGTAGGCCTGCAACGCGCCGAGCAGGACGGTGCCGTAACGGGTGTACTGGTTGATGATCTTGCGACCCTGTTCGCCTTCCTTCTTCAACTGCTCCAACGCCGGAACGACCGACGTCATCAGCTGAACGATGATCGAGGCGGAGATGTAGGGCATGATGCCCAGCGCGAAAATCGCCATCCGCTCGACGGCGCCGCCGGAAAACATGTTGAACAGGCCAAGGATACCGCCGCTCTGCCCCTGGAAGGCACGGGCGAACGCGTCCGCGTTCAAGCCCGGAAGCGGGATATAGGTCCCAAGCCGGTAGACCAGCAGCGCGCCAAGGGTGAACCAAAGGCGCTTCTTCAGATCCTCGGCCTTGGCGAAGGTCGAAAAGTTGAGATTGGAGGCAAGTTGTTCCGCTGCCGAAGCCATGCATTTCTCCGCGTAACCATGCCCGAAGCGGAGGAAGGGATCCCAGGCCCGGACAACGGCTGATCCGTTGCGGCGCGCCCCCTGCCCGGCTTCCGCCCGGCTCAATGGCACGCCTGAATTTCATTGCCGGCCCGACCGAAAGGCGAAGCAGGCGGAACGGAGGGTAAACCGGGCAGAACGGGGATTGTCAAGCAATCCAGGCCTCACCGCGGTCTAAACTCCCGAGAAACAAACGAAGCGTGCTTCGCCTGCCAGTGTGAGGCTCTCATATGGGAGCAAGAACGCCCGGAATGAAGCACTCCGGGCGTTCAAAAATTCGAAATTTACTCGGCAGCAGCCGAAAGCAGCTTCACGTTGCCGCCGGCCTTCTCGATCTTCTCGACGGCCGCCTTGGAGGCGCCGGCGACTTCGATCGAAAGCTTCGCCTTCAGCTCACCGTCGGCGAGGATGCGAACGCCGTCCTTGGCGCGACGGATCACGCCGGCAGCCTTCAGGGCTGCTGCATCGACCGTTGCCTTCGGATCCAGCTTGCCTGCGTCGATCGCCTTCTGAAGGCGGTCGAGCGATACAACGACAAATTCGGAAGCGAAGATGTTGTTGAAACCGCGCTTCGGCAGACGGCGGTAGATGGGCATCTGGCCGCCTTCGAAGCCGTTGATCGAGACGCCCGAGCGGGACTTCTGACCCTTGACGCCGCGGCCGCCGGTCTTGCCGGAGCCCGAACCGATACCGCGACCGACGCGCTTGCGGTTCTGGGTTGCGCCTTCGTTGTCCTTGATTTCGTTCAGTTTCATGAGCTTATCTCCCTCACTTCTCGTCGACGACGCGAACGAGGTGCTGGACGGCACGGATCATGCCACGCACGGAAGGCGTATCTTCCAGCGTGCGAACCCGGTGCATCTTGTTGAGACCGAGGCCGATCAGCGTCTGGCGCTGGACGGCCGGGCGGCGGATCGGCGAGCCGATCTGCTCGACGGTGACCGTCTTCGTTGCAGCTTCTTTCTTAGCCATTGTTCAAGCTCCCTTATTCTTCGGAAGCGACGCCGGCGGAAGCGCGGCGGGCCTGCAGCGTTGCGTACTTGATGCCGCGCTGTGCCGCGATGTCCTTCGGGTGCATCTGGCTCTTGAGCGCGTCGAAGGTCGCACGGATCATGTTGTAGGGGTTCGACGAACCGGTCGACTTGGCGACGACGTCCTGCATGCCGAGCGTTTCGAAAACGGCGCGCATCGGACCACCGGCGATGATACCGGTACCGGCCTTGGCCGAACGCAGCAGCACCTTGCCGGCGCCGTGGCGGCCGTGCACGTCGTGGTGCAGCGTGCGGCCGGAGCGCAGCGGAACGAAGATGAGGTCGCGCTTGGCGGATTCGGTGGCCTTCCGGATCGCTTCCGGAACTTCACGGGCCTTGCCGTGGCCGAAGCCAACGCGGCCCTTCTGGTCGCCGACGACGACGAGGGCTGCAAAGCCGAAACGACGGCCGCCCTTCACCACCTTGGCGACGCGATTGATTGCTACGAGCTTGTCGACAAATTCGCTGTCGCGCTCTTCACGGGGCTGGCGATCCTCGCGGCCCCTTCTTTCCTGTGCCATTGTCCTTTTCCTTTTTCTTTTCCGGGTGCAATCGGCAGATTGTCAAAAGATCGCCTTGCCCATTTCGGACAGGCGACCACTACCCACTGATTGTCGAATGGCGGGCACGAGGCCCGCCAACAACGATCAGAAGCTCAGACCACCTTCACGGGCAGCCTCGGCAAGAGCCTTGATGCGACCGTGATAGATGAAGGCGCCGCGGTCGAAGACCACTTCCTTGACGCCAGCCTTGACGGCACGCTCAGCGATGAGCTTGCCGACGGCAGCAGCGGCTGCCGCGTCGGCGCCCGTCTTCAAAGACGAGCGCAGATCGGTGTCGAGCGTGGAGGCGGACGCAAGCGTCTTGCCGGCCACGTCGTCGATGACCTGTACGTAGATGTTCTTCGACGAGCGATGAACCGACAGGCGCGGACGGCCGTTGGCGACCGCCTTGATTTGACGGCGCACGCGGTTGGCACGACGTGCAAGTGTTTCTTTCCTGCTAGCCATATCGCGTGATCCTTACTTCTTCTTGCCTTCTTTGCGGACAATCCGCTCTTCGGCATACTTGACGCCCTTGCCCTTGTAGGGCTCGGGGGAGCGGTATTCGCGGATTTCCGCGGCAACCTGGCCGACCTGCTGCTTGTTGATGCCGCTGACGATGATTTCAGTCGGCTTCGGAACAGCGATCGTGATGCCTTCCGGGGTCTGATAGACCACGTCGTGGCTGAAACCGAGCGCCAACTGCAGGTTCTTGCCCTGCATGGACGCACGATAACCGACGCCGTTGATCTCGAGCTTGCGCTCGAAACCGTCCTTGACGCCCTTGAGGATGCCTTCGATCATCGTGCGGGACATGCCCCACTTCGACCGAGCGTCCTTGGACTGATTGATCGGCTGGACGACAATGGCGTTGTCTTCCAGCTTCACGGAAACCTCGTCGTTTGCGACGAAGAAGAGTTCACCCTTCGGGCCCTTTGCGGAAACCTTCTGGCCATCAACAGAAGCCGAGACACCAGCGGGAACCGGAACGGGTCTTTTACCGATACGAGACATTTTCTATCCTGTCTGTTCGCTATGGAGTTTCCTTGCCTGCCTTAGAAGACAGAGCAAAGAAGCTCGCCACCAACGTTCTGTTCGCGTGCCTGGTGATCGGCCATCACGCCCTTCGGGGTCGAAAGGATGGTGATACCGAGACCGTTCGCGACCTGCGGAATGGACTTGACCGAGACATAAACCCGGCGGCCCGGCTTGGAGACGCGGTCGATCTTGCGGATCACGGACGCGCCTTCATAGTATTTCAGTTCGATGTTCAACTCGGCCTTGCCATTGTCGAACTCGACTTCGGAGTAACCGCGGATGTAGCCTTCGGCCTGAAGGACATCGAGAACGCGTGCACGCAGCTTGGAAGCCGGCGTGGAAACGCTCGACTTGCGGCGAGCAGCACCGTTGCGGATACGGGTGAGCATATCGCCCAGCGGATCAGTCATTGCCATGTACCCGTCTCCTTACCAGCTCGACTTGACGATGCCCGGCACCTTGCCGAGATTGCCGAGTTCACGCAGCGCGATACGCGACATGCGGAGTTTACGATAGAATGCGCGCGGGCGGCCCGTGACTTCGCAACGGTTGCGGATGCGGGTCTTGGAGCCATTGCGCGGCAGGGCGGCAAGCTTCAGGGTGGCCTTGAACCGATCTTCAATCGGAAGCGACTGGTTCTGGATGATTGCCTTCAGAGCCGCACGCTTTGCGGCCTGGTTGGCAACCAGTTTGCGGCGGCGCTTGTTCTTTTCAACTGCGCTCGTTTTCGCCATAACAGTTATCCTTCTTTACGCTTGTCGTTACGGATTACTGACGGAACGGGAAGTTCAGCTCTTTCAACAGAGCGCGAGCTTCGTCGTCGTTAGCGGCCGTCGTGCAAACGATGATGTCCATGCCCCACATCTGATCAACCTTGTCGTAGTTGATTTCAGGGAACACAATGTGCTCCTTGATGCCCATGGCGAAATTGCCACGACCATCGAAGGACTTCGGGTTCAGACCACGGAAGTCGCGTACGCGAGGCAGCGCGATGTTCACGAGGCGATCCAGAAATTCGTACATGCGAACGCCGCGCAGGGTGACCTTGGCGCCGATCGGCATGCCTTCGCGAAGCTTGAAGCCCGCGATGGAATTGCGCGCACGGGTGATGACCGGCTTCTGACCGGCGATAGCAGCCAGATCGGCAGCAGCAACCGTAGGCTTCTTCGAGTCGCCCGTCGATTCGCCAACACCCATGTTGATTACGATCTTGTCGAGGCGCGGGATCTGCATCTCGTTGGCGTAGGAAAACTGCTCCTGCAGCGCCTTGCGGATACGCTCGACATATTCCTTCTTGAGCCGCGGCTCATACTTGGTCTCAGCCATCGATCGAAACTCCCGAACGCTTTGCCACCCGGACCTTCTTGTCGCCTTCGATCTTGAAACCGACGCGGGTCGGCTTGCCGTCCTTGGGGTCGGCGATCGCGATGTTGGACAGGTGGATCGAGGCTTCTTTGGTGATAATGCCGGCTTCCTGCGCCTGGGTCTGGCGCTGATGGCGCTTGACCATGTTGACGCCGCGCACGACCGCGCGATCTTCCTTCGGCATCACCTGGATGACTTCGCCGGTACGGCCCTTGTCCTTACCGGTCAGTACGACGACCTTGTCGCCCTTGCGAATCTTTTGCATAGCCATCGCCCCCTTAGAGTACTTCCGGAGCCAGCGAGATGATCTTCATGTGGTTCTTGGCGCGAAGTTCGCGCGGAACCGGTCCGAAGATACGGGTGCCGATCGGCTCTTTCTTGTTGTCGATCAGGACAGCTGCATTGCTGTCGAAACGAATGACGCTGCCATCGGCGCGACGGATGTCCTTGGCGGTGCGAACGACAACCGCCTTCATCACGTCACCCTTCTTTACGCGGCCACGCGGAATCGCTTCCTTGATCGAGACGACAATGATGTCGCCGACCGAAGCGTACTTGCGCTTGGAACCGCCCAGCACCTTGATGCACATGACACGACGTGCGCCGGAATTATCCGCCACGTCGAGGTTAGTCTGCATCTGAATCATGTCAGGTCGCCTTCTTGTTGTAACCGGACCGGTTGGGCACGGATGCCCCCTGTTCCAGCTTATGAGAATCCATGTTTTCGCGCGGGATGGGTCTTGCCAAGGTGGTTTCCTCGTCAGTTCCGCCTGGCGAAACCCGGGACCTTCCCTGCGCTGAAAGCAAAAGACGCTCGCGATTCCGAGCGTCCTTGCGCTGCTTCATACAGGTTTTCGCGCAAAGGGCAACCCCTTGCGCGAAAAGTGTTGTATCAGGCCTGGGCGGAAACGACCGTCCAGCGCTTGTCCTTGGAGATCGGCGCGCATTCCTCGATGGAAACAACGTCGCCAACCTTGAACTGGTTGGTTTCGTCGTGCGCCTTGTACTTCTTCGAGCGACGAACGGTCTTCTGAAGAAGCGGGTGTGCAAAGCGGCGTTCGACGCGAACGACAACGGTCTTGTCGTTCTTGTCGCTGACTACGGTGCCCTGCAGAATGCGTTTCGGCATTTTTCTTGGTCCTTAGGCCTTGGCTTCTGCCGCCTTCTGGCGGGCAATGGTTTTCACGCGCGCGATATCCTTGCGGACTTCGTTGATACGCGAGGACTTTTCGAGCTGGCCGGTCGCCTTCTGAAAGCGCAGATTGAACTGCTCTTTCTTCAACTTGGCAAGCTCGTCGTTAAGCTGGTCGGCGCTGAGTGCGCGAACATCTGCGGCTTTCATGGCTCAATCCTCACTCTGCAATGCGCTGTACGAAGCGCGTCTTGACCGAGAGCTTGGCGGAACCCAGACGAAGAGCCTCGCGGGCGATCTCTTCGCTGACGCCGTCGATCTCAAACATCATACGGCCGGGCTTGACCTTGCATGCCCAGTATTCAACCGAACCCTTGCCCTTACCCATGCGGACTTCGGTCGGCTTTGCGGTTACCGGAACGTCCGGGAACACGCGGATCCAAACGCGACCGGCACGCTTCATGTAGCGGGTGATCGCGCGGCGGGCCGCTTCGATTTCGCGTGCGTTGACGCGGTTGGGTTCCTGAGCCTTCAAGCCGAACTCGCCGAAGGCGAGGTCCGAGCCGCCCTTGGCGACGCCCTTGATGCGGCCCTTGAACTGCTTGCGGTACTTAGTACGCTTTGGCTGCAACATTTTCTATTCTCCGATCTGCTCGCCTAAAGCGAATTAAGCGTTTTCACGGCGGCGGCGGTCGCCCTGGCGTTCGCCCTGGGCTTCACCTTCGGTCGCGCGGCGCTCGGAGGCCATCGGATCGTGCTCAAGGATTTCGCCCTTGAAGATCCAGACCTTGATGCCGCAGATGCCGAAAGCGGTTTCCGCTTCTGCCGTACCATAGTCGATGTCCGCCCGCAGCGTGTGCAGCGGAACGCGGCCTTCGCGGTACCATTCGGTACGGGCGATTTCCGCGCCACCCAGACGGCCGCCGCAGGTGATCTTGATGCCTTCGGCGCCAAGACGCATTGCCGACTGAACCGCACGCTTCATCGCACGGCGGAAGGCCACGCGACGCTCGAGCTGCTGGGCGATCGACTGGGCAACCAGCGTCGCGTCGGTTTCCGGCTTGCGCACTTCAACGATGTTGAGGTGCGTCTCGGAGCTGGTCATCTCGGAAAGCTTCTTGCGAAGCTTCTCGATGTCTGCGCCCTTCTTGCCGATGATCAGACCCGGACGAGCCGAGTGGATCGTGACGCGGCACTTCTTGTGCGGACGCTCGATGACGACCTTCGAGATACCGGCCTGCTTCAGTTCGCCCATCAGATAGCTACGGATCTTCAGGTCTTCATGAAGCAGCTGGCCATACTCGGCGTTGTCGGCAAACCAGCGGCTATCCCAGGTACGGTTGATGCCGAGGCGGAAGCCGATCGGATTGATTTTCTGACCCATTATGCGGCCTCCCCTTTGGCTTCAGCTTCACGGACGACGATCGTCAGGTGCGAGAAAGCCTTCTCGACACGCGATGCACGACCGCGACCGCGGGCGTGGAAGCGCTTCATGACGATCGACTTTCCGACGTAAGCCTCAGCGACGACGAGCGAGTCGACGTCGAGATCGTGGTTGTTCTCAGCGTTCGCGATCGCCGATTCCAGGGTCTTCTTGACCGTGCCGGCAATACGCTTGCGGGAGAATTCAAGTTCGGCCAGAGCGCGGTCGACCTTCTTGCCGCGGATCATCGCGGCAACCAGGTTGAGCTTCTGGGGGCTGACGCGGATCGTGCGCGCAATGGCCTGCGCCTCGTTATCCTTCAGCCGACGTTCGGCTTTTGCCTTGCCCATCGTTACTTCCTCTTCGCCTTCTTGTCCGCACCGTGACCGTAGTAGGTCCGGGTCGGAGAGAATTCACCGAACTTGTGCCCGACCATGTCTTCATTGACGCTGACCGGAACATGCTTGCTGCCGTTGTAGACACCAAAGGTGAGACCGACGAACTGCGGCAGGATCGTGGAGCGACGGCTCCAGATCTTGATAACCTCGTTGCGGCCGCCTTCGCGCACCTTCTCAGCCTTCTTGAGAAGATAGCCGTCAACAAACGGGCCTTTCCATACTGAACGAGCCATTTCTGACTAACCTCTCTTACTTCTTCTTCAGGTGGCGCGAGCGCATGATGAACTTGTCGGTCGACTTGTTCGAACGCGTACGCTTGCCCTTGGTCGGCTTGCCCCACGGCGAAACCGGGTGACGACCACCGGACGTGCGGCCTTCGCCGCCACCGTGCGGGTGGTCGACCGGGTTCATGACGACACCGCGGTTATGCGGGGTCTTGCCGCGCCAGCGAGTACGACCGGCCTTGCCGTCGTTGATGTTGGCGTGATCCGGGTTGGATACGGCGCCTATGGTGGCCAGGCACAAGCCCGGTACGAGGCGCTGTTCGCCGGAGTTCAGGCGAAGGATAGCCATGCCCTGGTCACGGCCGACGAGCTGGACGAAGGTGCCTGCCGAACGGGCGATCTGGCCGCCCTTGCCCGGCTTCATCTCGACGTTGTGAACGATCGAACCGACCGGGATGTACTGCAGGGGCATCGCGTTGCCCGGCTTGACGTCAACCGCCTTGTCCGAGGCAATCACCTTGTCGCCGGCAGCAAGACGCTGCGGCGCGAGGATGTAGGCCTGCTCGCCATCGGCATAGGACACCAGAGCGATGAACGCGGAACGGTTCGGGTCGTATTCCAGGCGCTCGACCGTGCCCTCGACGTCAAACTTGCGACGCTTGAAGTCAATCAGACGGTAGCTGCGCTTGTGACCGCCGCCGATAAAGCGGGCAGTAATGCGACCGAGGTTGTTACGGCCACCGCTCTTGGAGAGACCTTCGGTCAGAGCCTTGACCGGCTTGCCCTTGTACAGGCCCGAACGGTCGACGATGACGAGCTGACGCTGGCTCGGAGTGGTCGGATTGAAACTTTTCAATGCCATTTTCTTGTTTCCTCTTTAGCCGACTGCCCGATTAGAGCCCGGTGGAGACGTCGATCGACTGACCGTCAGCAAGCGTGACGATCGCCTTCTTGACATCTCCCTGCCGGCCGGAGAAGCCGCGGAAACGCTTGATCTTGCCCTTGCGGACGAGCGTGTTCACAGCCGTGACCTTGACGCCGAACAGAGCTTCGACCGCAGCCTTGATCTCAGGCTTGGAAGCGCGCTTGGCGACGTTGAATACGACCTGGTTCTGTTCGGAGACCAGCGTCGACTTTTCCGTGATCGACGGCGAGACGATCACATCATAGTGGCGAAGATCCGTCATTTGAACCGCTCCTCCAGAGCTTCGACTGCAGCCTTGGAAAGCACGAGCTTGCCACGGCGCAGGA
This sequence comes from Mycoplana sp. BE70, assembly GCF_031455855.1. Lineage (NCBI taxonomy): Bacteria > Pseudomonadati > Pseudomonadota > Alphaproteobacteria > Hyphomicrobiales > Rhizobiaceae > Mycoplana > Mycoplana sp. BE70. Next base: position 270,848 of record NZ_JAVDTM010000009.1, read on the forward strand.
TGTCGTAAACGTTGATGCCCTGGATCGGCAGAACGTCCACGTTCGGGATATTCTGTGCTGCGAGCTTGAAGTTGTTGTCGAGCTCGGCGCCACCGATGAAGAGCGCGTTGGTCAGGCCGAGGCTGGCGAACGAGCCGGCCAGTGCCTTGGTCTTTGCTTCGGCAGCAACGAGATCATCGATGATGATGATGTCTTCTGCCTTCAGCTTTGCGGAAAGCGCGTGGCGCAGGCCGAGGGCGCGAACCTTCTTCGGAAGGTCATGCTCGTGGCTGCGAACGACCGGACCATGAGCCCTGCCGCCGCCGCGGAACTGCGGTGCACGGGCAGAATGGTGACGAGCGCGACCCGTGCCCTTCTGCTTGTACATCTTGGCACCGGTGCGGGAAACTTCAGCGCGGCCCTTGGTCTTGTGGGTGCCCTGCTGCTTCTTGGCAAGCTGCCAGCGAACGACGCGGGCGATGATGTCCTCGCGCGGCTCCAGACCGAAGATCGCGTCGGAGAGGGAAACCTTGCCGGCGTCCTTCCCTTCGAGGGTCGTGACTTTGAGATCCATAACCAGGCTCCCTTACTTAGCTGCGGCGCGAACAGCGGCCGGACGCGGAGCGTCAGCCGGCGTGCCGGACTTGATGGCGTCGCGAACGACGATCCAGGAACCCTTGGAACCCGGTACGGCGCCCTTGACGAGGATCAGACCACGGTCCTCATCGGTCGAAACGACCTCGAGGTTCTGGGTGGTGACGCGCGTCTGGCCCATGTGACCAGCCATGCGCTTGCCCTTCCAGACGCGACCCGGATCCTGGTTGGAGCCGGTCGAACCATGCGAGCGGTGCGAGACGGACACGCCGTGCGTGGCGCGCAGACCGCCGAAGTTGTGGCGCTTCATCGCACCGGCAAAACCCTTACCGATCGTGGTGCCAGTGACGTCGACCAGCTGGCCGGCGACGAAATGGCTGGCGGAAAGCTCCGCACCGATCTCGACAAGGTTGTCGGCGGAAACGCGGAACTCGACGAGCTTCGCCTTCGGCTCTACGCTTGCAGCGGCAAACTGACCGCGAAGCGCCTTCGACGTGTTCTTGACTTTCGAATGGCCGGCACCGAGCTGAACTGCGGTGTAGCCATTCTTTTCTTCCGTGCGATGGGCGACAACCTGGCAGCCGTCCAATCGCAAAACTGTTACAGGAACGTGCTCTCCTGCGTCGTTATAGACGCGGGTCATTCCCACTTTCTGTGCAATCACACCTGAACGCATGGTTCATTCCTCTTAGAAGTCCTGTCGGGGCAGAGCCCCCACACGCCTCTTGTTTAAGGATTCCACGGAGGCCGTCCGACCTTCGGGTTTCCCGTTCCTAGAAGCCGTTGGCGTTACCGCCACGTACCTTCCTTGTTATTCGGCTTACGCCGGACTTGAGAACCCGATTAGAGCTTGATCTCTACGTCGACGCCGGCGGCGAGATCGAGCTTCATCAGGGCGTCGACCGTCTGAGGGGTCGGGTCGACAATGTCGAGAAGACGCTTGTGAGTGCGCATCTCGAACTGTTCGCGGCTCTTCTTGTCGATGTGAGGCGACCGGTTAACCGTGAATTTTTCAATACGCGTCGGAAGCGGCACCGGGCCGCGCACGCCTGCACCGGTACGCTTGGCCGTCGACACGATTTCGCGCGTCGAGGCATCGAGGATCCGGTGATCAAACGCCTTGAGGCGGATGCGGATGTTCTGGCCGTTCATACGACTTGTCCTTGTTCTTGTTTACCGCGGCTCCATTAGAGGAACACGCATTGAACTTCGATTAATGTCCGGCCAGTCCGCTAGCTTTTCAAAGATCGGAGGGACAGGGTTTCCCCTGCCCCTTCCTATTTGAGCGGCCGTGGCCGGCCTTGTCCTTTGGCGATCGCACCATGACGAAGCAGGGTGCAAATCACGCGTGCGCGCCATTTGCACTATTTTCGCGTCGTCGGCAAGCGGTGCGACCGACTAAATCTTTCGTGGCGGCTATGCCTGGGCCGCATAGCGACGCGGCCCGAGCGTTTCGCCTGTTTTACCTTCGCCGATTACTCGACGATCGAGGCTACGATGCCGGCGCCGCAGGCAAATCGCGCTGACGCGCCATTTGCCCGATTCTTGCGCCGTCGGCATGCTGTCGCCATCGGCCTCGCCGTCGATTACTCGACGATCGAGGCTACGATGCCGGCGCCGACGGTACGGCCGCCTTCGCGGATGGCGAAGCGCAGCTTTTCTTCCATGGCG
>NZ_JAVDTM010000010.1:0-214326 GCF_031455855.1 Mycoplana sp. BE70
CTGCGAATAGCAAAGCGACACGAGAAATATCTCCAATGCGAAACCATTGTTTTTATTGGCATGTCGCACTTGGAAATAGAATGTACCCGGCTACAGACCTTTATTGCATAAGATAGATTATGGAACGTGCAGGTGAGATTTGTACAGCTTACCGGGTTCCGGCGGCTTGACCCGGCCTTTGCGGCTGCTTAAGCCGTGGCCCTATCAAATCCTGTTCCACGAAAGGCCCGGCCAATGAGCAATGCGCGCGTACTTTCCGATGCCTACATTGCCGAACTGCCGGGCTATTACAAAGGCAAGGTTCGCGAAAACTACGATCTCGCCGATGGCAGCCGCATCATCATCGCGACGGACCGCCTCAGCGCCTTCGACGTGATCCTGACGTCGATACCGTTCAAGGGCCAGGTGCTGACGCAGACGGCGCGCTATTGGTTCGAGGAAACGGCCGACATCTGCCCGAACCATGTCCTGGCCTATCCGGACCCGAATGTCGTCATTGGCACGCGACTCGATATCCTGCCCGTCGAGGTCGTCGTGCGCGGCTATCTCGCCGGTACGACCAGCACGTCGATCCTGACGAAATACAGGAACGGCGAGCGTGAGATGTACGGCATCCGCCTGCCGGACGGTTTGCGTGACAATGAGAAGCTGCCGCAGCCGATCATCACGCCGACCAGCAAGGCCTTCGACGGTGGACACGACGAGCCGCTCTCCGGCGCCGAGATCCTCGACCAGGGCCTGCTGACGCGCGAGCAATGGGAGACGGTCTCCGCCTATGCGCTGGCCCTCTTCGCCCGCGGTCAACAGCGCGCGGCCGAACGAGGTCTGATTCTCGTCGACACCAAGTACGAATTCGGGACCGACAAGGACGGTCGAATCGTGCTGGCTGACGAGATCCACACCCCGGACAGCAGCCGTTACTGGATCGCCGACAGCTACGGCGAAGCATTTGCTACCGGAAAGCGCCCGCTGAGTTTCGACAAGGACTTCGTGCGCGCCTGGGTCACCGAGCGTTGCGACCCCTACAAGGACCCGATCCCGGAAATTCCGGCCGAACTGATCGAGCAGACGTCGAAGGTCTATATCCAGGCCTACGAGACAATCACCGGACAAAAATTCGTCCCCGACCTTTCCGGCGCAACGGTGCTGGAGCGCATCCGCACAAACTTGCAGCCATATTTTGGGTCGTAGACGCGGTCCGGAATTGATGCTCTCGGTATTTGCGCGTCCGTCACGGCGGAGCCTCCCGCGCGTTTAAGTTTGCGCTTTCCGTCGCAGCTTCGTCATTTGGTGACGCGGCTTTGACTTCGGTTTTGGCCCCCTCTCCCGAATATTAGGGATTGAGTATATGCGGCTAAAGGCCAATATCGCTTCAACGCAATTCCTGCTTCAATTTATGCCGCGCACGCAGCGTTCCGCGGACCACGGTGTTCGCCAGGACCAGAATGGCAGAGGCCTTGTGTTTTGCGCGCTCCTTCCCAAATATTGGTGCGAAAGGAAAGCTCGACATGAAAATGAGAAATGCCAAGTTCGGGATTGGTGACGTCGTCCGCCATCGGATCTATCCGTTTCGCGGCGTGATCTTCGACGTCGACCCGGAGTTTGCCAATACTGATGAATGGTGGGATTCGATTCCTGCCGAGATACGGCCTTCAAAGGATCAACCGTTCTACCATCTCTTTGCCGAAAACGCTGAAACGGAATATGTCGCTTACGTTTCCGAGCAGAATCTGATGGCGGACGAAAGCGGTACTCCTATCCGTCACCCGCAGGTCAGGGCGCTGATGATGCCCGACGACGCCGGAACCTACCATTGGAAGGTCGATGCGGGCATCGTCCACTGAGCGCCCTCCTCCGATCGATGTGCGGCCAATCCATAAGCAAAAACCCGGCACGTTGGCCGGGTTTTTTAGGATTTGAACCTGTCTAAACTTACTGGCTCTTTGCCGCCTTCTGGGCGTCTTCGAGCTTCTTGCGGGCTTCGTCGGCCTTCTTTTGCATCTCTTCTTGCAGAAGACGCTGACGCTCCTCGAGCTTCGATTGCTCGATCGGCTCGCCGTCGAATGCGCCCGTGAAGCCGGACAGCGACATCTTGATCGGGTTCGGCGTGCGCTGGAAGTTGACGGAGGTGAACACCACCTCACCGCCCTTCTTCAGGCTCGCCAGCATCTGGTCGGTCAGCGGCGCCTCGGCGACGCACTTGTCGGGCATGCAGATGGCGTAGTCGATCTTCTGCGGCTTGCCGCCGTCGATCTGCATCGCCACGCCCGTCGGGATCAGCCGCGCACTCGGCACGGACACCTGGATGATCTTGCGATTGACCTTGCCCTCGACGGTGATCAGGCCGACAGCCGTCAGCAACTGGCCGCCGCCAGCCGTCAGCAGGTTCTGGACGATGCAGACGTCATTTTCTTCCTGCTTCGTGCAGACCTTGAACCAGCCCTGCGGGGCTGCGCCCTGCTGCGCCTGGGCAGTGGCAGGCAAAGTGCCGGCCGCGAGCGAAACTGCAAATGCCGAAAGCACTGCTTTTTTTGTAAGGATCGATTTCATAACGAGTTCCGTCTCCTGAAAACCGGTGCCGAGCGCTGTTCGCCCCTGAATGTTTCTGGTCAGCCGTGCGCTCTCCTGTCGGCGAATTGAGGCATTTGCATGACCCGTCTTTCGGGCTCTCCTGTTACAATGCGCCGCGGCGGATATCCAGCCTCCCCTCCGTGTTTTTGCCCAGACTTCATCAAAAAGGGGCGTCAAGAATGTTCGATCATGGCGCGGACATGTAAGTTGTCGCCGAATCGTCTTTTCAGCAATACGAGGAATCATCTTGCGGGCTCTATTGACAGCGCTCTTCATCGGACTTGCGATGCAGCCGGCTTGTCTTGCGGATGCTGCCCCGCTGCATGGGATCGCGATGCATGGCGATCCCGCGCTACCGCCGGACTACAAGCATTTTTCCTATGTGAATCCCGACGTTAAGAAGGGCGGCAAGATCACCTACGGCGTCGTCGGCACGTTCGACAACCTCAATCCCTTCATCCTCAAGAGCATGCGCACCACGGCGCGCGGCATGTGGGATCCGGAGTTCGGCAATCTCGTCTACGAATCGCTGATGCAGCGCTCGCGCGACGAGCCCTTTTCCATGTACGGCCTTTTGGCCGAGACCGTGGAATGGGACGACGAGCGCAGCTTCGTTCAGTTCAACCTCAATCCGAAGGCGCGATGGGCCGACGGCCAGCCGGTAACCGCCGAGGACGTCATCTTCTCTTTCGAGCTGTTGCGCGACAGGGGGCGCTCCCCCTTCAGCCGAAGGCTCGACGTTGTTGAGACGATGGAAAAGGTAGGCGACAACAGCGTCCGCTTCACTTTCAACGACAAGGCCGACCGCGAATCGCCGCTGCTGCTTGCCCTTTCTCCGGTGTTGCCGAAGCACACGATCGAAGTCGAAGGCTTTGACCGCACGACGTTGCAGTTCCCGCTCGGCTCCGGCCCCTACCGGATCAAGGAGGTGAAGCCCGGGGAAAAGATCGTTTTCGAGCGCAATCCCGACTACTGGGGCAAGGACCTTCCCGCGAAGGTCGGTTTTGACAACTATGACCAGATCACGGTCGAGTACTTCCTGCAGGAGAACTCCCTGTTCGAAGCCTTCAAGAAGGGCGACGTCGACGTCTTCCAGGAAGGCAATCCGACGAAATGGGCGCGGGGCTACGACTTTCCGGCGGTGGCCTCCGGCGCCATTCTCAAGGACACGTTCAAGCCGCAGGTTCCCTCGGGCATGCTCGGGTTCGTGTTCAACACCCGGCGCCCCATGTTCTCTGACGTCCGGCTGCGGCATGGACTATCGCTCGTCTTCGACTTCGAATGGGTGAACAAAAACCTGTTTGAAGGGGCCTACAAGCGGACGGAGAGCTTCTGGCAGAATTCTGATCTCTCGTCGCTCGGCGCTGCAGCGGACAATGGGGAGCGGCAGTTGCTGGGACCTGCCCTCGCCCGTATCGAGCCGGCAATTCTCGACGGGACCTATCGTTGGCCCGTTACCGATGCATCCGGCCGTGACCGCAAGGTATTGAAGCAGGCCGTGGTCCTGATGAAGGAGGCGGGATACACGATCAAGGACGGTGTCATGAGCGACGCTTCAGGCAGACCGCTCGCCTTCGAGATCATGACCCAGAACGCCGACCAGGAAAAACTCGCCCTCGCCTACCAGCGTTTTCTTGCCGCGCTCGGCATCCGCGTTTCCGTCCGCACGGTCGATGATTCGCAGTATCAGAGCCGCGCCCAGACCTTCGACTACGACGTCATCATCCGGGCCTACGCCTCGTCGCTTTCGCCGGGAATCGAGCAGGCGACGCGTTGGCGTTCCGATTTTCGGGATCGCGAAGGAAGCGAGGCCTTCGCCGGCGCCAACGATCCCGAGGTCGACCGGCTGGTGGATGCGATCCTGGCCGCGCGCAGCGCCGAGAATTTCCGCTCCGCGGTGCGCGCGCACGACCGCATGCTGCTGTCCAACCATTACGTCCTGCCTCTCTATCATCTCGGCCAGCAGTGGGTGGCGCGGCACAGCTACATCGCGCATCCGGAGACGATGCCGCTCTATGGCTACCAGTTTCCGGTGTGGTGGGATGCGCGCGTCCAATAGGGGCGGTCCAATCGCTGATTCTGACGACTAACGGCGGACGGACCGTTGAAGTGCAGCACGCTCGCAACTATCTGCGGATTGTAACAGGCCCCTTGCGCAGGAGGACAGACGGGACATGGAAACCGTAACGATCGACGTCGTCTCCGATGTTGTGTGCCCCTGGTGCTATCTGGGCAAGAAGAGGCTTGCGCAGGCGGTCGACGCTGTCTGCGACGAACTGAACGTATCGGTCACCTTCCGACCCTACCAGCTCAATCCGGATATGCCGGCGCAAGGGGTGGACCACAAGAGCCACCTCGCCGAGAAACTCGGTGGCGAAGCGGCGGTCGAGCGCGCCCACAAGACGCTGACAGAACTCGGCGAGCAGGCCGGCATCGACTTCCATTTCGATGCCATCTCACGAAGCCCGAACACGCTCGACGCGCACCGGCTGATGCGCTGGGCGATGATCGAGGGCCCGCAAGTGCAGCACCGCGTCACGCTGGCGCTGTTCAAGGCCTACTTCGAGGAGGGCCGGAACATCGGCGAGCGCAGTGTACTCCTGGACATCGCCGAGAAGTGCGGCATGGATCGGGCCGTCGTCTGCACGCTCTTTTCGGCAGGCGCCGATGTCGATTCCGTCAAGGAGGAGATCGGTATGGCGCGCGAGATGGGTATCACCGGCGTTCCTTGTTTCATCATCGACAACAAGTATGCGGTGATGGGGGCGCAATCGACCGAAGTGCTGGCAAGTGCAATTCGTGAGGCTGCTGCCCTGAAGCAGTCAGAAGCGCCGGGCGAAGGTTAGGCGAACAAAGCGAGTCGTGCCGGGGGCAGCTAAGTCGCGGCAACGAAGCTAAGGGCTACGGCGGCCTGATGCGGCGCCCTCATGTGGTCGATGGCTGTAGCCGCGTGGCCCTCGTCCATTAGGGCTGCCGGCTCAGAGAAGCCCCAATTCAGCCAGCTCCCGCCTCAACTCGAGCGGCAGGTCGGCATTGCCTCCGTCGAGATTGCGCAGATCGCGCGGCGCGTCCTCTTCTTTCAGATAGCGCCACCCTTGAAAGGCGCGCTTGGGCTGGAACTCCGTCTCGATCACCTCCGGCCCCAATATCAGTTCGCAGCGCGTGATCCCGTCAACATCCTTGAAAGTCCGCAGGTCCATCAGCCGCTGGCGGGCCTGAACCTGTCCCTTGATCACCCAGTAGAGAGAGCCCCCGTCGAGCAGTTCTTCGACGCGCTTGGGGATCATTCTTGTCGTGTGGGACGAACTTGGCTCGAGGCCGGCGGCGAGCGCCACCAGCGCGCGCTTCGAAACCCACTCGCGCAAGTCGTCGAGCGTTTCCGCACCGACGCAGAGTTTGATGAGATGCAGGGCCATGGCCGCTTCAACGCCTTTCTGCTCCCGCCGTCAAGGTTGGCGTGCGCACTCCCCCCTGATTGCCTGTGCGTCAGGGACGGCAAAGTCGCCTCAACACTCGACAACGTTCACGGCAAGACCGCCGGTCGAGGTCTCCTTGTATTTCTCGTTCATGTCGACACCGGTCTGGCGCATGGTCTCGATGCAAGCGTCCAGCGGCACGAAATGCGTGCCGTCGCCCTTGATCGCGAGCGAGGCTGCGGTCACGGCCTTGACAGCGCCAAGCGCGTTGCGCTCGATGCACGGCACCTGGACCAGACCGGCGACCGGGTCGCAGGTCATCCCAAGGTGATGCTCGAGCGCGATCTCGGCTGCGTTCTCGATCTGCTCCGGTGTGCCGCCCATCACGGCGGCCAGGCCGGCCGCCGCCATGGCCGAGGCCGATCCCACCTCGCCCTGACAGCCGACTTCGGCACCGGAAATCGAGGCGTTGTGCTTGATGATGCCGCCGATCGCAGCCGCGGTCAGCATGTAGTCACGAATGCCTTCGGCATCGGCATCCTCGTGGAAATGCAGGTAGTAGCGGATCGTCGCCGGGACGACGCCCGCCGCACCGTTTGTCGGCGAAGTCACGACCCGGCCGCCGGCGGCGTTTTCCTCGTTTACCGCCATGGCATAGACGCTGAGCCAGTCGTTCGCCAGCAGTGGGTTGGCCTTGTTCGAACGCCAATCCTCCTGCAACTTATCGTGGATCATCCGCGCGCGCCGCTTCACCTTCAGCCCGCCCGGCATGATGCCCTCCCCCTGAAGCCCGCGATCGATGCAGTTCTTCATCGCCTCCCAGATGCGATCCAGTCCGGCATCGAGGTCCTCCCGGGACATGACGGTTTCCTCGTTCGCCCGTTTCATCTGGGCGATCGTCAGCCCGGAGCGGGCCGCCATCTCCAGCATCTCTTTCGCCGTGGCGAACGGGAACGGGATCTTGCGCTCGCTGGCCTGGGCCTTGGTCGCCCGCATTGCCTCCAGTTCCGTGTCGGTCACCACGAACCCGCCGCCGACGGAATAGTAGATGCGCTTGAGCAGTTGGCGACCATCGCGGTCATAGGCGGAAAAGGTCATGCCGTTCGCATGCCCCGGCAACGGCGTCTTCTTGTCAAAGACCAGATCGTGCTTCGGCTGGAACGCATAGCCGGGATGCCCCGGCGGGGTGACACGGCCGGTCCGCTCCACCTCGGCGATGATCGCGTCCATCTGGTCAGGGTCGACCTGGTCCGGGCGCTCCCCCATCAGTCCGAGGATGACCGCCCGGTCGGAGCCGTGGCCGACGCCGGTATAGGCCAGCGAGCCATGCAGGCTCATTTTGATGGCTGCGACGGTCGCTCCGGAGGGACGCGGCCAGTCGGCCGAGAGAATGAGATCGAGGAAGCGGTTGGCCGCCGACATCGGTCCCATCGTGTGGGAACTGGACGGGCCGATGCCGATCTTGAAGACGTCGAATACGGAGAGAAACATGCCTGACCTGCCATATCGTGCAGCCGCATCGCGGCCGGAACCTGTGCCGCCGTGCCGCCCGTTGAGTGGCCACGGAAAGCGACACAGCCATATGTGGTAGAAGCTACGCCATCACGCAAGCGTCATCGAGTGGTGTCCCGACATTGGCTTTCACGGCTGCGACATGCCTACGCATACCGTCCCCCAAAAAAGAAAGCAGCGCGCCTGGGAGTGGCGCACTGCTTTCGCTCGTTACGAGAGGGATGTGATCAATTGCCCCCAAAGAGATAGACAAGGGCAATAAAGCCCGCAAAACCGAGAACCATCCGGAGGGTCAGGCCCCAACAGAACTTCTGAGCGGTATTTTCCATGATTTCCCCAAACGAAGAACACTGTGCCGGCGCCGCTGGAGCGCCGAACGCGACCTTCATTAGTGAATAGTTTATGAAAACGCAATCGCAAAAAATGGCAGAAAAAAGGCGGGGGCATCGCGCCTCATGCACTGGGCAGGTGGAGGTGCCTGCAAAATCAATTCGTTGAGGGATGTTCGCCCTCCCCTGCGCAAGCGGGGCTGGCCATACTTCGGTCAAAGGTGTCAACACCACGCCATCCGGTTCGCGATCGGCCCTGGCGCCCGTTCCCAAATCACCCAAACCGTGGCACACCTCGATCCATGTCAGTTGCCGATCCTATTGCCTTCACCGTGTTCATCGTTCTGTGGCTGGGCTATGCCTGGACCACGGACAATCGGCGCTTTCGCAACAGGGTAAGCCTGACGCGCGCAATGAACGCGCAGCGCGCTGCCTGGATCCGAAACGCCCTGCACCGCGACCTTCGCATGATCGACACCCAGATCATGTCCGGCCTTCAGAACGGTACCGCATTTTTCGCCTCCACCTCGATCCTGGCACTCGGCGGCTGCTTTGCCTTGCTCGGCGCTACCGAGAAGGTCTTCCTGGTTCTGGGTGACCTGCCGCTCGTTTTTCAGGCGGGGCGCGCCGGCTTCGAACTGAAGGTTGGCGGCCTTGCCTGCATTTTCGGCTACGCCTTTTTCAAGTTTGGATGGTCCTATCGGCTCTTCAACTACTGCACGATCCTTCTCGGGGCCGTCCCGATGGCCGGGGACATCGACAAGGACCCGGCGGCGGCGGAGCTTGCCGCCGACAAGGTCATCCAGATGAACATCCTGGCCGCCAGCCATTTCAACGCCGGCCTGCGCGCGATCTTCCTCTCGATCGGGTATCTTGGCTGGTTCGTCAGCCCCTACCTGTTCATGGTGTCGACGGCCTTCATCATCTTCGTGCTTGTCCGCCGCCAGTTCTATTCCGAAGCGCGCTGGACCGTTCTGGAGCGGGGCGAGTAGACGCGCAGACCGCCACCTTTCCGCCATCCGTCCGGCACAAGGTCCAAACCCGAACATTGCAAGAGCGAATCGGAATAGACCGCCCCCATGACGACAACGACGACAGACCCCGCCGGACTGCACGGCGGAACAACGATCCCGGCAAAGCGACTGCAATGGCTCGACGCAGCCCGGGGCATGGCACTCATTGCCATGGCCGTCTACCACTTCACGTGGGATCTGGACTATTTCGGATACATAGCACCGGGAACGGCAGCCACCGGCGGCTGGAAGATCTTTGCCCGTCTCATCGCCGGCAGCTTCATCTTCCTCGCGGGCTTCAGTCTCGTCCTCGGCCACCGTTCGGAAATCCGCTGGCGCCCCTTCTGGATCCGCTTCGGCCGGATCACCGCCGCGGCATTGCTGATCACGGTTGCCACCTATTTCATTTTTCCAGGCAGTTTCATCTTTTTCGGCATTCTGCACCTGATCGCTGCAGCGAGCCTGATCGGCCTGCTCTTTCTCCGTCTGCCGATCCTGGCGATCCTGCTTGCCGCCGCCGCCGCGTTCGCCGCGCCGCATTATCTGCGCTCCGCCGTCTTCGATCAGCCGGCGCTGCTGTGGGTCGGGCTGTCGCAAACAATGCCGCGATCCAACGACTATGTGCCCCTGCTGCCGTGGTTCGGCGCGTTCCTGCTCGGCATGGCCACCAGCCGACTCTTTCTTTTGCGGAAGGCGCCGGTTTCAATCACCCCGCGTCCAGCTGTGAACAGCCGGTGGATATCCCTCCTTGGTACTGCTGGTCGCCACAGTCTCGCCATCTACCTTCTTCACCAGCCGGTGCTGATCGCGCTGGTCTATCTCCTCACCCTTGTCGTGCCGCCCGAAAGGCTCGACCCGGTGGAGAGCTACAGGCAGAGTTGCGTCGCAGCCTGCGGTGCCGACACGGACGCCGCATTCTGCAGCGCTTTCTGCGACTGCACGCTCGGTCGACTGCTGCAAGACGAACTGTTCAACGGCCTGAACGACGGCACGATCAATGCCGGGACGGACGCACGGATCGCCGCGATCTCGCAGCAGTGCACCACGGAAGCGCTGGCGGGCAGTAGTTTGAAGGAGTAGCCGCATGAATGCCTATTGGAGCAAGCCATTCACTTTTCCCTGGCCTCCGATCATTTATGCGCTCGCCGGCTTGGCCGCCCTCGCCCTTCAATTGTGCTGCCCAGCGGAATTTTCGGTAACACAGCTCTGGCTGTCGAATGCAGCCGGCGCGCTTCTACTCTTGTTCGCCGCCGTGCTCGGCATCTGGGCGCTGCGCACCCTGAAGGACGGCCAGACCACCGCCCTGCCGCATCGCTGCGCCAGCCATCTGGTGACGAATGGTCCCTATCGGTACACCCGAAATCCTATCTACCTCGCCCACACGCTGGCGATCGCAGGCCTTGGAATTTTGCTGCAGAATCCGTGGTTTCTGGCGGCAGCGGTCGCCGCCGTCATCGTGACGACGCTCGTGGCCGTCCGCCGGGAGGAGCTGCACCTGTTGTCACGTTTCGGTTGTGATTTCGAGCGCTACTGTCGATCAACGGCGCGCTGGATCTAAGAGGCCCTAACCCATTGCGTCGGCCACAATGGTGAGAATGACTACGCCCGTGGTCAGGTGCCGACCCCGATCTCCGCCAGGCGTGTCAGGCATGCCTCTTCGACGTTGTCGAGTTCGGCAAGCGTCTCGTCGATATCACGACGCTTCTGCCGCAACTCCTCACGCTTCTCATTGACCTTCTGCATGAGAAGCTGCAACTGCCCCGTCTCGCCGGGCGGATCCTTGTAGACCTGGATGATTTCGCGGATCTCCGAAATCGTGAAGCCGATCCGGCGTCCGCGCAGAATTTCCTTGATCAGATGCCGATCGGCCGGGCGGAACAGACGCGTGCGGCCGCGACGTTCGGGATGGATCAGGCCTTCGTCCTCGTAGAAGCGCAAGGTGCGTGTCGATACACCGAATTCGCGCGTCAGTTCCGTTATGGTGTAGTATTTGTTCACGCTGGCTCCGAACACCCGAGGATCGCGCGATATTATTGACATTTACGTGAAAGTCAATTTTTGCCCAGTTGGCTATCCGCGAACAGGCGGCGCCGGTCTCGGGAACGATTCGTGACAACACGGGCGAACGGACAAACGACCATTATCCGTTTCAGTGGATGGCAAACCACCAGGTGGCGAGACCAAGGAAAGAAAAGAAGCCTGTAGTATCGGTGACCGCCGTGACGAAGACGGTCGAGGATACCGCAGGGTCGGCCCCTACCCTGTCCAACACCAGCGGGATCATGATGCCCGCCAGCGCTGCCGCCATCATGTTGATCAACATCGCCGTGGCGATGATGCCGCCGATATTGGCATCGTGAAACCAAAGCCCCGCGACGCAGCCGATCAGCGTCCCGCAGAGGACGCCGTTCAGAAGGCCGACCCCGGCCTCGCGGCGGACGACGCGCCAGGCGTTGTGGATATCGAGATTGCGGGTGGCAAGCGCCCGCACAGTCACGGTCATCGTCTGCGAGCCGGCGTTGCCGCCCATCCCGGCCACGATCGGCATGAGAATGGCGAGCGCCACGATCTCCTCGATCGTCGCCTCGAAGATCGAGATAACCGAAGCGGCGATCGCGGCGGTGAACAGGTTGACGAGCAGCCAGGGGACGCGCGAGCGCGATGTCTCGAGGACGGTGTCGGACAGTTCCTCGTCGCCGACACCGCCGAGGCGCATCAGGTCCTCCTCGGCCTCTTCCTGGATCACGTCGACGACGTCGTCGATCGTCAGCACGCCGACCAGTCGGCCGTTCTCGTCGACGACGGCGGCCGAGAGAAGGTCATACTGCTCGAACAGCTGCGCCGCCTCTTCCTGGTCCATCAGGGCCGGTATCGGATGGCTCGTCTGGCGCATCACCGTTTCGACCTTGATGTCGCGCTTCGAACGCAAGACCCGGTCGAGATCGACAACGCCGACGAGCCGAAAGGTCGGGTCGATGACGAAGATCTCGGTGAAGCTGTCGGGAAGATCCTCGTCCTCGCGCATGTAGTCGATCGTCTGGCCGATCGTCCAGAATGGCGGCACCGCGACGAATTCCGAACGCATGCGCCGGCCAGCCGTGCTCTCCGGATAGTCGAGCGAACGGCGAAGGCGGATCCGCTCGGTGAACGGCAGCTTCGAAAGGATCTCGTCCTGGTCTTCCTGGTCGAGGTCTTCGAGAATGTAGACGGCGTCATCCGATTCCATCCCGCCAATCGCCGCGGCGATCTGCTCGTTGGGCAGATGCTCGACGATATCGAGGCGGATTGCCTCGTCCACTTCCGTGAGCGCGGCAAGGTCGAACTCGTCGCCGAGGAGCGAGACGAGCGCACGCCGCTGCTCGGGCTGGATGGCCTCGAGCAGGTCGCCCATTTCCGATTCGTGCAGGTTGGCGACATGACGGCGCAGGAACAGCATGTCGCGATCGGCGATCGCCGCCCCCACATGCATGAGGAAGTCGGAGCGCACCGAACCGTCCGGCGCGTAGATGTCACCACCGTCGAACGCGGCCGCCTCGACGGACGGAGCACGTTCGCGATCGTCTTCGCCGCTGTCCGTCATCCCAGCCGCTCCTCGAAAAGCACTCCTCGACGCCGTATCCAAGTGACGCGGCTGCGAGGGCGATAGATTTTGATTGCCATGCCGTTGCCGGGCAGCGCAAGCTCTCCGCCTTGCGGCCCGGCCTCGTGCTAACCCAAAGGATTGTCGTGGTCCACAGCCATGCGCGGCAAAACGATGTGCCAGCGCGGCAAAATTCCTGCACTGTTGCGAAATTCGATCCCCGTCTTTTCATGCAAGGAAACGCTGCGCGCCATCGAAACCCAGCCACCAATCGGCGGCTCCCAAATGGCACGGTCTTTTCAACCCGGGGGCAAATCTGTAGTTCGGCACGCAACGGCTTTTAAGGACGCGGTAGATGACGATACGCCCCATAGTGCGGTTTCCCGACGAACGGTTGCGGATGCCGTGCCATCCGGTAACGATGTTCGACGACGCGCTTGCGACGCTCGCCACCGACCTTGTGCAAACGATGCGCGCCGCTCCCGGCATCGGCATCACTGCCGCCCACGTCGGTGAGCCGAATCGCCTCGTCGTGATCGAGCTCGACGGTCCTCAATCGACACGCATCTACGTCAATCCGGTAGTCGAGTGGGCATCGGAAGAAATGAGCACGCACACCGAGGGCAGCGTCTCGATGCCCGGCGTCGTCGAGGAGGTCACGCGCGCTTCGAAAGTACGCGCCCGTTACTCGGACCTCACGGGCGCGCCGAAGATCGAAGAGGCGGACGGCCTGCTCGCCGTCTGCCTCCAGCACGAGATCGACCAGCTCGACGGGATCTTCTGGATCGACCGGTTGTCGCGGCTGAAGCGCGACCGGATCGTCAAGAAATTCCGCAAGCTGCAGAAGGATCAGGGCTGAACCATCCGCATCGCGCCAACCGCAGTTGCGGCGGACTCCCTGTTGCTCCGTGGCGTTAAAGCATGTCTCCCGAAAGTGGGATCGGTGCCGGGACAAAGACATGCGAAAGAACAAGGACCTAAAGCGTGGCAAGCGAATTGAATAATCGCGACACGTTTTAGGCGCGGAATTCAACAATACCGCGCTCCAACGCCGGGTTTCTCGAACCAGCGACATCCGGCGCAGGAAGCTCATCCCCGTGATGGCGAGCTGCGCCGATATCTAAACCCTGTTCGGCCGAGGCGTAGATCAGACTGTCCGCCCACTCCCTGGCCTTGCAAGCCTGCGCGACCCGCACCGCTTCGCGATAGACCGCCGCTTTCGGGTAACGGGCAAGCACGCTTGCAATCAGGCGCCGTGCCTCCTTGAGCTTTCCACGAACGCGGAAGATTTCCGACAGTTGAACGGCGTAGTCGGCGAATTCGCCGTCTCCCGGTTCAGACGTCAACAGCAACGCCTCCGCCTCATCGATCCGGCCTTTCTCAATAAGTCGGCGCGTCTCGGCGTTCACCGAATCTGCGGCAAAGAACTGGACGGCAGTGCGTAGCGCGTCATCATACGGCAATGGCCCGGGGATGGACTGTTCAAAGGACGGCCAGCTTTCGGCGTGACCTGGATCGACGAAGCACGCCGAGGCCATTGCGGCGATCACATCGGACGGACGGCCATCGAGCGCCAGCACCTTGGCCTCCAGCATATAGCCATGTCCATTCCGCCAACGAGGCTCATAGACGTTGAGGGCCTTGAGAATGTTTCCTGCAGCCGAAAAGTCTTTCCGAAGCACAGCGATTTCCGCGATGCCTGCGAACATCTCGGCCTGCAGGTCTCCCGACAACAGGAGCTTGAGATACATTTCCAGCGCGACATCAGTGCGGCGATTGCGCAATTCGAACTGGGCCAGCCGTAGTCGATCCGACTGGCTTCCGGACATCGGCACTGCGCGGGGCATGCTTGCCTGTGCCGTCAGGCTTCCGTCCGCGAGATAGGCAAGCGTACACCGGGCGGTTTCCACATCGCCGGACTGCTCGCACAAGGACGCCCAAAGCCGCAGCAGATGCCGGTCTGGATAGCAGGACCATAAATCGCAGACCAGTCGCTCGAACACCAACCGAGGCAAGACGATACGAAGCTCGTCAAGGAGTCGCACATAGGCTGGCGTATTTCTGAGTTTGCCGCAGATCAGATAGCTGGCGAAGAGCTGGAAGTGATGGCTTTGATCGACTGCAAGGATGCGGCCGACGCCCCGGGCGAGAATGGCATCGTTCCGTTCGTCCCTGAGTGCAACCGCAAGCGCGTCCGAGCGCAGGGTGGCGGGCCAGAGATGCGAATCGAAGCACTCGGCGCGCTCGGCGACATCGGCGACAAGCGAATCGGTGGCGTCGCGGCGTTCGGCGACGATTCGCATGATCGTCGCCAGGCACCCGCGAACCGGATCATCCAGGCTGACGAGGTATTTCGGGTAAAGCAGATAGGCAGCACAGAAGACTTCTTCGACAGTAAGCCGCCGTTTGCGACGCTCCACCTGCACCCTGTCGTCCGTGAGCCCCCAGCCGGAGTAGAACGGTGCACCAATGGTCGTAACCCCCACGCCGTGGATGAGCGCTTCAAATCCGGACAGGGACGTCAACGTATAGACGTGATCCACGTGCTCGAAGAGTGCGCCGAGGATGAGATCTCCCTCCAGGACGCGGCAGTAAGCCGTATACTCGTCCATTGCATGGAGATTGTTTCGTAACCCGTTGAGAACATCGGGATGCGGCTTGTAGAGGATTTCCGCATCCGGGTTCTCTTCCAGCGCCAGCTTGATAAGCCGGAGGTCCGTCCAGCCGGCCGCGAGTCCGCAACGGATCGACGCATCCGCCTCCACCTGCCCAAGAACCAGTATCCGTCGGCGTATCTGCATGCCGAGAACTTCGTCGGCCGCCTGAGCGCAGGCGAGGTTGTATTTGCTGACATTGAGGTCGCGAATGATCTTGAGCAGCGCCCGGGACGCTTCGATCAATTCGGGAATTGCACCGAAATCCGTCTCATTCAGGAGTGTTTCCAGGCGGGACGGACTGCGGGCATCGAAATAGATCCCCTGGTCGTCGATTGCGAGCGAAAGTGCTGTCGTGTGGCGCCCGCCGAGATCCGACGATCGGACGAAGCCGTCCTCCACGCGCAACACGGGAATCTCTCTGGCGGAAGCATAGGCAGTGACATCAGGCCGTTCGACCGCCCCCCACAACACAAAGCGCGTCCCGGTAAGGTCGCAGTTGTCCAGCATTGCACTGACACTGCGCCAAGGACGATTTTTCGACACGAAAACCGTGCGAAACTGCGGGAAATAGCGTGACACGAAGTCCCGCTTCCATGGATTGAAATCCCAAAAGAAAGCCAATGGTTTTTCTGGACCGTCCCGCCAATTGTCGCCGACCAGGTCGAATATGTCGGGTGTGAGGGCCACGGCTTGATGTGAGCGTCCGGGAGGAAGCCGCGAGAAATCGTCAGGGACGGAACCAAACCTGCTCTGCATCGGCCTGAGCGCTCTGCGGCAAGCCTTTCTTATCGCCTTGAGAGAAACCATCGTGAATATGCCACCGCAATGTTTACTGGACTCTGTCGTAGTGTTCATCGCGGCGATTCAATCAGACTTCCATGAGAGCTATGTGACAACCGGACACACTGCCGAGCGCAACAATGCAGGCTGAGGACAGTGCATTCGTCCGGCGGCGACTCCGACGCCAGGTTTCTCGCAGATGCGGACGTCCGATGGAGGGGCACTCTCAGGGAATATGGTTTCGGCCAGGACCAGTCACAATTGAAGCCGGTCTGGCGCCGCCGCCCTCATCGCGAACGAGAGGCAAACCGATACCCTCGGACAGATCCAATTCGGTCGTGAAGACGTCTCCTCGGTCCTTCAAGCGCGTCAGAACGAAAGTGTCTTCGGCGATCTGCCGGCGAATTCTTTCCTTGTCGTCGTAAGAATGGCCCATCGTGGTGATCGAGAACCCCGCAAGGGTTACAGACGGCACGCCCATGAAAAGTGCGTAGCAGAGGGCGGCAACTCCGTTCGTCACCTTGCCGACTTCTCCGATGTCAGAGGGAAGCCCGCCGCTCACGACATCGACGATCGCCTCGCGCTCAGGTTTGGTGGCGCGCATCAGGCTCTCATAGCGCACGTCCGGCTTGGCCAGAAGCTCCAGATGCATCCACCAAAGAGGCTTGTTATGGAGCCATAGAAGGCCCCTCGTCCTGACATGGGGATGCTCTTCCCAGGACTTCCTCCGCTTGCGGAACGTCAGGTCGGCGGGCGGGAGGCCCAGTGCGTTGGCCGTCTTGCCCGAGTTGTTGATGTCGACGCGTGCACAGTGTCCGATCACATCAGGCGGGATCGTAGGTGATGGCGCAGAGCCGAGAATCAACCACGGCCTATCCAGAATACCAAGTCGCGCGAGCCAGCGACGGTGTCTTTCGCGCAATGCTTCAAGCGCGGCAGGTTCCATCTTCATCGCGAGCCCCACTTGAGTGGCGAGGGAAAGAGTCACCTAAATTAGATATGCGACACATCTCTGACACAAGCTCGTCTTCGTGTCCATTCGCCGCCCGGTGTGCCGAAAACCGTCGAAGCACGCAGTACCGGAAGGGCAGTCAGGGGCAGTACTGTGTAGCGGCCCCGGTAGCGTGGGCAGCTTGCCCCCACCCCATACGCTCGGCTGTGTGGGACCTCGAAAACATCGGAAGTCCATACGCGAAGTGCCGAGCGCTGGAGCCCGGTGAAAACAGCCATGGTCAAAATGCCGCTTGGACTTGCCATGGGACACCTGAAGATCCAACCACTTGAACATAAACAAAAAACCCGGCCGAAGCCGGGTTTTTGGTGCGGTCGAGAAGACTCGAACTTCCACGGGTTGCCCCACAGCGACCTCAACGCTGCGCGTCTACCAATTCCGCCACGACCGCATCGTGGTAGGCGTCGACTTGCGCCGACGGGGGTGCATGTAGCAAAAGCGTTTTGGGTGCACAAGGCCACTGCGACAGAAATCTGACGGGAAAAACAACAATTTCAACAGGCCCTGTGAACAGCGGCTTTTCCCCCCTCAAATCCCCGCGCTCTCCGGCCTATATTGGCGGGGAATTGCCAAAAGGACGCATCATGCAACGTGCTGAACTTGATAGATCGATGTTCGCCGCACCCGGTTCGCGGCCGGCACGCTGGCGGATAGAATCGGGTCTGACCCCTTACGACGTCGCAGTGGAAACGATGGAACGCGAAGCTGCGGCGATCGCCGCAGGTGAGGCAGACGAACTTGTCTGGTTGGTCGAGCATCCGCCGCTCTACACCGCCGGCACCAGTGCGGACAGCGCGGACCTCGTGGACGCGGATCGCTTTCCCGTTTTCCAGACCGGGCGCGGCGGTGAATACACCTATCATGGGCCTGGCCAGCGCGTCGTCTATGTCATGCTCGATTTGAAGCGCCGCCGCCAGGACGTGCGTGCCTTCGTGGCTGCACTCGAGGACGTGGTCATTGAAACGCTTGCGCAAATGAATGTCAGGGGCGAACGCCGTGAAGACCGGGTCGGCGTCTGGGTGCAGCGTCCGGAACGGCCGACTCTACCCGATGGCTCGCCGGCGGAGGACAAGGTCGCCGCGATCGGCATCCGCCTGCGACGCTGGGTAAGCTTTCACGGGCTTTCCCTGAACGTCGACCCGGACCTGGAGCATTTCAACGGGATCGTCCCATGCGGAATCCGCGGCTACGGCGTCACCAGTCTCGTCGACCTCGGCCTGCCCGTGATGATGAGCGATGTCGACGTGCGCCTGAAGGAAGCCTTCGAGAGGGTCTTCGGACCGGTGACGATCGACCGATAGGGGTTGCTTCGCAAACGAGAGCTAATTGCCCGCGAATCGGGCAGGCGATTATGCCCGCTTGGCCGAATTCACCCGCTCTCGCCACAGGATGAACAGCCCGGACCCGACGATGATGGAGATCCCCACCCATTTCCAGACACCCGGAAATTCGCCGAAGATGGCGTAGCCGAGAATTGTGGCGGAGATGATCTCGAAATACTGGAAAGGTGCCAGCAGCGACAGCGGCGCCATCCGGAAAGCGCGCACGACGAGAATGTGCGCATAGCCGGACAAGCCTCCAAGAATCAGAAGTAGGACCAGCGCGAACCCTGATTGCGGCAGCGACGGCTCGAAATCCGCAATACCGGCGCCATTGCCTACTATTAACGCGCCCCCCAGGAACAGCATCCCGCCAAATCCGGAGATCGTCTGCATCGTCAGTGGCGAATCGCCCTCCCCGATCGCCCGGTTGAGAAACAGATAGAGCGAGAACAGGAAGGCGCAGCCAACCGGCAGCAGCGATGTCATGCCGAAAACGGCGAAGCTCGGCTGGATGACGATCAATGCACCGCCAAAGCCCACGGCGATCGCCAGCCACCGCCGCCAGCCGACCCGCTCTCCGAGAAAGGCGGCCGACATCGCCGTCAATATGAAGGGTTCGACGAAATAGATGGCGAAAACGTCCGCCAGCGGCATGTATTTGACCGCCGCGAAGAACAGCAGGCTGGCGCCCCCATGCAATATTCCCCGCAGAAGGTTCATCCATGGCCGTTTGGCGCGAAACGCGTCCTTGCCACCGACCGTCAGCAGCAGCGGCAGCGTGCAGACGAGCTGAAAGAAGAACCGATAGAAGGTCACCTGCCCGGGCGACATGCCGCCATAGGTCGCCATGTACTTGGCGATGGCATCCATTCCGGGCAGTAGCATCATGGCAAATGTCATGAGCGCCATGCCCTGCATCGTCTGTTGTCTGAAGTGTTCCGTCGCCGACGTTTGCATGGGGTACCTTTGGCTCGCCTGTCGCCAGTCTCGATCGTACCGCGATGGCTGGAATCGGCGGCATCGAAGGCTGGCCCCGCTTCAACAGCATTGCTGGCTGCCAGGTCAAGACGTCGGCCCGGATGTTAGCGTCCCCTTTGCGCAATGCCGGCAAACCATGCGTCCGAAGGCGGCGCAATTGGAGTAGCCTTGCCTTCTGCCGGTCTTTAAGCTTGAAGCCACGACAACGGAGACCGCAATGGCCGAAACCGGCGACAACAACACCATTCCCTTTCGATCCAGCCACGCCGACGGCGACACGCTCGGCGGTCGCATATGGCGGGCGCGGGACGCGCTTGATATGTCGCTCGAGGAAGTCGCGACCCGGATGGGGCTGCCGGAAGAAACCGTGGCAGATTGGGAGCGCGATCATGCCGAACCGCGCACACAGGCCCTTTTCATGCTCGCCGGTGTGCTCGGCGTGTCACCCTCCTGGCTGATCGCCGGTGTCGGCGAGGCTCCGCCCGAAGTCGAGTCGGAGCCAGGGCTGCACCCGCTGATGGAACAATTGCATCAGCTTCGCCGCTTGCACGAGCAGACCGGACTTGCGATCGCTGCCCTCGAAGCGGAGATCGGCAAGCTTGCTGGCCGCGACCGGAACAACAAAGATTGAGGCATTGCGGGCTTGAGCGGCGGGGGTTGCTCTGCGATGGTCCGCGCCGGACAGAATCTGTTGACGTTTTAGGAGAAAGATCATGGACGTACGCGCCGCCGTCGCCGTTCAGGCGGGCAAGCCGCTGGAAGTGATGACCGTACAGCTCGAAGGCCCGCGCGCCGGCGAAGTGCTGATCGAGGTCAAGGCCACCGGCATCTGCCACACCGACGACTTCACGCTGTCGGGCGCCGATCCGGAAGGGCTGTTCCCGGCGATCCTCGGCCATGAGGGCGCCGGCATCGTCGTCGACGTCGGCCCCGGCGTCACCTCGGTGAAGAAGGGCGATCACGTCATCCCGCTCTACACGCCGGAATGCCGCGAGTGCTATTCCTGCCTCAGTCGCAAGACCAACCTCTGCACGGCGATCCGCTCGACCCAGGGCCAGGGCCTGATGCCCGACGGCACCTCGCGGTTCTCGATCGGCAAGGACAAGATCCACCACTACATGGGCTGCTCGACGTTTGCCAACTACACGGTGCTGCCGGAGATCGCCGTCGCCAAGGTCAATCCCGACGCCCCCTTCGACAAGATTTGCTACATCGGCTGCGGCGTCACCACCGGCATCGGCGCGGTGATCAACACCGCGCAGGTCGAGATCGGCTCGACGGCGATCGTCTTCGGCCTCGGCGGCATCGGCCTCAACGTGCTGCAGGGGCTGCGGCTCGCCGGCGCCGACATGATCATCGGCGTCGACATCAATCCCGACCGCAAGGCCTGGGGCGAGAAGTTCGGCATGACCCACTTCGTCAATGCCAAGGAGGTCGGTGACGACATCGTGCCCCATCTCGTCAACATGACGAAGCGCAACGGCGACCTGATCGGCGGCGCCGACTACACCTTCGACTGCACCGGCAACACCAAGGTGATGCGCCAGGCGCTCGAATCGGCGCATCGCGGCTGGGGCAAGTCGGTGATCATCGGCGTCGCCGGCGCCGGCCAGGAGATCTCGACGCGTCCGTTCCAGCTGGTCACCGGCCGCAACTGGATGGGCACCGCCTTCGGTGGCGCGCGCGGCCGCACCGACGTGCCGAAGATCGTCGACTGGTACATGGACGGCAAGATCCAGATCGATCCGATGATCACCCACACCATGCCGCTCGAAGACATCAACAAGGGTTTTGAGCTGATGCATTCGGGCGAGAGCATTCGTGGTGTCGTGGTCTATTGATGGCCACTTATGCCTATAGGGCCGACGTGCGGAGAATGGACGCGTTCTCCGCCGTCGAACTTTATGCGCTGCTGAAGCTGCGCGTCGACGTCTTCGTCGTCGAGCAGGAATGCCCCTACCCCGACCTTGACGGCCGCGATGTCGACGTGCTGCATCTGCGGCTGCTTTCGGGTGCGGATCTGATCGCTGCCGCACGTATTCTGCCACCGGACGGGACCAATAGCCTGGCCCGGATCGGAAGGGTCGTGGTTTCCCCGGCACACCGCGGCAAGCGGCTCGGCGAAGCGGTGATGCGGGAGGCGATTGCCGCCTGCGAACTGCGGTTTCCACAAGCGCAAATCGCCCTGTCAGCCCAAAGCCACCTGAAACGCTTCTATGAATCCTTTGGCTTTTCCCCGGTTTCGGAGGAATATCTGGAGGACGGCATACCCCATATCGATATGGTGCGGCCGGCCACGAACCGTGGCGCCTGAGGCACGAGACAGGACCGAACGCAACGCCATGATCTACGTCGATGCCGATGCCTGCCCGGTGAAACCGGAAATCCTCAAGGTTGCCGAGCGGCACGGTTTGGAAGTGACTTTCGTCGCCAATTCCGGCCTGCGTCCGTCGCGCGATCCGATGGTCAGGAATGTCATCGTCTCAGGCAGCTTCGACGCGGCCGATGATTGGATCGTTGAACACGTGAGTCCCGGCGATATCGTCGTCACGGCGGATGTGCCGCTTGCCGGGCGCTGTGTCGCCAAGGACGCGCTGGTGACGGGTCCGACGGGCCGCCCTTTCGACAAGAGCAATATCGGCATGGCCTCGGCCATGCGCGATCTCGGTCAGCACCTGCGCGAAACCGGAGAAAGCAAGGGCTACAACGCCGCCTTCTCCGCGCGCGATCGCTCGGCATTTCTCGAAACGCTGGACCGCCTGTGCCGCCGGGCCAAGTCCAGCGCGCAAGGCGATTCGGCATGAGCGCCTCGCTTGACCGGAGCGGACTGCACGGACGCCATCGCCCGTTTTATTTTGCCGCGGTCGTCGCCCTCCTGGTGCTGCCGGCGGCTCTGTGGTTGAACGCCGCACTCGCAGCACAGCTGTCCGGCATCGCCTTCTTCCTGCTATATCTGTTCTTAGTTGCCCGGCGCCTGCCGGACCTGAGCGGCGACTACCTGAAAAAACATGCCGTCGACACGGATGCACCGGCGGCGATCATACTGGTGGTGACTATCGGCGTCTTTGCGATCGCCTTGGCCTCGCTTTTCGTTGTGCTCCATCAGAGCGGTAACGTTCGACCGTTGGACCTGACCCTTTCCTTCGCCTGCGTCGTCCTCGGCTGGTTCACCATCCACACCATGGCGGCAATCCACTACGCGCACGTTTATTGGCGCCCGCATCGCGGCCGGCGCCTGCATCCGGACATGCGCGGGTTGGCTTTTCCGCAGACGGACGAGCCGGGCATTTATGATTTCCTCTACTTCGCCTTCATTGTCGGCATGACAGCACAGACCTCGGATACGTCCATCACCACGACCGAAATGCGCAAGTTGAACCTCCTGCATGCGATTGTGTCGTTCTTCTTCAACACCGTACTGGTCGCAGCCGCCGTCAATGCGGCAGTGGCACTTGCCGCGTGACCGCAATTGCAAATGGAGTTCCCATGAAAGTTATCTCCCAGAACCAGGCCTTTGGCGGCATGCAGGGCGTCTACGCCCACGATTCGTCTGTTACCAATTGCGAAATGACCTTCGCCGTCTTCGTTCCGCCGAAGGCGACCAAGGAGCCCTGTCCTGTCCTGTGGTATCTCTCCGGGCTGACTTGCACCCACGCGAACGTCATGGAAAAGGGTGAATATCGGCGCATGGCTGCGGAACTGGGCCTTATCATCGTCTGCCCCGACACGAGCCCACGCGGCAACGACGTGCCGGACGAACTGACCAATTGGCAGATGGGCAAGGGCGCGGGCTTCTATCTGGACGCTACCGAGAAGCCCTGGGCCGAGAATTACCAGATGTACACTTACATCACCGAGGAATTGCCGGCCTTGGTTGGCGAGCATTTTCGCGTCGACATGTCCCGCCAGGGCATCTTCGGGCACTCGATGGGCGGGCATGGCGCCATGACGATTGCCCTGAGGAACCCTGACCGCTTCAAAAGCTGCTCCGCCTTCGCGCCGATCGTGCAACCTTCGACCGCGGATTGGTCTGCTCCGGCATTCGAAAAGTACCTCGGTTCGGATCAAGCCGCGTGGCGCCAGTACGACACCTGCGCGCTCGTCGAGGACGGCGCCCGGTTCCCGGAGTTCCTGATCGACCAGGGCAAGGCCGACGGCTTCCTGGAAAACGGCCTTCGCCCCTGGCTTTTCGAGGAGACCGTCAAGGGCACGGGAATCGGTCTCACGCTGCGCATGCACGAGCGCTATGACCACTCCTACTATTTCATCTCGACCTTCATGGATGACCACCTCAGGTGGCATGCCGAGCGGCTGAGCTGACCCGCACGCCGGCGAAAAACGTGAACCATGGCGCCCGCGCATGACTGATCTGCGCGGGCGCCTCTTGTCATTCGTCCCTCTTGCCGCGATATAGTCGAACAGCAGACGACTGCAGCCGCGAATCGATCACGACGCGGGAATCGAACGCGGGGACGGCCCCGCTCCTTTGAAACGGAGCAGGATATGTCCTGGATTTTGCTTGCACTCGCCGGTATCTTCGAAATTGGTTGGGCGATTGGCCTGAAATACACGGCCGGCTTCACTAAACCTCTCCCGACTGCCCTTACGGCCGCTGCCATGGTCATCAGCGTGGTGCTTCTCGGCATGGCGGTGAAAAACCTGCCGATGGGTACCGCCTATGCGGTCTGGACCGGCATCGGCACAGTCGGAACCGTCATCCTCGGCATCATCCTCTTTGCCGAGCCGGTGACGGCCATGCGCCTTGGCTGCATCGTCCTCATCGTCACGGGCATCATGGGCCTGAAATTCGCCGCCTGACTCTCCTTCAGCTTCGCCGGTTGTCGAGCGCAAACGCGCCCGGCCCGGCAAAGACGAGATAGAGAAAGATGAAGCAGAACGAGATCGCGGCATCGCCGCGGTTGTTCACCGGCCAGAAATCGACCGGCATATGTGCGATGAAATAGGCCGTGGCCATGAAGCCGCTGAGGATGAAGGCCGTCGGCCGTGTGAAAAGGCCGATCAGGATGAGACCGCCGCCGATTGCCTCGAGCACTCCGGCGACGCCGATGAGGTTCACCAGGTCGCCGAACGGCTGTGCCGCCGGGGGAAAGTCGAAGAATTTCTGCGTCCCATGTTCGATGAACTGCAGCGCCGTCATGATCCTGAGCGCGGTCAACGCGTAGGGTTGATACAGGGACAGGCGGTCGGCGAGCGTCATAGCGACCTCCGTGCGGCAACCAGGCCGATGAGGGGCGTCACCCAATATCCGGCTTTATTGGCGCTGGATCAAGTCGCAGGCGAAAATCGCCTCATCCGCCGGGGCGTACCGGCTGCTTCACCGTCCGCTTGCCGCCGGAGATCAGTTGCAGCTCGTCGCCGAAGTTGCCGCGCAGGGAGCCGGCTTGGCATCGGCGCTTGCGCTGACGTCGGCCTTCGGCTTGCGGACGCGCGGGCGCACGGTCAGTGCCGCCTCGCTCGGGATAATGATGGGATCTTCCGCGCGCGGCTCGGCCGCTGCGACCGCGGAAGGTGTGGTGGATCGTGACCCCGAGCGCAGCTTGTGCTTGCCGGAGCGTTTTCCGCCAGTTACCGCCTTGATCGGAGCGAGCCGGTAGGCGACCGCAACGCGCTGGGAAATCGCGTTGGCCAGCGCCTTGTCACCAGCTTTTGCCCCCGGCATGAAGCTGTTCACCGTGAAGTTCTCGCTCGAAACGGACGCTCCGGACCCATCCCGCAGGGCCACGGTCACCTGTGCGGAATTGCGCCCAGCCTGCGCGCCCGTCCCCCGAACCACATTCGAGAGCCGCACATCCATCATCACCTTCGGCAACGGCACCGGCCGGCGCGTGGAGCGGATCGCCTGTTTCAGCTGTTGCCCGGTCATCTTGACCAGCGCCGCTGAAACGGAGCCGTCCCCGCTCACCGCCACCTTGCGAATATCCTTTAGTGTTTCTGCTCCCGCGGTGATGGACATCGCAAGAACCGCGAGCGCGGCGAGCGGCACACGAAGGAAAGACATTAGCATAAAGTTTGAATCCGTATTCTATGCACTCGCCGCCAAGGCGAATTAGCCCCTGATCCAACCCCCATCGCACACCGACACGGACCGGCGCAATGCAATCCTGCGTCGATGGTAAACATCACGGCGGATGGCTCAGCCAGATGTGACTGCCGAAAACACCCCGGCTGCGACCTCGAGTTCGTGCCAGCGAAGCTCCCGGCGACGAAACGCTTCTTCGTCGGTACCCCAGTGCTCGATCTGCCAGTCCTCATCAATGTGCGCAAGTTTCCATACCGCTTCTGCATCAAGGCGGCCGTGCGCGAAGGCGAGCGCAAGGATCGCAGAGCCCGTCAACGTGGTGACCGTATGAATGCAGGCAAGCGCAAGCGGCGAATCGAATTTCGCCAGTGCGGCGGCAAACGCGGTGATCGCCGGCTGCGGCTGTTCCTGGTGCATGACGCCTTCAGCCAGGATGAAACGGGCGCCAAGGGTGGTAGCGGCCCAGTCCAGCACGGGGTCCCAGCCCTCGCGCTGCTGCTCGACCAGCCGCTCCGGGCTATCGGCCCGGTAGCATATCATGTCGGTTCCGGCGAAGCGGACGATCTCGTCGAAGACCGCCTGCCGATTGTCGGCGACACCGTCCAGGGCTGTGTTGACGAGCCGCGTCACCGGCATTTTCGCCGGATCGATTTCCTCGCCCTGTGCTTCCCATTCTTCTTTCAACCGATCGGCCAGGGTGGCCGTATCGACGGCGAGCAGTTGCTTTGCCGGTGTCCGCACCGCCCGTCCATCGAGCAGGATGCTGTACCCGTCGCTGGTCTGGCCGATCGAGACTTCCTTGTAGAACCGCTTCGGCAGCGGCCGCTTCATCTGGATCTGGGCCCGGCGAACCGGATCAGGATCACTCATGGCGTCGGAAAGGTCGGAGAGAATTTCACGCATCGGATAACTCCAGCCACTGCAGCAGTTCGGCCGGCTCCCTTAGTATGTGGTCCGCGCCCGCCTCGACGAGTTCGGGAACACTGGCATAACCCCAGGCGACACCGACCGCTTGCGCGCCGGCCGCCTTTGCCATCTGCATATCGTAGATCGCATCTCCGATAACAACCGTCTGCGTCGCATCGATCCCGGTTTCGGCGCAACATTCTGCGACCATTGCCGGGTGCGGCTTGGAGGGACAGTCGTCCGCCGTCCGCGAGACGAAGAAGGTCTTCTCGAAGCCGTGCGCGAGGCGGATCGCATCCAGTCCGCGCCGCGACTTGCCGGTGACCGCGCCGAGCAGCATGTCGTCCTGGCGCTCCAGCCGGCGGATCAGTCCACCGATGCCCGCAAACAGCGGTTCCTGAAAGCCCGGCTCGGCGCGCACGCTGGTGAAAATCGCCTTGTAGTGCGCTGTCATCGCCAGCGCCTCGTCGTCCACATGCGCCTTGCCCTGCAGGCGCGCAATGGCGATGTCGAGCGTCAACCCGATGATGCTCTTAGTTGCCTCAAGCTCAAGACGACCGTGCCCGAACTCCTCGAACGTCCGCGCCATGACTTCATGAATAAGGCCCGCGCTGTCGACCAGCGTGCCGTCACAGTCGAAAAGCACCAGGCGCATCAATCGTCCTCGTCCTGCGCGTTCCGGTCGAAGCCGAAGAGGTTCCAGGTCTGCACCATGTGCGGCGGCAACGGGGCGGACACACGCAGCCGCCCGCCGGACGGATGCGGAATATCGATGTGGCGGGCATGCAGGTGGAGACGATTCTGAACCCCGCCTGGGAAAGGCCAGTTGATGTCCGCGTCGAAATATTTCGGATCACCCAGAATCGGGTGGCCGATGTGGGCGGCATGGACGCGAAGCTGGTGGGTGCGGCCCGTATAGGGCTCCATTTCCAGCCACGCGAAATTCTGGCCTGCCTGTTCGATCACGCGATAATACGACACTGCATGATCGGCCCCCTCCTCGCCGTGCTTGGCGATCCGCATGCGGTCGCCTTCCGGGGTCTGCTCCTTGACCAGCCAGGTCGAGATCCGGTCCTCTCGCTTGCGCGGCACGCCCTTGACGATCGCCCAGTAGGTCTTCTTCGTGTCACGTTCGCGGAAGGCGGCCGTCAGCTTCTGTGCGGCGCCGCGCGTGCGCGCGACGACCAGCACGCCGGACGTGTCGCGGTCGAGACGGTGGACCAGGCGCGGCTTCTCGCCCTTCTGGCTCGTCCAGGCCTCGAGCATCTGGTCGATGTGACGGGTAACGCCGGAGCCGCCCTGGACGGCGATGCCCGGCGGCTTGTTCAGCACGAACACTTTGTCGTCCTCGTGCAGCAGCATCCGCGACAGCAGTTCGGCATCGGGTGAATGCTTCAGGTCACGGCTGGCGATCGGACCGGATTTCACATCCTTGGCGTCGACGCCCATCGGTGGAATACGCACCGTCTGGCCCGGCTGGACACGGGTATCGGTCTTGGCGCGACCGCCGTCGATCCGGACCTGCCCCGAGCGCAGCAACTTCTGCAGTTGGCCGAAGCCGAGTCCCGGATAGTGGACCTTGAACCATCGGTCGAGCCGCATCCCCGCCTCGTCCTGGTCCACCTGCCTGTGTTCGATACCTGCCATCTTCGCCTTCTCTCGGTTCAG
The DNA here is from genome assembly GCF_031455855.1 of Mycoplana sp. BE70. Lineage (NCBI taxonomy): Bacteria > Pseudomonadati > Pseudomonadota > Alphaproteobacteria > Hyphomicrobiales > Rhizobiaceae > Mycoplana > Mycoplana sp. BE70. Next base: position 27,785 of record NZ_JAVDTM010000010.1, read on the forward strand.
CGCGTGCTTTAGCGCATGTTCCCGAAAAGGGAAAGTTGCAGGGAGCCTGTTCTCAGAACGCCCGGAACGTCAGGGTGGTCAGCGAACGAACGATCCCGGGAATCACGGCAATGTTGTCGTTGATGAACTTGCCGATATCCTCCTCGCTCTCGACATAGACCTTCAACAGAAGGTCGTAGTCGCCGCTCGTCGAGTAAAGTTCGGAGATCAGCTCGGTCGCATAGAGCGCATCGGCAACCTCATAGGTTTTGCCCGGAGCACACTGCAGTTGCACAAAAATCGGTTTCATCGCGATCACTCCACCGCCGCACGCGGCCATTTCCCATTGCGCCCATGCAGGCGGTCGTAGTCGGCTTTATGACGGAGTTCGGCCCCGGGAAGCAAGAGTGCCGACGCCAATTGCTGCGGGCCCGCATTCGTCGTGTCTGTTGACCCGTTAAAATTTGCTTAAAATTCAATTACGGAGATTAATCGATTCAAGACCTGCAACTGCTAATGAGGGTTGCTTACAGCCCGGAAGCCATCCATGTCGCAGATCGTAACCGTATCTCCCAGCACCGCCGCCTATGCCGCTCAGGGCTATAAGACGACCACGCGCGCCGACACCCTGTTCGAGCAGCGGATCGAGGCCTGGAGCGATGCGACCAAGATTGATGGCGATGCGCGCCAAAAGGCTTATTTGACGCTGGTGAAACCGCCCGCGTTGGCGCTGGCGCTGCTGACCATGAAGCGTCAACCGGACGTTAGCGTCGAGACGGCCGAACGCCGCTACACCGAGAATGCCGGCGATACGGCAGGCGCTGGAGTGCCCGATGCCGTCAGCCGGGTCGATCGCTGATCACCTGTCGACCGTTTGCCGTGGTATGAGCCCGATCAGACCAGATCGGGCTTTTTCTGTCTCAGCAACGCAACGATGACGTCGGCTGCCTTGTCTCCCGGCGAGCGCTCATCCTGCATGCGCGCATGAACCAGATCGAACCCCTCCAGCATGGCGCGTCGCTGGGCCGTATCGTGCGTCAGCCGCACCGCCCAACGCGCCAGACTGCCTGGGCGCACCACCTCGTTGAGGTATTCCGGTATGACGGCATAATCTGCGATCAGGTTTGGAAGAGCCGCAGTCCAGGTCTTGATCCTGCGCGTCATCAGCTTCGCAATCCAGTCGAGCTTGTAGCAGGAAACGACCGGCACCCGGGCGAGCGCAAGCTCCAGCAACACGGTACCCGACGCCGCTATCGCCACGTCCGCCGCCTCGAATGCCCGCCACTTGTCTTCACCCGCAACCGTAATTTCCGGCTTCACCGGCCATTCCGCAACCATCTGTCGGACGAGTGCCTCCTGGCGCGGCACGGTGGGCAATCGAAACGAAAACGGAACCTTGCCTGCGGCAAGCTCATCGACCGTTTCCCGAAAGACAGGAAGCAGCCGGGTAATTTCACCCGCCCGCGAGCCCGGCAACAGCAGGCAGGTTCTAGGCAAGCCGCTTCCAAGCGCTGGCACCGGTTTCTGCATCTGCGCAAGGCGAACTGCATTGACCTGAAGGTCGCTTGTCAGCCGGTGTCCGACATAGGTCGTCGGAGGCCCCTGCAGCCGCCGCATCACCTCGGGTTCAAAGGGGAGGACGGCGAGCACATGATCCACATAGCTGCGCATCCGCGGTGCGCGCTCTTCCTTCCAGGCCCATACGCTTGGGCACACGTAGTTCACGATCGGAAGGCCGGGCATCTGCCGGCGAACGATACGCGCGACGCGGTGGGTGAAATCGGGGCTGTCTATGATGACGAGGAGATCGGGCTTCGCCTCGATGATCGCGGTGGCCGTCTGGCGGATGCGTCGAAGCAGTTTCGGCAGCTTTGCAAGAACCTGCGAAACACCCATGATCGACAGCTCGGAGTAGTCGAACAGCGACACGAGCCCCTGAGACTGCAGCGCCTCGCCGCCGACACCGACCAGCGCGATATCATCCGGCAACTGGCGGCGCAGGGCCGCAACGAGATCGCCCCCCAAAAGGTCGCCGGAAACTTCTCCTGCAATCACCGCAAGCTTGAGCGGACGGGGCATCGGTTCACTCCTTGCCTGGCACGATACCCGAGACGAAAAGCCCCGCACGATCCGCCGCTTCGACAAGCCGCTCACGGTCGAGGACCAGGGAGCGACCGGTTTCGGTCGCGATGCCGGCAAGGCCTGCCGCTGTGGCCCAATGCACCGTATCGAGCCCGATCGACGGCAGATCGGCGCGGGTGTCCTGCCGGGGCTTGCAAAGCTTGACCAGCACGCCCTTTCGGCTTTGTGAGATCCGCCCCTGCCGGCGCAGGTCGGCGACGCGCTCGAGCATCTGGTCGGTTCCCTCCGCACCTTCCAGCGCCACCACCCGACCGCCGACGGCAACGGCGCCCTGCCCGACATCGAGGGCGCCGAGCGCCAGCGCTGCAGCCGAGGCCGCGGCAATATCCCGCAGATCCTCCGCGTTCGGAGCGATCTTGCCGATGACGCCCTCTATCGCCAGCAGTTCCGGTGCGATCTCGTGTGCGCCGACGACGCGCACGCCATTCGCTTCGATCAGCCGGATGACCATCTTCAGGACCGTGTCGTCGCCGCCGTTCAGGAGCGTGCGCACGATGGCGGGAATCTGCAGGAGCGTTCGCAGGGTCGGGCGGATCTCGCGCCACTCCGGCCGGCGCTGCACGGCGCCTGAGAGTACTGCGCGGTCGATTCCCTCGCGGGCAAAGGCGTTGCTCATCGCCGCATAGTCGCCGACGCCGACGGGCTGGTGCTCGAAGTCCGACCAGTCCTGATCAGCCTCGTTGGCGAGCGTCAGGACGAAGGGGTTCTCCCCATGCAGGCGGGCAGCCCGTGCCAGATGGACAGGCAAAAGCCCACTGCCGGCGATGATGGCCAGCCGTTTTGCGCTCTCCGGCCGACCGCTCGCCATTCGGATCAGGCCTTGTTGCGGTTCGGTGAGGAAAGCGCGCGGTCACTGTCGGCGGCGATGAAATCGAGGATCTCGATCACCGGGGCGCAATCCTGATACTCCTCGCGGATCGCCGCGGCATTGGTTCGGATCGAACCTTCCCCGTCGAAAATCTGCTTAAAGGCGCGGCGCACGCGGTGAATCGTCGGCTTGTCTATGCCGGCGCGTGACATGCCGACCACGTTCAGGCCACCCAAAATGCCCGGATTGCCGTTCAGCATGCCATAGGGAATGACATCATAGGAGACGGCGGAGAGCCCACCAACAAAGGCCTGGCGGCCAACGCGGGTAAACTGATGGACGGCGGAACCACCGCCGAGGATGGCACGGTCCTCGATGGTGACGTGTCCGGCGAGCATGACGTTGTTGGACAGGATCACGTTGTTGCCGACGGTGCAGTCGTGGGCGATATGCGAATAGGCGAGGAACAGGTTGCCGTCGCCGACGACCGTCTTGCCGCCGCCGTCCGTCGTGCCCGTGTTCATCGTCACGCCTTCACGGATGGTATTGCGCTCGCCGATCGAAAGCGTCGTCTCCTCACCGCCATGGTGGACGCTCTGCGGCTCACCGCCGACGATAGCTGAAGGGAAGATGCGCGTGCCGCGGCCAACCGTGGTGCGCCCGGCGACCACGACATGGCTGAGAAGCTCAACGCCCTCCCCCAAAACGACTTTCGGCCCCACATGGCAGAAGGGGCCGACAACGACATTCTCCCCGATCTCCGCTCCGTCTTCGATGACGGAAAGCGGATGGATCCTGGCACTAACTGCAATCATATTCAGGCGTCTTCCTTGTTGACGATCATCGCGCCGATATCAGCTTCGGCGACAAGTTGCCCATCAACTTTTGCATCGCAGTGAAATTTCCAGATATTTCCACGCTGCTTCTGCTTGACGACGTGGTACTCGACGCGATCGCCCGGCACCACCGGTTTGCGAAAGCGGGCGTTGTCGATGGTCATGAAGTAGACCAGGTTCGTTCCCGAACCCGTCTTGCGGGCGCAGATCGCCCCAGCCGTCTGCGCCATGCCCTCGATCAGAAGAACGCCGGGCATGATCGGATGGTCCGGAAAATGGCCCATGAATTGCGGCTCGTTGACGGTCACGTTCTTGATGCCGATGGCGGAGTTGTCCCCGTCGATCTCGACGATCTTGTCCACCAGCAGGAAGGGATAGCGGTGTGGCAGAAGTGTCAGAATTTCCTTCAGTTCGGCAACGCCCAAGGCCGTTTTCATTTCCTCGCTCATTCGTTGTCACCCGTCTTCTTGCTTCTGTTGGTCGCCCGCATCGTTATTTCAGCGACGTCACGGAGGAAGTCGCGCATCGGGCGCGCCGGAATGCCGCCGTAGCGTTCGCCCGCCGGGATGTCGGCGACAACGCCGCTCATCGCCGCAATCTGAACGCCGTCACCAATCGTGATATGGCCGTTTATGCCCGCAGCGCCGCCGATCATCACGCCATTGCCGATGCGGGCACTGCCGGCAATGCCGACCTTGCTGACGATGCCGCAATGACGGCCGATCCGGACGTTGTGCCCGATCTGGACCTGGTTGTCGATCTTGGTCCCCTCGCCGATGACCGTATCGTCCATCGTGCCGCGGTCGATCGTCGTGTTCGCACCGATCTCCACGTCGTCCTGAATGATGACGCGGCCGACCTGAACGATCTTGATCATGCCACCCTTGGGGCTGGGCCCGTAGCCGAAACCGTCCTGACCGATGCAGGCACCGGGATGCACGATGACCCGGTTGCCGACGAGCGCGCATTGCAGTTTTGCGCCGGCGGCGATCGTGCAGTCGCGACCGATCTTCACTCCGGGGCCGAGAACGACGCCGGGGCCGATGTGGGTTCCCTCGCCGATCTCGACATCGGCACCGATGACCGCCATGGGCTCGACGACCACGCCGGGCTCAAGCCGAGCCGTCGGATCGACAAAAGCGTGCGGGGAAATGCCGGCTTGTTCGGAGGTTGTTAACGCCGGCCGCATGGCCGATGGCTGGAGGATTTCGCCGGCAAGCGCAAAGGCCATGTGGGCCCGGGACGTCTGCAACACGGCGATGTGCGAAGGAACGATGGAAGCCAGCGCCTTGTCGCACAGGATAGCCGTCGCCTGGCAGGTCTCGAGTTCCGACTTGCTCTTGCGCGACAGCATGTAGCAGATGTCGCCATCCTTCGCCCGGTAGACGGGCGCGACGTTGCGCACGATCCTTGCGGCCGCCGACGGATCCGACAGCTCCGCCCCGAGCGTGTTCGCCAAGTCGCCCAGGCGAACACCGTCATGCGGTGGAAAAAACCAGTTTTGTTCCATCAGCGTGGACTCCAGAACAGTTTGTTCTTCGCAGTTCTGGACTGCCGGGATCAGAAGCTCGACGAAATGCCGAACTTGAACCGCTGCTCCTCGTCGAAGTCTTCCTTGACGACCGGAATAGCATAGTCGACACGCAGCGGACCGAACGGCGAAGACCAGATCAAGCTGGCGCCGACAGATGCGCGCCAGGACATGCTTGTCCCTTGGACGTTGTCGTTTCCGATGTCGACCTTGTTGCCATACAGGGTACCGGCATCGGCAAACAATGCGCCGCGGAAGCCGGCGTCACGCGCGATGAACGGTATCGGGAACGTGGTTTCGGCCGAGACCGTGAAGTAGGTCGTACCGCCGATCTCGTCGCCATTGGTCATGCGAGGACCGATGCCGCCGCTTTCGAAGCCGCGCAGATCGTTGGCGTTCAGCTGGAACTGGTCGAAGACCATCAGATCGCCGCTGGTCGGCGTCATGTATCCGGCACCGGCGGTGAGACTGCCGATGATGTCGGCATCTTCCATCAGCGTCTGGAAATAACGTGCCTTGCCGTAGATCTTGTAGAAATCGGAGTCGCCGCCAAGGCCAGCGAATTCCTGCGTGAAGGTCGCATAGATGCCTTCACGTGGCAGCTTGCGATCATCGAGGGTATCGTAGGTCAGCGACTGCGAAACCGAAGAGCGGACCCACGGGCTGCCGTCGATCGCAGCCCAGTAGGGGTCCGAAATGTCCTGGTTTTCCGGAGCCTTGTTCTGGTCTTCAGTCTGGTTGACGCTCGTGCTGTAGTCGTACTTCGAGTAGTTGTAGCGCAGCGTCGTCGACAGGTCCTCAGTGATCGGGGCCGTCACCCGCAAGGTGACCCCCTGGCTGTCGACATCGTAGAAGTCTTGGGAGTTGTCCTCATTGCGGAAGATGTCGAAGCCGGCCGCAAGACGGTAACCGAGGAAATACGGCTCCGTGAACGACAGGTTGTAATTGCGCGAATCAGAACCACCGCCCGCGGCGATGCGGATGTACTGGCCGCGACCGAGGAAGTTCCGCTCTTCGATCGAGGCCTCCAGCTTGAAGCCGCCGTCGTTGCCGGTCGTGTATCCGACGCCGACGCCGAACGTGCCGGTTGACTGATCCTGAACGTCCACCACCAGCACGACGCGGTCGGAAGCGCTGCCCGGAGCCGTCGAGACATTGACGGTCGAGAAGAAGCCGAGCGCCTCGAGACGCCGCTTTGCGCTCGTGACCACTTCCTGGTTGAACGCGTCGCCTTCGCTGATATCGAACTCGCGACGGATCACGTAATCACGCGTACGGGTGTTGCCGCGAATCTCGATGCGCTCAATGTAAGCGCGCTCACCCTGGTCGACCAGATAGTCCACCGCAATCGTATGGTTGGCGAAGTCGCGATTCCCCCGCGGCGTTACCCGCGCGAAGGGATACCCCTTCGCCGCCACGCGCTTCGAAATTTCCGACATCGAATCCTGCACGTCGCTCGCACGGTAGACAGAACCGGCGCGCGTTTCGAGAAGGCCCTTGAGCTCCTCGGCGTCGATGCCCTCGACGGTCGATTCGACGGTGATGTCGCCGAAATTGTAGCGTTCACCTTCCTCGACGGTGAAATTCAGCGTGTACTCGTTCGTGCTTTCATCGAGCACGGCCTCCGACGACACGATCTGGAAGTCGGCGTAACCGCGGTTGAAGTAGAACTGACGCAGCACCTCCTCATCGGCGCGCAACTTCCCTTCGTCGTAGACATCCTTGCGGGTCAGGAACGACAGCGGACCGGATTTCTTCGTGTTGATGACCGAACGCAGACGGCCGTCGCTATAGGCATTGTTGCCGACGAAGTTGATTTGCGAAATCTTGGTCCTGTCGCCCTCGTTGATGACAAAGGCCAGGTTGACGCGTCCGTTGCCGAGATCATAGGTCTGCGTCGTGACCGTGGCATCGCTACGACCGATCGCGGCGTAGGCGTCCTTGATGGACTGGATATCGCCTTCAATGGTCGTCTCGCTGAACGGCCCCTGGGACCGTGAGCGCACGATACCCGCGAGCTTGTCGTCCTTGATCTTGCGGTTGCCGTTGAAGACCACCTGGTTGATCAGGCGATTCTCATCGACGACGACGACGAGCGTGCTGCCGGAAACGCTGATTCGCACATCGGAGAAATACCCGGTCGCAAACAGCCGACGCACGGACTCATCGATATCGGCGTTGCTGAAGCTCTTGCCGGGCTGAATGCTGAGGTTTGCCCGCACGGTTTCGGCGCTGACACGGCTTGCGCCACGAACATCCACGCGCTGGATAACGGCAGCTTCTGCGGCACTTGCGGCGACGAGCGAGACAGCTGCTCCACCAGCCACCACCATGCTCGTCGAAAGGGCAACGGCAGACACCGCGTTCAAAAATCTTGAACCAGCTTTCATTTTCACAACTTACCTTTGTTTCAATGTCTCGCGGCGAACTCGAACCCGACTCCGGTCACGCTGCCGTTTTAACCGCTTTTGCTATACAAGCAAGGTCGGCCGTTAATTTCTGTTTACTTCAATTCGAACCGTGGCCCATTGGTCACGAAATGCTTTCGTTTACGGTAAACAGTATCTTATCGAGCCTTCCTCGCGCGCCTCCAACCTGCAAAACACCCTCTACACTATCCAAGTCTGCCGAACGTGTCGTTCCAGGTTGCAAACACGGTCAGCATCAGAATCAGCGCCATGCCGATCCGAAAAGCGATTTCCTGTGCTCTAGGACCGACCGGCCTTCCTCGAATGGCCTCAACCGCATAGAACATCAGGTGCCCACCATCAAGTACCGGAACCGGCATAAGGTTTAAAAGTCCAATGGAAACAGAGAGAACAGCGGCGAGCTGCAGCAATGCGGCCACACCCAGCGTCGCCATCTGGCCTGACGCCTGCGCCACCCTGATCGGTCCGCCGATCTGATCGGCCTTCATCCGCCCCGTAACGACATTCGAGAGATAGTCGAAGGTTCCGGTAACGATCTGCCAAGACTGCAGCACACCCTGCCCGACAGCCTCCAGCGGGCCGTAGCTGACCTGGCGGAAATTGCCGGCTGCCTCGTTCGTCACGATTCCAATGATGCCCACTTCCATCTTGTTACCGAACTGATCGGTCAATTCCGTCCGATCCGGAACCATACTGAGGTTCTGCTCGGCGCCGTTGCGCCGGATCGTGACGACGATCGGAACCTCGGGCCGCACGCTGACGTAGCGCCGCACGTCGTCGAAGGTGCGAACCGGCGTGCCATCGATCGCGACCAACAGGTCGCCGGGCAAGACACCTGCTGTCGCCGCGGCGCTCGGTTCGCGCACCTCCGCCACGATCGGATCGGCCACCTGCCGACCATAGACCGCGAAGGTGACGCTGAAGATGGCGATGGCAAGGATGAAATTGGCAATCGGACCGGCTGCGACGGTTACGGCTCGCTTCCACAACGCAGCACCGAGAAATGTGCGCGCCCGCTCGTCCGGAGACAGCGTGCCGAGCTTGGCATAGTCCGGTGTCGACGCCGCATCCTCGTCGCCATGAAACTTGACATAGCCACCGAGCGGGATTGCCGAGAGCTTCCAGCGGGTGCCGCGGCGGTCGGTAAAACCGGCGATCTCCGGTCCGAAGCCGATCGAGAACGCCGTGATGCCGATGCCGGACCACCGCCCGGCAAGATAGTGTCCCATTTCATGGACGAAGACGATCAGCGTCAGCACGACCAGGAACGGAACGATGGTGCCCGTCAATAATCCAAACGCCTGCGACAACAGTTCCATGGCCAGTTGGCCTCCTTACAAGTACAGGCGTCAAAGTCCGAGGAGGAACGCGCCCGTCGACGCGACGGAAGGCCCGGCCACCGTCGCGGCCGTTCCCAGCAGGAACGCCGCGAAGCAGGCGAAAACAAGACCGTCGACCCGATCCATAACGCCCCCGTGGCCCGGGATGAGCTTGCTGGAATCCTTCACCCCGAAGCGTCGCTTCAGGAAGGACTCGAACAGATCCCCCACCTGACTGAACACCGACAGGACGAGGGCGACAAACGGTATCCACAACCCGGTCGCAGGGAAGAAACAAAGATAAAGCGCGCTGCCGGCAATGATCGCCGCAACCGTGCCGCCGATGGCCCCGGACCAGGTCTTGCCGGGTGAGATCGACGGCGCCAGCTTCGGGCCGCCAATGGCCCTGCCGACGAAATACGCCAGGATATCCGTCGACCACACCACCGCAAAAACGAACAGCATGGCGATCAGCCCGGTCGCATCATCCGCCCGGATTGCCGTCAGGGAAAGCACCGTCAGGCCCGCATAGGCGATGCCGCCGGGCAGCCAGAGACTGCGCCTGAATGACAGAACATGCAGGAGCGAGACGATGACGGCCGCGCAGACGGTCACAAACGCCATCTCGGCTTCACCGAACACCGTCATTGCGCAAGCGGCTGCCGTTGCCGCCCAGCCGAAGGCGTTACCGCGAAAGTCGATCTCAGCCAGCCGGGTGATCGTCGACCATTCGTAATAAACGAGCAAGGCGATCGCTGCCGACAGCAGGCGGAACGGCAGGCCACCCGCCCAGGTCGCGGCCAGCACGACGACGGCCATGACGATGCCGGAAATGATGCGAAGGCGGAGTTCCGTGCTCATCAGGAGCCCACTGCGAGCGTCTGTGCCGTCACGCCGCCAAATCGGCGTTCGCGCCCGGCAAAGTTCGCGAGCGCATCGAGGAAGGTCGCCCGAGAGAAATCAGGCCAGAAATCGGGAATGAACATGAGTTCCGAATAGGCTGCCTGCCAGAGCAGGAAATTGGAAAGCCGCTCTTCGCCGCTGGTGCGGATGATGAGGTCGGGATCGGGTATGTCGGCCGTATCCAGCCGGGCGCTGATCAGTTCCGGGGTCACGTCCGCCGGATGCAGCCGCCCCGCGGCCACGTCGCCGGCGATCGAGCGCATGGCACGAGCCATCTCGTCCCGCGAGCCGTAGTTGAACGCGATCACCAATTGGATGGAGGTGTTGCCGCGCGTGCGTTCTTCAGCCTCGAGAAGGAGCGGCAGTATATCGCTGCGCAGGTTCGACCGATCCCCGATGACGCGGATGCGGACGTTTTCACGGTGCAGTGTCTCGAGATCCCGGCGTATGAAGGTCTTCAGCAAGCCCAGCAGGTCGCTGACCTCGCTCTCCGGCCGGCTCCAGTTTTCAGAGGAGAAGGCGAAAAGGGTCAGATAGCCGACGCCGGCTTCAGCCGCGGTGCGGACCGCCTCCCGCACGGCCTCGACGCCCTTGCGATGCCCCATGCTGCGCGGCAGGCCGCGAACATTGGCCCAGCGCCCGTTGCCGTCCATGATGATGGCAACGTGGTTGGGAATGTTCTTCAAAGCATGCTTGGTCATCGACGATCCGTGGGAGATGCGAGAGTCCTGGCGAGCCTGCAACCGTTGCTAGACCTGCATGATTTCCTTTTCCTTGTCGGCAAGCAAGCGGTCGACCTCGGAAATCATCTCGTCCGTCATCTTTTGAACCTTTTCAGACTGGTTGCGGCTGATGTCCTGACCGATGTCGCCATCCTTCTCGGCTTTTTTCAGGTCGTCCATGCCGTCGCGACGCACGTGACGAATCGCAACCTTGCCCTTTTCCGCGTAATCGTGCGCGAGCTTCACGAGCGAACGGCGACGCTCCTCGTTCAGCTCGGGCAGCGGGATGCGCAGGTTCTGGCCGTCGATGATGGGATTGAGGCCGAGATTGGATTCCCGGATGGCACGGTCGACCGCGTTCACCATCGACTTGTCCCAAACCGAAACGGCGAGCATGCGCGGCTCTGGAACGGTGATGTTCGCCACCTGGTTGAGCGGCATGCGCGAGCCATAGGCTTCAACCGTCACCGGGTCGAGAACGTTGGCCGAGGCGCGACCGGTGCGCAGTGAAGCGATATCGTGCTTGAACGCGGAAATGGCGCCATCCATGCGGCGCTTCAGTTCCTTCAGATCTACACCTTCACTCATTGCTTGAAACTCCCGTTTTCTAGGAAACTACACCCTTTCGGGCGAGTTTCGGAATCAGTTGTCGGATACGATGGTCCCGCGACCGCCGCCGGTCAATATTTGGGCAAATCCGCCCTCTTCGTGGATCGAGAAGACAACGATCGGAATCGAGTTCTCGCGTGCCAGCGCAACCGCGGCAATGTCCATGACGGCAAGGCCCCTCTCCAGAACCTCGTTGTGGGTCAGGCGCTCATAGCGCGTTGCTTCCGGGAACTTCTTCGGATCGGCCGAGTAAATTCCATCGACCTGCGTTCCCTTGAAGATGGCTTCGGCGCCGATTTCGGCGGCACGCAGGGCTGCCGCCGAGTCCGTCGTAAAGAACGGATTGCCGGTACCACCGGCAAAAATCACGACCCGGCCCTGTGCCAGGTGATGCAGCGTCCGGCGCTGGGAGAAGCTCTCGCAAATCTCCGGCATGGCAATCGCCGACAGGACGACGGTATCGATATCAAGCTTGCGAAGCGAGGTTGCAAGTGCCAGCGCGTTGATGACGGTGGCGAGCATGCCCATGTGATCGCCCGTGACGCGGTCGCCCCCCTTCGAGGCCACGGCGACGCCGCGGAAGATGTTGCCACCGCCGACGACGACACCGACCTCGACACCAAGCGCACGTGCCTCGGCAATGTCGCCGGCGATGCGATCGGCGACAGCGACGTCGATGCCGAACCCTTGCGAGCCCATCAACGCCTCACCGGATGCTTTCAGCAGAACGCGTTTGTAGATCGGTTTGGCGGACATTGGCGCTCCTGGCGGTTGGTCTGACGTGGCGGCGAAGCGGATGAGGCGATGGCAGCGCGCATTCGTCACGCGGGCATCTGTTTGGCCTGCAGTTTCGCCGTCAGCCGGATACACGAAGGGCACCGCGTTGTCACGCGATGCCCTTGCCTTTTCCCAAGTCGGGTAAAGAAATCAGCCCTTGGCGGCAGCCGCAACTTCCGCTGCGAAGTCCGACTCTTCCTTCTCGACGCCTTCGCCGAGCAGGAGGCGGGCCATGCCGGTGACCTCGATTGGCGCACCGGCGAGCTTCTCGGCGTCCTTGATCGCTTGGCCGACGGTGATCTCCGGATTGATGACGAAAGCCTGGGACAACAGCGCGACTTCCTCGAAGAACTTGCGCATGCGGCCTTCGACCATCTTCTCGATGATGCTGTCCGGCTTGCCGGAAGCGCGCGACTGTTCGATGAAGACGTTGCGTTCGCGTTCGGCGACGGCGGCGTCAACCTCTTCAGCGCGGATGGCCAGCGGATTCGTCGCGGCAATGTGCATGGCGACCTGACGGCCAACCGAGAACAGCACTTCCTTGTCGCCAACCGACTTCAGGGCAACGAGAACGCCCAGCTTGCCGATGCCGTCGCCGGCGGCATTGTGGATGTAGGTGGCGACAACGCCGTCTTCGACCGTCAGCAGTGCCGAACGACGCAGCGTCATGTTCTCGCCGATGGTGGCGATGGCGTCCTTGATCGTCTCTTCGACGGACTTGCCGGTTGCCGGGTAGGTAGCCTTGGCAATGGCTTCGACGCTGCCGTCGGTGTTGAGCGCGACGTTGGTGATGCCGCGGACGAGCTCCTGGAAGGCCTCGTTGCGGGCCACGAAGTCGGTCTCGGAGTTGATCTCGACGGCAACGGCCTTGACGCCGCCACTGACGATGCCGACGAGGCCCTCAGCCGCGGTGCGTCCCGATTTCTTGTCGGCCTTGGCAATGCCCTTGGCGCGCAGCCAGTCGATCGCCGCTTCCATGTCGCCATTGGTTTCTGCAAGCGCCTTCTTGCAATCCATCATGCCTGCGCCGGACTTCTCGCGCAGTTCCTTCACCATTGCTGCAGTGATTTCCATTGTCTCGCCTCTTTACGGGTTCTGCGCATGCCGCGGGCACCATCGATCCGTGCCGGCCTGCGCGATTTCAACTCTGTCGTGGCGCCTTCTGCGTCCTTGGGAACGCATGTCCGTAGCGGCCGCCATCCATCGTGATGAGCGTTACAGGATGATGACGGTTCAGCATCCTGACCGGCCGCGATCCGCACAACGCGCATCCTGGCCGGCAAACGCGACAAGGCCGTTCAACCTTCCGGCGGAAAACGGCCTTGTCCTGTTTCGTTCATAGGACGATGCGGAACAATCCGCGCCCTGCCCTATCAGGCTTCGGCGTCGTCCAGAGCGGGCTCGACCGGAACTTCGGCCGATGCGCCGATGTCGCGGCCCGAAGCGCCCTGCTGGCGTGCGATGCCGTCGATGGCAGCGCGTGCGATCAGGTCGCAGTAGAGGGCGATGGCGCGCGAGGCGTCGTCATTGCCCGGGATCGGGAAGTCGATCGGGTCCGGATCGCAGTTGCTGTCGATGATGGCGACGACCGGAATGCCAAGGCGCTTGGCTTCCTGGATCGCAATCGACTCCTTGTTGGTGTCGATGATGAACATCAGGTCCGGCGTGCCGCCCATGTCCTTGATGCCGCCGAGAGCCTTGTCCAGCTTCTCACGCTCGCGCTCGAGGTTCAGGCGCTCCTTCTTCGTGAAGCCCGAAGCTTCCGAAGCGAGGATGTCGTCGAGCTTGCGCAGGCGCTGGATCGAGTTGGAAATCGTCTTCCAGTTCGTCAGCATGCCGCCGAGCCAGCGCGCATTGACGTAGTACTGGGCCGAACGCTTGGCGGCGTCGGCGATGATTTCCGATGCCTGGCGCTTCGTGCCGACGAAGAGGACGCGGCCGCCGCCGGCGACGGTGTCGCTGACGATCTGAAGGGCGCGGTGCAGAAGCGGAACGGTCTGCGCCAGGTCAATGATGTGAACGTTGCTGCGATCGCCGAAGATGTACGGCTTCATCTTCGGGTTCCAGCGGTGGGTCTGGTGGCCGAAGTGAACACCAGCTTCCAGAAGCTGGCGCATGCTGAAATCGGGCAATGCCATGCCTTATTCTCCTTTTTCCGGTTGAACCTCCGCAAGGCGAACAGCAGAGCCCATTGGCTCTGCCACCGGCGGAACAGCCCGGATTTCTCCCGGTCCATCCCATGCCTCACGTGTGGAATGCGGTGCCATTAACCGCAGTCGCGCCCGAAATCAAGCCCTGGCGAACGAAAAGCCCGACGGCGAGGGCCTTACGCTACTTGCACTCGGCAGCCGACTGGAAGACTTCCAGATTGGCGAGTTTCCCCGTCAGCACGAAGTCGCCGTAGTCCATCGTCAGGTCGCGCGTAATGCCGTTCTCGTAGAGCTTGAACGACATCCGGTAGACAGGCAGAGCGTCGCCAGTTGCCTCGTCGTTGTAATAGGCGATCGTGACCGGCCAGTACTCCTGCTTGGCGAACGAACCTGCCTTGGCAGCGTCGGCGTCACCGGCCTCCGGCATCTCCTTCTTGCCAAGCACGGTGGTCGTCATCAGCGTCTTGTCACCCGAATCCGAGCCGTCGAAGATCCGGGCCTCGAAGAATCTTTCACCCTTCTTCGCCCGGTCGATTACCGCCAGCATGTGCTCCGTGGGAAACACGCTTTCCGCCAGTTCCACGTCGCGCGCGTCCGGGGACGTCAGTTCGACGTTCACGCCGGTCTTGTCGTCGCGGGCGCTGCCTCGAACCTCTCGGTCGAGTTTTTCGTCCGTGAAGGAGCGCGTCAGGAAGCGGAAGCTGCGATTCTTGAGGTCCTCGTAGGTGGTCGTCTGCTGGTCGGTCAGCCGGGTTTCCTCGCCGGTGTTGACCTGCGTGACGAAGCGGAAGCTGACGGTGTAGCCGTCGCAGGCATTGCCGTTGAACTCATAGACCATGCGCCCGTACATCCCGGCGATTCCCGAGCGCTCGGAGGCATCCTTGAGTTGCAGGTTGTAAACGGCGCGATGCGGGGCCAGGCCGACCGGCGTGGCCGCAAAGGCCGAACCGAGCGGCAACGCCGCGAGACAGGCCGCCACGGACGCGATCGGGACAAAGCTTGGGCGAAACATCCGTTTCCTCCTGTTGAACTCTGCCGCGATGTTATAAGAACAGTTTCGGCAAGAGCGAGGCATATAAGCATCTGCAGGCCGAATTGTAACAGAAAACGCAATCGAGGCGGCGCGCCTGGAAAACTGCTCCGGCTTTCCCCTCGGTAAGACTATGATCGGAAAGGCGCCTCCCCTTGGCGGCGCGACAGCATCAATCGAAAACGGAGACACGCATGTCCGCTGAAATTGAGAACCGGGTCAAGGAACTGGGTTACGACATTCCAACTGCTGCGGCACCCGCCGCCAACTATGTTTCCTATGTCATCAGCGGTTCGGTGCTGCACATCTCGGGCCAACTGCCGATCGCCGACGGCAAGATCGCCGTGACCGGCCATCTCGGCAAGGATGTCGACGTCGCGACCGGCCAGAAGGCTGCCGAACTTTGCGCGGTCAATCTGCTTGCCCAGGCCAAGGCCGCGCTTGGTGACCTGTCGCGCATCAAGCGCGTCATAAAGATCAATGGCTTTGTCGCATCCGTTCCCACGTTCGTTGAGCAGCATCTCGTCATCAACGGCGCTTCGAACCTGCTTGTCGCCGCGCTCGGGGAGCCGGGCAAGCACGCGCGTGCGGCCGTTGGCATGGCTGCACTGCCGCTGAACGCCGCCGTCGAGATCGATGCCATCATGGAAATCGCCTGATGCCGTCCAAGGATCTTTCCTGGCTCACCGCCCAACCGATCGCCCATCGCGGGTTCCATGACATGAACCACGCGGTCTGGGAAAACACGCTTTCTGCGTTTGCCCGCGCGGTCGAAGCGGGTTTTGCGATCGAATGCGACCTGCAATACGCCGCGGACGGTGTGCCGGTCGTCTTTCATGACGACGAGTTGAATCGCCTCTGCGCCATCCCCGGCGACGTCCGGGCCAAGAGTTCGGTAGAGCTCGGCATGCTCTCGGTCGGCGGAACCGCCGACAAGGTGCCGACGCTCACGCAGCTTCTCAAGCTCGTCGACGGCCGTGTTCCCCTCGTCATCGAGCTTAAGGGGCGCAAGGGCGACGACGAGGGCTTTGTCGACAGCGTCCTGGAGCTCATCGAGGACTACAAGGGGCCGATCGCACTGATGAGCTTCGATCACTGGCTTCTGAAGGACCTGAAGGCGCTGGACCCGCCCCGCCCCGTCGGCCTCACGGCCGAGGGCGCCAATCCGGAAACCTTCTTCGTGCACGAGGAGGCGATGCAGCTCGGGCTCGACTTCATCTCGTACAACTATGGCCACCTCCCCAATCCCTTTATCACCAAGGAACGCAAGGCAGGCGTTACGGTGATTACCTGGACCGTCCGTGACCTGACAGGGATCGACAAGACGCGCGCCGAAGCCGACCAGATGACCTTCGAAGGCTTCGATCCGCGGGAAGCCCTGGTCGCCTGACGATGACGGACGCTTACCGGATACGCGTCGTCCAGCACTTTGCCGAAGTTCCGGCAGAACGCTGGGCACGCCTTTCCGGCGCATCTCGTGGCCAGTCGGGCACGGCCTATAACCCCTTTATCACCCACGCCTTCCTTTCCGCACTGGAAGAGTCCGGCTCGGCGACGGCCGACACCGGGTGGCTCGGGCAGCACCTGTTGCTGGAAGCGGAGGACGGCACGCTTTTAGGAGCGATGCCAGCCTATCTGAAGAACCACAGCCAGGGTGAGTACGTATTCGACCACGGCTGGGCGGAAGCGTTTGCGCGGGCGGGCGGGCGCTACTATCCGAAGCTGCAGGCGTCCGTCCCCTTCACTCCCGCAACAGGCCCGCGGCTGCTCTGCCGCGACGGCGACGATCCGGCGCCGGTGCGCCAGGCGCTTGCCGCCGGGATCAAGGAGCTGACGCGCCGCCACGACATCTCATCGGCCCATGTCACCTTCCTGCCGGAGGACGAGCTCCCGGCGTTGGTCAACGCTGGCTTCCTCCCCCGCACCGACCAGCAGTTCCATTTTCTCAACGTCGGCTACCGCTCGCATGACGAGTTCCTTCAGACGCTCGCATCGCGCAAGCGCAAGGCGCTGAAGAGGGAACGCCGCACGGCGCTCGAAAACGGGATCGAGATCGTCTGGCTGACTGGCAGCGAGCTGACGGAAGGCATATGGGACCAGTTCTTCGCCTTTTACATGGATACGGGTGGGCGCAAATGGGGCCGCCCCTATCTCACGCGCCGCTTCTATTCGCTGGTCGGCGAACGCATGGCCGACGACATCCTGCTGGTGATGGCGAAACGAAACGGTCGCTACATTGCCGGCGCGATCAACTTCATCGGTGGAGATGCCCTGTTCGGCCGCCACTGGGGCTGCATCGAGGATCATCCGTTCCTGCATTTCGAAGTCTGCTACCACCAGGCCATCGATTTTGCCATCGCAAACGGCTTGAAGCGCGTCGAGGCGGGGGCGCAGGGCGAGCACAAGCTGGCCCGCGGCTACATGCCGGTGACGACGCATTCAGCGCACTATATCGCCCATCCGGGCCTGCGCCGGGCGGTCGCCGATTATCTCGAGCGCGAGCGCCAGGATGTCACCGAAACCGGCGAATGGCTCGCCGAACATGGGCCATTTCGCAAGCCGGCCGTTCGTTCCGCCGACGACGAGTGATTAATGCGGCCGACGGGCCTAACATGAGGAGACTGCCATGACCGCCTACGACCCCGGAAACATCTTTGCCAAGATCCTGCGGGGCGAAATTCCCTCGCACAAGGTCTACGAGGACGAGCACGCGCTGGCCTTCATGGATGTGATGCCGCAGGGCATTGGCCACACGCTGATCGTGCCGAAGGCTCCCTCGCGCAACATCCTCGACGCCGACCCGGAGACACTGGCGCGGGTTATCCCGATCGTGCAGAAGATCGCGGTCGCCGCAAAGGAAGCCTTCGAGGCCGACGGCGTCACGGTGATCCAGTTCAACGAGCCGGCGTCGGGCCAGACGATCTATCACCTGCATTTCCACGTCATCCCGCGCTTCCACGGCGTGCCGCTCAAGCCCCATTCGGGCGTCATGGAGAACCAGGCCATCCTCGTGGCCAACGCGCAGAAAATGCGTGACGCCTTGGCTGACTAAAACGCGACGCGAATTTTCGGATGCGCATCCGCTGCGTTCTCGGCGCTCACGTGCCGAGAACGAACAGTCCCCCGGCGAGAAAAGCGATCGCTGCCACGATGCCGAGGATCTGGTTGCGGCCGCCGGCGAAGAACGCCAGCGCCCCGACGGCGATGGCCGCCAGTCTCAGCCACAACGGCGACGTTTCCAGTTCGCCGGTCGGATAGACGATCAACTTGGCAATGACGGCGGCGACAAGCGCCGTGGCGACCGCCTTGACCCAGGTCAGGATCTCCGATTTTTCATCGAGCCTGTTGCCCGCCAGCACACCGAGCCAGCGCCAGATATCGGTCGCAAGCCAGCCAGCGACGGCGATGAAGACATAGGGCCAAATGCCGTCGAAGCTCATGCGACACTCCCTGCCAGCTTCCGCCGCCATTGCCGCTCGCCCGCCCAGGCGAGCGTCCCGCCGACCAGACCGGCAAGGAGAATGTCGAACTCCGGCGCGATCTCGCGAAAGACGACGCCCAACACCAGGCCGGTTCCCAGCGCCCAGTAGATCACGCGATGACGGGCGGATACCCAGATCGACGTGAGGAAATAGACCGGCGTGAGAAAGAACAGGCAACCGGAGACGACCGGCGGAAACGTCGTCACCAGCCCGTAGGCGATACTGACCAGCACGGTGTTGACCGTCGTCAGCGTGGTGCCGAAGCCGGCAAAGAAGGCCACCCGCCGGTCGCGTGGCACAGCAGAGACACGCTCCATGGCAAAGACCCAGGCAGTGATCGCCACGAAATGCGACAGCAGCAACAGAACCCAGGTCGGCGTCCTTGGCGAACGGATTTCCGGAATAAGCGACGCCACCATCGGCATCATCCGCACGGAGGAAAGCGTCACAGCGACGAATGCCGCCGCGAGGTTCGCACCGGAGAGCATGCTGCCGACGAGGATGACCTTGGCCGGTAGGGCCCAGACCATTCCGGTCATGAACACGACCTGCCCGAGCGGAATGCCCGCTTCCGCCGTGAAGGCGGCGAAGCCGACGAATGAGAGCATCAGGATGATCGCGGGAACGCTGAAAAGGCCGCGCATCCCCTGTACGAACCAGTAGCGGTTCGATTTTTCACTCGGCTGACCCTCGGCACTCATCAATGCATTCCTGGCTTGCGGCATGAAAATGCCGGGCAGTGGCCTGCCCGGCATACGTCGCTCTTTGAGGGACGGTTACTTCTTCCGTGGCACCTTCGGCACGGCGCTGCCCTTGCGCGGCGGCGTGGCTTCAGATGCGGCCGCTTTCGCAGCCTTGCGCGGTGCCGCGTCCGCCGTCACTGCCTCCTTCGGCTTCTTCGGCTTGGCCGTCTTGCGTGCCGGTGCGGAAATTTCCGCCTTCGGCTTGATGGGAGCGGTTTCGGGTACGGCGTCGAGGATGATGCCCTTGCTGCCGTCCTCCTTCACGCCGACCGAAACGCGGACGACGCCGCCCTTCTTCAGCTTGCCGAAGAGAATCTCGTCGGCCAGCTTCTTCTTGATGTTCTCCTGGATGACGCGGGCCAGCGGCCGCGCCCCCATCCTTTCGTCGTAACCCTTCTCCGCCAGCCAGGCGATCGCCTCGGGCTGAAGTTCGAAAGTGACATTGCGCTCGGCAAGCTGCGTCTCGAGCTGCATGACGAACTTCTGCACGACCTGGTGGATGACCGGCGTCGGCAGCGAGGAGAACGGAATGATCGCATCGAGACGGTTGCGGAACTCCGGCGTGAACAGCCGGTTGATCGCTTCCATGTCGTCGCCTTCGCGCTTCGACGAGCCGAAGCCGATCGCCGCCTTGGCCATATCGGAGGCGCCCGCGTTCGTCGTCATGATCAGGATGACGTTGCGGAAGTCGATCTTCTTGCCGTTGTGATCCGTCAGCGAGCCGTGATCCATGACCTGCAACAGGATGTTGAAGAGGTCGGGATGCGCCTTCTCGATCTCGTCAAGCAGCAGCACGCAATGCGGATGCTGGTCGACCCCATCGGTCAGGAGCCCGCCCTGGTCGAAGCCGACATAGCCCGGAGGCGCACCGATCAGGCGCGACACCGTATGACGCTCCATGTATTCGGACATGTCGAAGCGCAGCAGTTCCACCCCGAGCGAAGAGGCGAGCTGCTTGGCGACCTCGGTCTTGCCCACGCCGGTCGGACCGGAGAACAGGTAGCAGCCGATCGGCTTGTTCGGCTCGCGCAGGCCCGCACGGGCAAGCTTGATGGCCGAGGCCAGGGCATCGATCGCCAGATCCTGGCCATAGACCACCGAGCGCAGTTCCTTGTCCAGATTGGCGAGGACGGTCTCGTCGTCCTTGGATACGGACTTGGGCGGAATGCGCGCCATCGTCGCGATGGTCGCTTCGATCTCCTTTTCGGTGATCAGCTTGCGGCGTTTTCCGACCGGCAGCAGCATCTGCGCCGCCCCCGTCTCGTCGATCACGTCGATCGCCTTGTCCGGCAGCTTGCGGTCGTTGATGTAGCGGGCCGAGAGTTCGACGGCCGTCTTGATCGCCTCGTTCGAGTACTTCAGCTTGTGATAGTCCTCGAAATAGGGCTTGAGGCCCTTCATGATCGCGATCGTGTCATCGATGGTCGGCTCGTTGACGTCGATCTTCTGGAAGCGGCGGACGAGCGCCCGGTCCTTCTCGAAGAACTGCCGATATTCCTTGTAGGTGGTCGAGCCGATGCAGCGGATCGCCCCGTTGGAAAGCGCCGGCTTCAGTAGGTTGGATGCGTCCATCGCACCGCCGGAGGTCGCACCGGCCCCGATGACCGTGTGGATCTCGTCGATGAAGAGCACGGCGCCCGGATAATCTTCCAGTTCCTTCACCACCTGCTTCAGGCGCTCCTCGAAGTCACCGCGGTAGCGCGTGCCGGCCAAAAGCGTGCCCATGTCGAGCGAAAAGATCGTCGCGTTCTGGAGGGCCTCGGGCACCTTGTTCTCGACGATACGCTTGGCCAGCCCCTCGGCGATCGCCGTCTTGCCGACGCCTGGATCGCCGACATAGAGCGGATTGTTCTTCGAGCGGCGGCAGAGCACCTGGATCGTGCGATTGACCTCGGCGTGGCGGCCGATCAGCGGATCGATCTTGCCGTTCCTGGCCTTCTCGTTGAGGTTGACGCAGTAGGCGCTGAGTGCATCCTGCTTCTTGGCGCTGTCCTCCTGCTCGCCCTGCGACCGCGTCGGCTTCTGTTCGTTCTCCTGGTCGTCCGAGCCGCGAACCGTGCGGGCCTCTGAGGAACCGGGCCGTTTGCCGATGCCGTGCGAAATGAAATTGACGGCGTCATAGCGCGTCATCTCCTGCTCCTGCAGGAAGTAGGCGGCATGGCTCTCGCGCTCGGCAAAGATCGCGACGAGCACGTTCGCCCCGGTAACCTCTTCGCGGCCGGAGGATTGGACGTGGATGACCGCGCGCTGGATCACGCGCTGGAACCCCGACGTCGGCTTGGAGTCCTCCTCGTACCCGGTCACCAGGTTGGCGAGATCGTTGTCCACGTAACTGGTGACGGTCTTGCGCAGCGCTTCGAGATTGACGTTGCAAGCGCCCATGACGGCGGCTGCGTCGGTGTCGTCGATCAGCGCCAGAAGCAGATGCTCCAGCGTGGCGTATTCATGGTGGCGCTCATTGGCATAAGTCAGTGCCTGATGGAGCGCTTTCTCAAGACTGGTCGAAAAAGTCGGCACGTTCTTTCCTCATTTCTTTTCCATGACGCATTGCAGCGGATGCTGGTGTTGGCGGGAGAAATCCATCACCTGTGTCACTTTGGTTTCGGCAACCTCATAGGTAAAAACACCGCACTCACCCACTCCGTGGTTGTGCACATGCAGCATGATCCGCGTTGCCGCCTCGCGGTCCTTCTGGAAGAACCGCTCGAGAATGTGAATCACGAACTCCATCGGCGTGTAGTCGTCATTGAGAAGCAGGACCCGGTAGAGGCTCGGCTTCTTCGTTTTCGGCTTCGTGCGGGTAATGACGGATGTGCCGCGGCCGGGGGTGTCGCCGCTTCCTTCATCGCCCTGCAACCGGACCGGTATCGCATTCATTACTGCTCATTCCTTGTGGGCACGGCTTTCTCCGGAGGGGGTGGCCGCGGCGGCGATGTTGCCGTCATTAGACCTACGTAATCTAGTGGTTTCTTCACCGATTTTAAGGCCCCAGCTTTGTCCTGCAAGGATAATCGGGCCACGCCCGCCGGAAATAGGGAAAATTGTCGTTTGCCAGGCCACCCGGCACGGAAAAGCCGGCGGCACTTGCGCACCGCCGGCTCCCAAAATCAGATTGAACGTAAAACGATCAAGCAGCCGCGGCGGACTTTGCCGCCGCCGTCGTCCTTGCGACCGGGCCCTCGTAGGGTTTGTAGGCATCCTTGGCGAGGTCGGAGTACATCTCGCCGATTTTCGTCGCCTCGGCGACGTAGGACTCGTAGGCCTTCTTCACGTAGGTGGTCTGAAGCTCGAGCGCCGTTTCGAAGCTCCTGGCGCCGGAAAGCTTCTCGAAATGCGCGATGCCGTCCTCGAAGGACTTTTTGGAATAGTCGGCCGCTTCGGTCGCGATCGCCTGCATGCCCTTGGCGAGCGACGAATAGCTCTTCAGTACGGTATCCATCGCTTCCTTGCCCTTGGCATTGGCATCATCGAAATTGAACATAGGATGCTCCCTCTTGTTCCACCGGATGCCCGGAACTTTATATGCGCTGCACAATAAAGTCAATTTGATGCTGCGGCGCGCCATTTCTTAAAGTTTGCAAGGGTTTGAACGTCTCCATCACGCAAAAACCCGGGCCTTCGGCCCGGGTTTCCAAAACGTCTCTGCCAAAGCAACTCAAAGGTCGATGTCGAGGATCGCCATCGAGAAGTTGTAGGACAGTTCACCGTCCTCATCGTCGCGGAACACGACGCCCAGGAACTCATCGGCAAGATAGACCTCCGCCGACTCGTCCTTCTTGGGGCGGGCCTTGACGACCATGTCCTTGTTGAAGTTGCGCTTGAAGTAGGCCTCAAGCTTCCTGATCTCTTCGGGCTTCACGATCTAGTCTCCGTTCGGTTCGGTTGGCCGCTTCTCGCACCTGCGCCGGAAGCTGTAAACCCACGTACAGGTGTCTTTCAGCGGTTTTCCGTTCAGATGTCGAAGCCCGCGCCGTGCAGGATCTGATCCATGGCCCGCGAGGGCTCCGAGCAGCCGGCCTCGCCGACGACCTTGGCCGGTACACCGGCGACGGTCGAGTTCGACGGCATGTCCTTCAGCACCACGGACCCCGCGGCAATGCGCGAGCAGTGGCCGATATGGATGTTGCCAAGGATCTTCGCGCCGGCGCCGATCATGACGCCGTTGTCGATCTTCGGGTGCCGGTCACCGCCCTCCTTGCCTGTTCCGCCGAGGGTAACGTTATGCAGGATCGAGACGTTGTCGCCGATCACCGCGGTCTCGCCTACGACAAGGCCGGTCGCATGATCGAGGAAGATGCCCTTGCCGATGCGGGCGGCAGGATTGATGTCCGTCTGGAACACGCCGGACGAGCGGCTCTGAAGGTACAGGGCGAAATCCCGCCGACCATTTGCGTAGAGCCAATGCGCCAGCCGGTGGGTTTGAATGGCATGAAAACCCTTGAAGTAGAGCACCGGTTCGATGAAGCGGATGCAGGCAGGGTCACGATCATAGAAGGCCTGGATATCGACGCGCAGGATCGCGCCCCATTCCGGCCAGGACGTCGCCATTTCCTCGAACGTCTGCCGCAGGAGATTGGCCTGCAGGTCGGGGTGGTCCAGACGCTCGCAGACGCGATGGATGACGGCGGCCTCCAGCGAGGGCTGGTTGATCACGGTGGAGTAAAGGAAGGCCGCAAGCAGCGGATCCGCGAGTGCGGCGGCGCGCGCTTCCTGTTGCAGGCTGTCCCAGATCGGGTCCATCACCTTCAGCCTGTCGTCGGCGCGCTTTTCGTTCGTGGCGACCATCGCCGTGCTCCTTCTTGCCTCACAGCTCATTATATAGTGCAAACCTGCCCTGGGCGGAATGCCCCGGAACGTTGCGCAATGCTCTTGGTCCTGACCTAGCGACCATCCAATTCCGAATAGAACTCCAGAACCGCCTTTTTGAAGACGCGATCCCCGACCGAAAGCATGTGGTCGCGGCCCGGAATGTCGACGGCGCGTGCATGCGGCATCAGTTCGGCGAGCGCCTGCGCCGAGCCGGCAAGGTCGTCTTTGGTGCCGACAGCGACGAGCGCCGGCGCCTCGATCCGACTTATCTCCGCCGCCGTCAGGAGATCGCGCGATGTCATGATGCAGGCGGCCAGTGCCTGGCGGTCGGACTTCGTCTGGTCGGCAAAGGCGCGAAACATCCGCCCGCGTTCGTGACTGACGTCGTCGAGGGAGGGGGCAAGCAAGGCGCCGGCGATCGGATCCCAGTCCCCTACCCCGTCCACCATGCCGATGCCGAGCCCGCCGAAGACCACCGAGCGGACACGGTGCGGATGGGCGAGCGCCAGGAATGCGGTGATGCGGGCCCCCATCGAATAGCCCATGACATGAGCTTGCGGGATGCCGAGATGATCGAGCAGAGCCGCGGCATCGCCGGCCATCAGCGGCGGATGGTACAGCGCCGAGTCATGCGGCTTGTCGCTTCTTCCGTGGCCACGGTTGTCGATGGCGATGACGCGGTAGCCGGCATCGCCCAGGGTTTTCAGCCAACCGGGATGAACCCAGTTGACGCTGGCGCTCGAGGCGAACCCGTGGATCAACAGCACGGGCTCGCCTGCCGGATTGCCTTCGTCGAAAAAGGCCAGCTCGAGGCCGTCGTGGCGAAACCGGGAAAAGGAAGGAAGATTGAGATTCATCGCGCGCCTCTGCCAATGCATTCGTGCCCACCGCTCATAGGCGGGATTGTCGCCCAAGAAAATGTCTGCTTCGGAATTTCTCGCCCAAGACGGCGGTTTTGCCGCTACACTTTTGACCACGAGAGCTATATGGTCCGCCGCAAATTGCGACCTTTCGACTTCGGAGCATCCCATGGCCGGACACACCATTCCCCATTTCCAGAACGACGGCGGACATGCCGTGATCGAGATCGGCGTCAAGGAATTCATGTGCGTCGGCGCCTCGGTTCCCTTCGACCATCCACACATCTTCATCGACATGGGCGACGACAACGAGAAGGTCTGCGGTTATTGCTCCACGCTCTTTCGCTACAACCCGTCGCTCAAGGCGACCCAGACAATCCCGGTCGGCTGCACCTTCGCCAACCAGGCTGCGTGACCAATGCGTGTTGAGGCGGCGGGACGATGACCGTCAAGACGGTTGCAATCGTCGGCGCCGGCATCGCCGGGCTGACCGCCGCCTTATGCCTCGCCCGCAAGGGCATTGCCAGTCACATCCTTGAACAGGCGGACCGACTGGAAGAGGTCGGCGCCGGCCTGCAGATTTCGCCCAATGCCTCGGGCATCCTTGCAAGAATCGGTGTTCTACCCGCCCTCGAAACGCAGTGGCTGGAACCGGAACGCATCGTGCTCGCCTCCGGCCGCACGCTCAAGCCGCTCACCGCCATACCCGTTGGCGTGGAGGCCCGGCGGCGCTGGCACTATCCCTACGGAGTCCTCCATCGCGCCACGCTGCAACACGTTCTGCTAGACGCCGCGCGGGCCGAACCACTCGTCCAGGTTCACCTCGGCGCGCAGGTCGCCCGCTTCGATCCGGCGGCGATTACCGCTCAGATCGGCGCGCCGGCGGATCTGATCGTCGGCGCCGACGGCGTCTGGTCGATATTGCGTACCGCCGTTCCCGCCGCCCCGCCGGCGCGCTTTAGCGGAAGCCTCGCCTGGCGCTTCATGGTGCCGTTCGACGGTGCCCCCCGGTTTCTCGATCCGCGCTCCGTCGTCGCCTGGACCGGGCCATCGGCGCATCTCGTCGCCTATCCGATCGCCGAAGTGCAATCCTTCAATGTCGTCGCGATCCACCAGGGCGCGTTCCGCGGCCACATCTGGTCAGCCACATCCGGCCAGGCGGGCATGGCGCTGCGCTTGGATGCGTTTTCGGGATGGAACAACGAGATCGTCGCGCTCCTGCGCGCGGCAGAGACTCCGCTCGCCTGGCCGCTCTACGAGTGCGCCGACGGACGCTGGTTCAACAATCGCGACATGATCCTGATCGGTGACGCCGCCCATGCGACAACGCCGTTTGCGGCGCAGGGCGCGGCGATGGCGATCGAGGATGCCGCCGAGCTTGCCGCAACGATCGCCACCGCGGCGGATCTGCCCGCCGCATTGTCCGCCTTCGAACAACGGCGGCGCGGACGTCTGAAGCGTGTTCGCGCCCGTGCCGACTTCAATCGCTTCGCCTACCACGCCCGCGGGCCGATCGCACTCGCCCGTGACGCCGTTCTGGCGTTGCGCAGTCCGGAGAGCCTTGCTGCGGATCTGGACTGGCTTTACGGGTATCGCGCCCTCGATTGAGGCGAGCGCGCCCTTCGTCGGCGGGCCGCTGGTCAGGCCCGCCGCTCTCGTTTTTGCGCGATATCTGCCTCAGACGGCACGTGCGGCAGCAAGTCCCCGCTCGATGTCGGCTCGGATATCGGCAACGTCCTCAAGCCCGATCTGCAGACGCAGCACCGGGCCTTCCTTCGGCGCCGTACAGATTGTGCGGTCGCTCAGGTTCACGTGCACGGCGAGGCTCTCGTAACCGCCCCAGGAATAGCCGAGACCGAAAATGCGCAAGGCATCGAGGAAGGCATGGGCCTTCGCCCTGAATCGGTCCGGACTTCCCCCCTCAAGCACTATGGAAAAGATGCCACTCGCGCCCTTGAAATCGCGCTTCCACAATTCGTGGCCGGGGAAGCTCGGAAGTGCCGGATGAAGCACGCGGGCGACCTGGTCGTTTCCTTCCAGCCACTCGGCCAGGCGCAGCGCGCTTTCCTGGTGGCGCTCCAGCCGTACGCCCATGGTGCGCAGGCCCCGCAAAAGCTGGTAGGAATCGTCTGGCGAACCGCAGATTCCCAGCGCGAAATTCCCTTCCCACAGTTGCGGCCAATGCTTGGCGTTGGCAGAGACCGTTCCCATCAGGATGTCCGAGTGACCGGCCGGGTACTTCGTTGCCGCATGGATCGAGATGTCGACGCCGTGGTCGAGCGGCTTGAAATAGAGCGGCGTCGCCCAGGTGTTGTCGATCGTGACGACGGCCCCGCCCTTGTGGGCGGCGTCCGCGATCGCACGGATGTCCTGCATCTCGAAGGTGTTCGATCCCGGTGCCTCGGTGTGGACAAGCTTCGTGTTCGGCCGCATCAACCGGGCGATGTCAGCGCCGATCGCCGGGTCGTAGTATTCCACGGTGACGCCGAGCCGCGTCAGCATCGTGTCGCAAAAGTGCCGGGTGGGACTGTAGACCGAATCAACGATTAGCGCATGGTCGCCGGCCGACAGGAACGCCAGGAAGGGCACCGTCACCGCCGCCAGCCCCGAGGGGACGAGAATCGTTCCGGCAGACCCTTCCAACTCGTTGATCGCGTCACAGAGAGCATCGGTCGTCGGCGTGCCCCGCGTCCCGTAGCTATACTTCTGCGCCCGTTTCTCCATCGTCGCCGCATCGGGGAACAGGACCGTCGAGGCATGGACGACCGGCGGGTTGACGAAGCCGTGGAAATCCATGGGATCATTGCCGATATGGGCAAGGCGGGTATTGTCGCCCGCACCAGCGAGCACTTCAGCTTTGTCTTTCATTGTTTATCCGGAAGGTTGCTTGCGTTGGAAGAACCCGGACTCTTCCGACGGGCGCTCTCAAGCGTCAAGACAATAATCCTGAAGAAACCATCACGGGTTGACATGTCGAAGGGACCACTCGGCGCTGGACTGGCGTCATTTTTGGCAATTCCAGCCGGATTTCGAACGGATTTTGCCTGTTTTTCCACCAAAATCGGTGAAATCGACGCTCTGGCTGGAAAATGGGTCGCCTCTCTTGACCCTGCGTCGTTTTGAGCATGAGATAGGTCAACTCGCGCCGGGAGGGTGGCGAGTGCCGCAGCGCTCCCGCACTACGCCGGCGCCACGCGGACGTGGAAAGATCATAGAACAAGGGTTGTAAAACATGACAAAAAAGATCGTGGCAGCCGTAATCGGCGCTGCCGTCATGGGGATTGGCGCCCAGGCCGCTCAGGCCGATACGCTTTCGGACGTTAAGGCCAAGGGTTTCGTACAGTGCGGCGTCAACGGCTCGAACCTCGCGGGTTTCGGTGCGCAGGATTCCGCCGGCAACTGGGCAGGTCTGGACATTGACCTTTGCAAGGCTGTGGCGGCTGCAATCTTCGGTGACGCGACCAAGGTGAAGTATACGCCGCTCTCCGCCAAGGACCGTTTCCCGGCGCTGCAGTCGGGCGAAGTCGACATGCTGGCCCGCAACACCACCTGGAGCACCAGCCGTGATTCGCAGCTCGGCTTCGATTTCCGCGCTGTCACCTACTATGACGGCCAGGGCTTCATGGTGAAGAAGGAACTGGGCGTTAAGTCCGCGCTGGAGCTGAACGGCGCTTCCGTCTGCGTGCAGTCCGGCACGACCACCGAACTGAACCTCGCCGACTTCTTCCGCTCCCACAACATGGACTTCAAGCCGGTCGTGTTCGAGGCCCAGGACGAGGCTGATGCGGCCTACAACGCCGGCCGTTGCGACGCCTACACGACCGACGCCTCCGGCCTCTATTCGATCCGCCTGAAGATGACCAACCCGGACGACCACATGGTCCTGCCGGAGATCATCTCCAAGGAACCGCTCGGCGCCGCGGTCCGCCAGAACGACTCCAAGTGGCTGGATGTCGTCAGCTGGTCGCATTATGCCCTGGTCGCGGCTGAGGAATTCGGCATCACTCAGGCCAATGTCGAGGAGATGAAGAAGTCGGCCAACCCCGACATCAAGCGCTTCCTCGGCGAAGAAGCCGACTCCACGCTGGGCGCCGATCTCGGCCTTCCGAACGACTGGGCCGTGCAGATCATCAAGGCCGTCGGCAACTATGGCGAATCGTTCGAGCGCAACGTCGGCCAGGGCTCGCCCCTGAAGATCGATCGCGGCCTCAACGCGCTCTGGAACAAGGGCGGTCTGCAATACGCCCCGCCGATCCGCTAATCGGCAATCAAACGGGAGGGCGGGACTTCCGCCCTCCCCAAAAGTGAAACGCCCGGAAAAAAGGGCGAACACAACGATAGGGGTTCTGAATGGCTGTTGCGCACGTCCGCACTGGAGGCGGCGACCCTCCGAAGGTATCGCTTCTCTACAACCCAGCGCTTAGAAAATATGTCTATCAGGCACTCACGCTTGTCTTGATCGTCGGAGTCATCTGGTACGCCTGGCACAACGCGGTGCAAAACCTCGCCCGTGCCAACATGACGTCGGGCTTTGGCTTCCTGAACAGCCGCGCCGGGTTCGACCTCGCCCAGAGCCTGATCGCCTACAGCAGTGATTCGACCTATTTCCGGGCCTTGCAGGTCGGCCTGCTCAACACCTTGGTCGTGGCCGCCTGCGGCATCGTCACCGCAACGATCGTCGGGCTGCTGGTCGGCATCGGCCGGTTGTCGCACAACTGGCTCATCGCCCGGCTGTCCACGATCTATGTCGAGATCTTCCGCAACATCCCGCCGCTTCTCGTCATCTTCTTCTGGTATCTGGGCGTGCTCGCGCTGCTGCCGACGATCCGCACCATCTTCCAGCACGTGAAGGACAATCCCGACGCGGTCTTCTTCATCTCGAACCGCGGCATCTACATGCCGGCGCCGGTTTTCGGTGAGGGGTTCGGTTTTGTCGTCGCCGCCTTCGTCGCCGGTATCATCGCCGCAATTGCTTTTGCTTTCTGGGCGAATGCACGCCAGCGGGCAACCGGCAAACGTCCTCCGGTCCTGATCGTGTCGCTCGCGCTGGTCCTTCTGCTGCCGATGGCAGTCTTTCTGCTCGCAGGGCTGCCACTGTCCTTCGATTACCCCGTTCCCGGCTCGTTCAACATGAAGGGCGGCATGGTGATCGGCCCGGAATTTCTGGCGCTCTACCTGGCTCTGTCGCTCTACACCGCGTCATTCATCGCCGAGATCGTGCGCGCCGGCATCAGGGGCGTCCCGCATGGGCAGACGGAGGCATCATACGCATTGGGGCTCAGGCCGGCCTCGACGACGCGGCTCGTCGTCCTGCCGCAGGCGCTCAGGATCATCATCCCGCCGCTCACCTCGCAGTACCTCAACCTCATCAAGAACTCCTCGCTTGCGGTCGCCGTCGGTTACGCCGATCTCGTCGCGGTCGGCGGCACGATCCTCAACCAGTCGGGCCACTCGATCGAGATCATCGCGATCTGGATGGCGGTCTATCTGTCGATCAGCCTCGTGACCTCGCTGTTCATGAACTGGTTCAACGCCAAGATGGCACTGGTGGAGCGCTGAAATGGCCGAGAACCTGTCCTACGTCCGCGACCACTTCATTGCCGCCGAGCAGCCTCCGATGTCCGACTCCTCGGTCATCGGCTGGATGCGCAAGAACCTTTTTTCGTCCTGGACCGACAGCGCGATGACGGCGATCGCCGTCGCCGCCCTGCTGTATTTGCTTCCGGGCGCCATCGACTGGCTGTTCCTGTCCGCCGTGTGGGCTGGCGCAGACCGAACCGCCTGCCTCACCGTCGATCAGGGTGGAACGCTTCCGAGCGGCTGGAGCGGCGCCTGCTGGGCCTATGTCGGCGATAGGTTTGTCCAGTTCATGTTCGGCTCCTACCCGCGCGACCAGCTTTGGCGGCCGCTTCTGGTCGTCGGCATGTTCGTCGCCCTGCTCGTTCCCCTTCTCATTCCGAAGGTGCCGCGCAAGGGATTGAACGCGATCTTGCTTTTGGTCGCTCTTCCGATCGTCTCCTACTTTCTGCTGATCGGCGGTCGCTTCGGCCTGTCCCACATCGAAACGACCCTTTGGGGCGGGCTGATGGTGACGCTGATCCTGTCCTTCGTCGGCATCGTCATATCGTTGCCGGCCGGCATTCTGCTGGCGCTGGGTCGACGTTCGCAGATGCCGGTGGTCAGGTCGGCCTCCATCGCCTTCATCGAGCTGATTCGCGGCGTGCCGCTGATCACCGTCCTGTTCATGGCGAGCGTGCTGCTGCCGCTCTTCCTCGAGCCCGGCAACAACATCGACAAGTTCCTGCGCGCGCTGATCGGCGTGGCGATCTTCGCTTCGGCCTATATGGCGGAGGTGATCCGCGGTGGGCTGCAGGCGATCCCGAGGGGGCAGTACGAGGCCGCCGATGCGTTGGGCTTGAATTACTTCCACAAGATGACATTCGTCGTCCTGCCGCAGGCGATCAAGCTCGTCATCCCGGGCATCGTCAACACCTTTATCGGCATGTTCAAGGACACCTCGCTCGTCACCATCATCTCGATGTACGATCTGCTTGGTATCGTAAAGGCGAGTTTCGGCGATTCAGGCTGGATCACCCCGGTCACCCCGCTGACCGGCCTGATCTTCGCCGGGTTCACATTCTGGCTTTTCTGCTTCGGCATGTCGCGCTATTCAGCATTCGTGGAGCGCCGGCTCGATACGAGCCACAAGAGATAATCAAGGGGAATACCAAATGGCAAACCTGGCCCAATCCAAGAAAATGACGGTTTCCGCCACCGACGTGGCCGTCGAGATCGTCAACATGAACAAGTGGTATGGCGACTTCCACGTGCTGCGCGACATCAACCTCAAGGTGATGCGCGGCGAACGCATCGTCATCGCCGGCCCGTCGGGCTCCGGCAAGTCGACGATGATCCGCTGCATCAACCGGCTGGAGGAGCATCAGAAGGGGCAGATCGTCGTCGACGGGATCGAACTGACCAACGACCTGAAAAAGATCGACGAGGTGCGCCGCGAGGTCGGCATGGTGTTCCAGCATTTCAACCTGTTCCCGCACCTGACGATTCTGGAGAACTGCACGCTGGCGCCGATCTGGGTGCGCAAGATGCCGAAGAAGGAGGCCGAAAAGGTCGCCATGCACTATCTCGAGCGCGTCAAGATCCCCGAGCAGGCCCACAAGTATCCGGGCCAGCTCTCCGGCGGCCAGCAACAGCGCGTGGCGATCGCCCGCTCGCTCTGCATGAAGCCGAAGATCATGCTGTTCGACGAGCCGACCTCGGCGCTCGATCCGGAAATGGTCAAGGAAGTGCTCGACACCATGGTGTCGCTTGCCGAAGAAGGCATGACCATGCTCTGCGTCACCCATGAAATGGGCTTCGCCCGCCAGGTCGCTCACCGCGTCATCTTCATGGACCAGGGCCAGATCGTCGAGCAGAACGACCCGCACAACTTCTTCGACAACCCGCAGCACGAACGCACGCGGCTGTTCCTCAGCCAGATTCTGCATTGAGCTACTCGGGACCGGCAGACCACTCGGGCGGCGAAGGTCGCCCGAATGGAGCGCCGACAAAGGCTCCCTGCCCGCCTTGATGTAAACCGATCCGGACCGCAGACGCGGCCGTCTGATCGCCGGCAATGGCCGGCGACGTAAACTGCAATTTCAAAGGGATACGGTGGTCGGAGTGGAGAGATTCGAACTCCCGACCCTCTGGTCCCAAACCAGATGCGCTACCAGGCTGCGCTACACTCCGCCGTTCCGTAAGGGGCGAGATACACGCATCCGCCGCAGGCCGCAACAGTAAATATCGATGGCTGTGAATTCAACGTCGGGCTGCCTGCCTGTGACGGCCACCGTTCAGTCGTGGACGCGTATAGGCACGATCAGGCGACTGACCAAAAGCAGCGAACGGTCGGGCTGGATGACGTAGGTTTCCACCACGTCCCGGCCGAACTGGTCGATGAACCGGTGGCGGAACCAACTGCCGACCGGTGCCTTGGTCAGCTTCGTGCGCGGCTGCCCCCCATAGGTGATGCTGCCGGGAATCGGTTCCGGATAGTTGCCGCCAACGGATTCCGAGCAGCCCACCAGAACCAGTGCCGCTATACAAAGCGGAAGCATTTTCCTCACTGTGGCCCCCTATCCATGATCTTACGTGACTCGTAGGCTGGTTGGCCTGGGTTTCAAAAATAGCGCAAGTACGAAGGCGTCGATAGAGTTGCCGTCCGGTCGAGCAAACCGCGGCGCGAGCCGCAGGGCCGTTGAAATGTCCCGGTCTCAGTGCTAAGGACCGACGCGCGATCAGTCAGCGCGTGCGGCAGCGGCAAGGCACCGGAACGGCTGGACGAATATGCGACTTGGTGCAATTTTGTTGATCGAATTTGCGCTATTGAAATGCGATGCCAGAACGGCATGAATCTGAAACTATTGGAGCCACAGCATCCATGAACGCGAAGATCTACCGTCCCGCCAAGACCGCCATGCAGTCCGGCAAGGCGAAAACGCATCTTTGGGTCCTTGAATTCGATCAGGAACGGCCTCGCACGATCGACCCGATCATGGGCTACACCAGTTCCGGCGACATGCGCCAGCAGCTGCGGCTGACGTTCGAATCGCGCGAGCTCGCGGTCGCCTATGCCGAGCGCAATGGCCTCGCCTATCGCGTCATCGAGCCGCACGACGCCACCCGCAAGAAGGTCGCCTATCCGGACAACTTCCGCTTCAATCGGACGCAGCCCTGGACGCATTGACGACCGGACAGCCGTCTCGATCGGCCCCTTAGCTCAGCTGGATAGAGCAACTGCCTTCTAAGCAGTAGGTCGCAGGTTCGAATCCTGCAGGGGTCGCCACACTCGTCCGACGTTTTTCCGACTTTCACTTTTCCGACGTCAAGAAAGTCGGACGGATTTTAACCGCCCTTCTGCGCGCTATCGGCAACCTTTGAACCCGGCAAAAGCAAGCAGCGGGCCTACTTTTCACGAAGCGGAGCGTGGAAGTTTCTTCGCTATTCCATGAAGATGAAGAAACCGATCATATATGCCCCCTCCCCATTCCCCGGCGAGCGCGCGCTTCAGCAAGGCGTCTACCCGTGGCTGAAGCATCCCGATGCTACTGCCGCCATGTTATGGATTGCTGACATCTGTCGAAAAGTCTGGCGGGAGATGGCCGAGGACGTTGGGGCGGCGTTGATACTCCAGCCACTCGACACAATTTCCACAGAGGGATTGACGCTCGCGCGCTATCAAAAAGGCGTCACGCGCTCGACAGGCAGTGCATATAGCGATACCGACACAACCCATATGAATAAGGATCTCGGTCGGCGTTTTCTGGATGAGATTGGCGCAACGCTGCGCGACAGGAATCACGCAGCTTCAAGTGCTGCAAGCCGCCCCTCGAAGCCGGCCGCCACCCACACAACCAGTTGGTCATAGCGAACGCTGTAGCGGTTGCCGGCGTCGTAAGGGTCATCTGGTTGCCGTGCTCAGTCTAAAAAGCCACTTGGCAACACGCAACTCGGCAGGGGTCAGATCACCGCGCCATGGCTTCGCGCGCGAATCCAATGTGTTGATTGACCCGGTTGCGGCATAGACCACGCTCCACCGCCGCGAATCTCCGCCGCAGGTGATCCCGTTGTCGGCATCGCCGGGGTAGATCGCATTGCCACATTCGCACGGCATGCAAGGGCGCTGACGAGGCAATCAATGTTGAAGCTGCCTTTTGCCTCTTCGACACTATTCGCCCGATAGGATAAGCAGCCTACGATCATCTGCCGGCGAAGTCCTGCTGTGCTGGATTCTTCCACCGGGTTTAGCTCAGGCGGGCTCTCCGCCGGGGGCATAGTGGGTCTTCTGCTTGAAGGCGAAGACGTTGCCGCAACGGCAGCGGATCATGTGTCTCGCCGGATCGGTGGAGGGGCGTTCGGTGGAAAAGCCGGGCGGCATCAGATCGACGACGAAGCCCGGGCTCGTCCGGCGTGGATCGTCGTCTTCCGAGACTTCGGCAAAGCCGGACCGGCCGCACTTTGAGCATTCGAGCTTTCTCGAGTATCGGTCGCGCGCAGCCATATCGTTTCCAAATCGATGTCCGGTTTCGACGCCTCGTAACAGAGATTCGCTTCGTAAAAAAGTGACGGGACGGCGGCAAGGTTCCAATACAACAACCGCAAAGGGCCGGAATAGGATGCCGGCGTCAGGGACCGGCGTTCTGGATCAAGGGGCTGTCGATCCTGTCGCCCGGCTGGATCGCAAGGGTGCGAACCGTACCCGCATTCAATTCGAGCACGTAGGCGACCGGTACCTTCGAGCTGATGATCGCTTCTGAAAGCGGTTCAGCATTTTCCTTGATCGTTTTGATATCGCCGGATTTATCGATGAACAGCATATCCAGCGGCAGATAGGTGTTCTTCATCCACATCAGAACCGTGCGCGTTTCCCCGAAGGAAAATAACATGCCCTGGTCCGGCGCCATCGAGCGCCGGTTCATCAGGCCCTGCGCCCGCTGCTGCGGCGTCAGCGCCAGTTCCGCCGAGAATTCGTGACGCTTGCCGTCGCCGGTGACGATGGCCAACCGCTCCTTGCCGAAGCTTTCCTCCGCGCGGGCCGCAACGGCGCCGAACAGCGACAAAAAAAGCGCCACAAGGACGCTGCAATGGAAAAGGCCGAAGTTGCGGCGCGCCCTGGCCATCAGTGCGCCCGGTTGCCCGGCGCCGGGTTGTCCGGGTGGATCTCAGCGGCCATCAGGCCCTTCTCGCCGTCGCCGAAGCGGACGAGCACCACCTGCCCGGGGCGCAGTTCGGTCAGGCCGAAGCGGCGCAGGGTTTCCATGTGGATGAAGATGTCCTCGGTGCCCTCGCCGCGCGTCAGAAAGCCGAAGCCCTTGGTCCGGTTGAACCATTTGACCAGCGCCCGCTCGAGCCCGCTCGTCGGCGTCACCTGCACGTGGGTCTTGACCGGTGGCATCTGCGAAGGGTGGATGGCCGTCGACTGGTCCATCGAAAGGATGCGAAAGGCCTGATAGCCGCGTTCGCGGCGCTGAATCAGCGCGACCACCCGGGTCCCCTCGAGAACGGTCTGGTAGCCGTCGCGCCGCAGGCAGGTCACATGGACGAGAACGTCCTGCATGCCGTTGTCCGGCACGATGAAGCCAAACCCCTTGGCGACATCGAACCATTTGATGACGCCGGTGATCTCGATCAGGTCAACCGCATCGCCACCCTGGTCGTCGTATTGCGTGATCTCCTTCGCTGACATCCTGTCCGCCATGATCTGCCCCGCCCCTCGATTACGCGTCACATGAATTACGGTTAACTGATTCTTGTCGATCAGAATAACATCGTCCAATTGCGAATGGACAAGTCTTCGTAAAAAGTTTTGTCCGGAGACTCTTTAGGACACCAGGCTTGCCTCAAGCTGGCAAACTCCTATCTTCCCGCCCATCCGTTGTTTTGAATTCGAGGGCCCTCCAAATGCGCTACCTCCACACCATGGTCCGCGTCCACAATGTCGAGCAATCGCTGCACTTCTATTGCGACCTGTTCGGCCTCGTCGAAATCCGCCGGCACGAAAGCGAGAGGGGACGCTTTACGTTGATCTTTCTTGCGGCACCCGGCGATGTCGACGCGGCCAAGCAGAAAGCAGCCCCCTGCCTGGAGCTAACCTATAACTGGGACCCGGAAACCTACACCGGCGGGCGCAACTTCGGCCACCTCGCCTACGAGGTCGATGACATCTATGCGACCTGCCAGAAATTGATGGACAACGGCATTGTCATCAACCGCCCGCCGCGGGACGGCCACATGGCCTTTGTCCGCTCGCCCGATGGAATCTCGATCGAGATCCTGCAGAAGGGCGAAAGCCTGGCTCCGGCCGAACCCTGGGCATCGATGCCGAATACCGGCGCCTGGTAAGCCTCGCGCAATTTCCACCCCCTAGCAATTGACGGGTGATCGCCAGCGACCGTGAAGCGACATGCTCTTCGCGACGCGGCAGTCACACGACCCCGTGCCTGCAATGCAGGCGCGAGGTTTCATCACGCTTTCGCCTTCTTTGGCCCGGACCATGCCCGGGCCGTCGGCGACCGGATGATTCGCGTAGGATCAGAGCTCCGGCCCCTCCCGGCGGAACATTCCGGTGCATCGTGTTTAGTCGCCTGCGCATGAGACGCTGGCTATGGGGAAACGCACGTGTTCGCCTTCTGCGAGGCGCGTTACCTCGATGCGGACAGGCTCCAGCCGGTAGATCGACCGGTTGGCGCGTAAGAAGGCGGGGATGTAGCTTGCTGTTCACACGCAAATCGGGCTTTGAGACCAAGGCCCTTCGACACACTCTTCTGATCGCCGTCTCGGCTCTGGTGCTTACGGGCTGCATGTCGGCAACCGGTGACATGCGAGCCGAAGACAATGCTGTTCCGGTCGACGCGGCGGCGGCGGCGTCCCCTGCATCGGAGCAGGAAGGCGACGGCGAGGCTGTCGACGGTTATCGTGATCCGATGGTGTCGGCGCGCGACAATCCGACCGGCAGCGGGGCGACGCAATCTGCCGACGCGCCAGCCCAACCTGCCAATCTCGCCGACGTCATCATGCAGCCGGCACAGGTGAACGCACACCAGACCAGCATCTACGCCTCCGGCGCCGCCGCATCGGTGGAAACTGACAATCAGCCCGATGGAGGACCCGCCATCGGCAATCTGTACAGCGTCAACCCGGGCACGATCCCGGCGGACGGCAACGCCGAGACCACTGGTTCCATACCGGCAAAGGGTCGCCAAACCGACGAAGAGGCGTCGCTCATTCCGGATCGCGTGCCGCTGCCCAAGAGCGGACGAATGGCGCTGGCGGCCGAACCGGCCACATCCGAAGCGGCGATTGCGCTTGCTGCCACCGCATCGGGAACCGGCCAGCCACCGCCGCCGGAGGCAATCGATGGCGCTGGTGAGACGAACGGAAACGCCGCCGGGGCGCCGAACGACCTGAACAAGACGTTGACACTTGCCGCCCTTTTCGGCGCAAAGCGGAAAACCAATCGCCAAAGCGAGAGCAATTCGGCGAACCCGGCACAGAAGCCCAGTGTTCTCAATCGCAATTCGGCGGCGGCCTACCAGACCGCGTCGCTGGGAGGCGCAATCCCCGGCGCGGCGACGGATTCGCTCTTTGCTCCGCCCGACCATTCCGAAGCCGAAGAAGAAGCGTCCGACGGTGCGGACAACGGGGTGACGGAAGTCGCCTCGCTTGCCGGCCTTGCCCGACTTTCGCCGAATGGGCTCTGGCTGCAAACGGAGAAGGTCAACACCGGCTGCTTCAAGCCGGAACTGCTGGCGGTGTTGAAGTCGATCGAAGGCCACTATGGAAAACCCGTGATCGTCACGTCGGGTGTCCGGCCGGTGAAACAGAACCGCTCGAAGCAGTCGCTGCATACCCGCTGCGAAGCGGCCGACATCCAGATTGCCGGTGTCAGCCGATGGGAATTGGCCGACTACCTGCGCTCAAGGCCGGGGCGCGGCGGCGTCGGCACCTACTGCCATACCGAATCCGTCCATATCGACGTAGGCCCGGAGCGCGACTGGAACTGGCAATGCCGTGGCAAGCAATAGGGGGGCGTTTGGGCACTGCCCTGCCCCGCCCGCTGGTCGCCGCCCGAAATCCGCCGCTTCGGAATCCCGGCATGCAGCCGCACGACCCCGACATCAATACATTGTTAAGACTTGCATTTTGCCGTTGCCATCCATTGGCTGGGGATAACCGTACTTTTTTCTCGCCCGCCCCGATTGGTACTTGCGGAAGGAAAACGTGCTGACTATAAGACGCCCCGCACGCGCCCTTCGTCTATCGGTTAGGACGTCAGATTTTCATTCTGAAAAGAGGGGTTCGACTCCCCTAGGGCGTGCCACAATCTTTGATATAATTACATAATTTCAAGATGTGCCCAAGGCCAGTGCCCTAGTCGTCACTTCAGCCGACGACTCGCAATGCTGCACGCCGCTTCGCCGCATCACGTTTCTGCTCGCGCTCGCGATCCCGACCATCGCCTTGTCCCGGTTCGCATCGCGGACATAACCGTCCGTCACTGCCATCGAGGTATGGCCCATCGCATCCATGATCGCCCTCGCCTGCACATTGCACTCGGCCAAGTACGTGCCGAAGGTCCGGCGCAGTCCGTGCAGCGTGTAGCCTTCCGGGATCCCTGCCTGCTCGCGCCATTGCCGCATCCGCATCGTCAGCGACTTCTGGCCCTAAGCAGACATCGTCCGGCTGACGGTTACCTTGCATTTTCCGCACCAGATTTCGAATGCTGGGCATGCGTTCCTGGCTACGTGCTGCTGCTCCAAAATCGGTTAGACTTTCGAAGACAGGTCCTCCGGCCTTTTCCAATTCGCCGGCCGTCAAGAGGGCTCCACACGCGGTTGACACAATTCAACGGTTGTTGGTGGTCGAGTTCAAGACGCGCACTATTTCAACCTCAGGCGTACTGACTTCAGCATGCCGATTTCACTGTGATCACGGGAACTCTGGAGGTTGGAAATGCGGATAGGAATCCGAATAGGTGGACTACTTCTTGCCGCAAGCGCCTTGGCGGCATCGGCACCTTCGTTTGCCCAAGAGCAAACGGCGGCAAAGCCAAACATACTTGTTATTTTCGGCGATGATATCGGGCAGACTAACCTGTCCGCCTACAGTGACGGTATCATGGGGTACACGACCCCGAACATCGACCGGCTAGCGAATGAAGGTTTGAAGTTCACGGACTACTACGCCGAGCAAAGCTGCACTGCTGGTCGTTCAACCTTTCTGACGGGCCAAGCTACATTGCGTACCGGTCTTTCGAAAGTTGGTCTGCCCGGTGCCGATGTCGGTCTGCAGGCCTCCGACGTGACCTTAGCTTCAATACTCAAGGATCAGGGTTACGCTACCGGCCAGTTCGGCAAGAACCATCTTGGTGACAAGGACGAGTTTCTGCCGACGGCGCATGGTTTCGACGAGTTCTTCGGTAACCTCTACCACCTCAATGCCGAGGAAGAGCCGGAAAACTTCAACTATCCTCAGGACCCCAATTTCCGCAAAAATTTCGGCCCACGTGGCGTAATCAAGTCCTCGGCTGACGGTAAGATCGAAGACACAGGTGCTCTGACGCGCAAGCGAATGGAAACCATAGATGACGAGACTTCAGGCGCGGCGATAGACTTTATTGATAGGCAAGTAAAAGCGGACAAGCCATTTTTCGTCTGGATGAACACGACGAGGATGCATTTCCGAACACACGTTCGCCCCGAAAACCGTAGCAAGCCGGGTCTCACGGCGCTGACAGAATATGCCGACGGCATGATCGAGACCGACAAGCTCATCGGCACAATTCTCGACAAGGTCGATCAACTTGGGATCGCCGACAACACCATCGTCATCTACACCACGGACAATGGCCCGCATCAGAACTCTTGGCCAGATGCGGGGACGACGCCGTTCCGCAGCGAGAAGAATACCAACTGGGAAGGTGCGTTCCGCGTACCCGCGATGATCCGCTGGCCCGGACACATCAAACCTAACACGATCGCCACAGGTATCTTCTCCGGCCTTGATTGGCTTCCGACGTTGTCGGCGGCCGCTGGTGACAGCGACGTAAAGGACCGACTGCTTAGTGGGACGACGATCGCTGGAAAACAATACAAGAACCATCTCGACGGGTACAACCAGCTCGACTATCTGACCGGGAAAGCCGATCAGAGTGCTCGTAAGGAGTTTTACTACTTCAATGACGACGGCGATATGGTGGCAATGCGGTACGAGAACTGGAAGATCGTCTTTTCAGAGCAGCGGGCGACGGGTACCCTTCGTATCTGGGCGGAACCGTTCACCCCACTTCGCGTGCCCAAACTTTTCGACCTTCGCGCCGATCCGTATGAGCGCGCAGACGTTACCTCCAATACGTACTACGACTGGCTGATAGACCGCGTGTTCCTGCTCGTCCCGGCTCAGGCGATGGCGGGGCAGTTCCTCGCGACCTTCAAGGACTATCCGCCGGCCCAGCATGCGGCAAGTTTCTCGATCGACCAGATACAGGAGCAACTCAACGAGTCGTTCAAGAACGCGGGCGGCGGACAGTAAGCTTCACGATCTCGAAACTGCAGTTGATGAAGGTGGCTCGGCTGAAAACCGAGCCACCTCACGTATATGACGATCGTACCTGCTCGCGAGCATGCATGCACCGGAGAAGCCACCGAAGCGTAGTATCAGGATATAAGTTCGTTTGTCTCCATGCCAAACTTCCCCAGCCTCGACGGTTGCGCTTCCGGCGTAACTTCCCCAACAACGTTGGAGAAGTGTGCCCCAGATGAGACGCACGAACGCGGACGATATCGTGAACCTTCCGACACCCGCCCCGCTACGGGCATACCGCGGCCCATTTCAGCGCGGTTCCTCCTCGTTCGACGATCCTGCCTCCGCACGACCTCGCGCGGACAGGCGCGCAACCGGCAGGCGCCATCCGTATCTGATCGCCATCACCCGAAGGCTAAGGCACAAAGCCCCTCCCGCCAGCGCCGAGATGCCGTAGGAAACCCCGATTGCGGCGCCGCCGACGACGACGGAAGCACCCGCCAGCGCGGCAACGGCGTAGAGGTCGGAGCGCAGAACGTGCGGGATCTCGCCGAGGAGAACGTCTCGCGTCATACCGCCGCCGATGCCGGTCACCATGCCCAGAAGCGCGGCCGTGACAGGACTTGCGCCATAAGCGAGCGCCTTTTGCGCACCGGCGACGGCGAAGAATGCCAAACCCACCGCGTCGAACATCAAAACGGGGCTGCGCAGCCGGTCAATTCCGGCATAGGCGAGGAACGTGATGAGCCCGGCTGTGACGGAAACCAGTAGGTACAATCCATCGGCCAAGGCCGCCGGCGGTACCGAGCCGATCAACAGGTCGCGGGTGATTCCGCCGAAATTTCCCGCGACGAAGGACAGGACAAGGATGCCGAACAGGTCGAGGCGGCGGTCGACCGCGGCCAATGCGCCGCTGATTGCGAAGACGAACGTGCCGCCGAGGTCAGGGATACGCGTGAAGGTCTCTGTGATCATAGTGGTTCTGCCTCGGCAAGCCTCGCCCGTCGCGCTGCGGCACAAAGCGGCAGCAGGCGAGTCCACACCGCCTCCATTGCTTCGACCGAACAAGATCAGGTGGCATCGAGCCATGCCAGCGCACCGACAACCAGGGCCGCGACGCCGGTTTCCACGGTGGGATACAGGACAGGTGCGAATTTCGGACTGTGATTGACCGGCAGTTCGTTCAACCGACCCGTTGCCTTGGCCTTGGCGTAGATCTTGGGATCGGTGCCACCCACGAACCAGAACACCGACGGCACCTGCCATGCGGTTCCGAAGCAGCCAAAGTCCTCGCTCGCCGGGGCCGGACCCGTGTGCTTTACCCTCTCGGGCGAAAAATAGCCGCGAAAAGCCTCGGCGACCCGCAGGCTCGCGGCCTCGTCGTTGACGTTCAGCGGATAGCTGTCGAGGGACGTGACTTCCGGCTTGCGCGGGGCTCCCGATGCTTCCGCCTCGGCGTTGACGATCCGTTCGATCGCCGCAAGCACGTGCTTGCGCACGCCGGCATCGAAGGTGCGGACGTTGAGCTTGATGACCGCTTCGTCGGGAATGACGTTTTCCTTGGTGCCGGCCTGCAGGACGCCGACCGTCAGCACCGCCGCATCCGTCGCGGCGATTTCGCGGGACACGACGGTCTGCAGCCGCAGCACGACGGATGCGGCCATGACGACCGGGTCGATGCTCGCCTGCGGCATCGAGCCATGCGCACCACGCCCGAACAGGCGGATTTGCAGGCTGTCGGCCGCCGACGTGATCGGTCCGGCGCTGCCGGCCACGAAGCCGGCCGGGCCGACCATGACGTGCTGCCCAAGGGTGACGTCCGGCCGGGGAAAGCGGTCGAGCAGACCGTCGTCTATCATCGCGCGGGCACCTTCGGCGGTCTCCTCGCCCGGCTGGAAGACCGCCATCAACGTGCCCTTCCAGGCATCGCGCACCTGCGACAGCAACGTCGTCGCCCCGACCAGCCAGGCCACGTGCATGTCATGGCCGCACATATGCCCCACCGGCACGGCGTTTCCATCGGCCCCCTTCACGGTGACGGTGCTCGCGTAGTCCAGGCCGGTGTCCTCGGCGATCGGCAGCGCATCCATGTCGGCCCGCAGCATCACGGTCGGGCCCTCGCCATTCCGGAGAAGACCGACCACGCCTGTCTTACCGACCCCGGCGGTGACCTCGTAACCCGCTTTCCGGAGCCTGTCGGCGGCGATGCCCGCTGTTCGCGTTTCCTGCATCGACAATTCTGGATGGGCGTGGATGTCCTTGTAGAGCGCTTCCAGTTCGGGCAGCATCGTGTCCAGATTTGCCAGAACAGACGATGCCCCCTTCGGGGATGCATGCTTGGCCATGGTG
This sequence comes from Mycoplana sp. BE70, assembly GCF_031455855.1. Classification (NCBI taxonomy): domain Bacteria; kingdom Pseudomonadati; phylum Pseudomonadota; class Alphaproteobacteria; order Hyphomicrobiales; family Rhizobiaceae; genus Mycoplana; species Mycoplana sp. BE70. The sequence continues at coordinate 71,343 of NZ_JAVDTM010000010.1, forward strand.
GTCACCTCCACTGGCCTGCCCTTCGCCGACTGCGGTCGGGCTTCGACGCCTGGTGGCATCGGACAGGGTGCCCGCACATTTTCACGGCGGCCGGCAGAGACGGCAAGCCCGTTTCCCGCGATCAAGCAATTGTTACCCTACCCGCGATCTCACTGCTCATACGGCCAGCCGAATCGCAACATGCGATTGCGCGAATGGATTGGGGCAACGCCAACGGCGACGATCTTCGGGACAAGGCAAGAAAATCCGACAGGCGGTCATTTTTGCCCTTGCACAATCGGCGGGCGCTGAGTAGAAGCACCCCCGCACGCGCCCTTCGTCTATCGGTTAGGACGTCAGATTTTCATTCTGAAAAGAGGGGTTCGACTCCCCTAGGGCGTGCCACTCCCTCTCCCATTCCGGTCGACGATGCGCCCTGTCCGCAGGACGATACCGCTTCGCGCGCGGTCGGTAGCGCAAGCGAAAAAAATTTGCCGAATCATCATTTTAGGCCTTGCGGAATGCGGGGGGGCTGAGTAGAAGACGGCCATCGCACGCGCCCTTCGTCTATCGGTTAGGACGTCAGATTTTCATTCTGAAAAGAGGGGTTCGACTCCCCTAGGGCGTGCCACTTCTCAACATTAATTATGTGCCGGAACCATCGCCCGTCCGATATGGGACGATCGGATCCCCGACGTTGACGAACCGCCAGAAGGCCGAGGCTTTCGAAGGATACGAGCGCGTCGCGATCTTTCAGATTCGTTCGCCCGCTTTGAATCCTTGTTCTCTCGCATGTCTGTCTGAATCGATTCCCACTTTCGCGAGACATGCTCTCGACCCAAGCGGCTTTTCGGCAGGCGGAGAAGGGATGGTCCAAAATAACCGCTGAGGCGTTTTCGGTGCCTTGATGCGGGCCGAATAGCGGACGCGGCCGTAGCGTATTCAGACATACCAGAGAATCGCCATTGGACCTTTTAAAGCCGTCGAGGCACGCTATAATTTCCCCTCAGCATCGCAACCGATCAGGTGGGGACGTGCAGCAGCAGGCGTTCTCTTCACAAAGGTGCGCACATGGTTTTGGAAGACCTTTACCGGCTGTTGAAAAGCGGTCACGTGCAAGCGCAGGGTATCGTTGATACGATGACGCAGCCGGTCATCGTCCTGGATCACAACCTGCTCGTCACATCGGCGAACAATGCCTTCTTCAAAGCGTTCCAAGTGCAGAGTGACGACATTCTGGGCGAGGACTTCTTTGGCCTGGGCAATGGTCAATGGGACATTCCGGAGCTCCGCCAACTCATATCTTCCGTCATCCCGAAGGCCGTCGCAGTCATTGGCTTCGAGGTAAAGCACGACTTTCCGACGGTTGGACAACGAACCTTCCTTGTGGATGCCCGGCGTCTAGTTCATCCAAATGACAACAGCACCAGCATTCTGGTGATGTTTGATGATGTGACGGACCGACAGCGGCACGACGCCGAGAGGGAATTCGTGTTGTCGGAGACCCGTCATCGTATGAAGAACCTCCTTGCTGTGGTGCGCGCAATCGCCTTGCGGACAGATGTGGAAGAACGAACCGCCCTCGAGTACCGTGACACCTTTTTGGGGCGGCTCGAAGTGACGCTGCGCGCCCAGGATATTGCGAGCAGCGGCCCCATCGACTTTGAGGCGCTGCTGAGGCAGTCGATCGGCGAACCTGGCGTGAAGCATCTTCGTACTCAAGGACCAGCCGTTCAGGTCGAAAGTGCGAACGTCCCTGCAATCAGCATGATATTCCACGAACTCGCCACCAACGCCGTGAAATATGGTGCTCTGTCCGTCCCGGCCGGCGAGGTACACGTCAGGTGGCAGATCGAAGTTGATTCAGACGGGCGAGACTGCCTCCTTTGCGAGTGGCGGGAGCAAAGCGGCCCGCCCGTCACATTGCCTGGGCGCAAAGGCTATGGCACGGAGTTGATCGAAGGTACGTCCGCGCACCTTGGCGGAGCCGTGGAACTGAACTATCGCCCCAGCGGTTTGATCGCCACGCTTAGAATCCCGATGTGAATTGCTGGAAAAGTCGAGCCCCAAGCTATCACTCGACCGGAACGCGCCTCGCCACAACGCTCCGGCTCCGTTGGCGGCCACCAGACCGCATTCCGCTCACTCCTCCGGCTGGTAGCGATAGCGGAACGTACAGCACTCTGCCCCCGCCATGATCGTCTGCTTGCGCTCCAGCTTGATGTTGGGATCGTAGCCCTGGCAGAAGGTGCCGTCGCGATTGCACGACATCAGGTGGCCGATCCCGGCGAGCCCCATCTCCCGGTACGTCTCGGCGTAACGACAGCGCGTGACGTTGAAGTCGTAGACCTCGTCGGTCGCCTCCAGCACCTCGATTTCCAGGGCGCTGTCGGCGGTCCACAGTTCGTACAGCTTGATGAAGCTTGCCATGGACGTCTCGCCGCCGGGTTCCTTTGCCGCGAAAGCCTGCCCCTCGGCGATTGCTGCCTTGCGGATCGCACTGTCCAGAATGGCATCCGCCTTTTCCCGGCCGATCGCCTCGACCATTTCCGCGTGAATCGGTCCGATCACCTGCGCCTGCAGGCGCCGCTTCAACAGAACCGGAAGTTCCAGGGGTTTTTCGTCCATGATGATCGCCCTCGCATGCCAAACGCCGTACTCGTCGTCGTATCCTACGGATATCGCATCAACGAGCAATCGCCATGTATCGCACGATCCAGTCATGATAGTTTTTAACCGGAGGAATTCGCTCCACCCGGCGTATTCAGTGTGTGAGGATGCGCAAGGCTCGTGACAGACTGCGCGGTATCCTTGTCGGACGGACTGGAACCACCTATATTGCCACGAGCAAACGCGCCCATCGTCTAGCGGTTAGGACATCGCCCTCTCACGGCGGCAACACGGGTTCGAGTCCCGTTGGGCGTACCAGCATCTCGGATCATCGGCCAAACCGGCGTACCAACCCGAATCGGTATCGCCGGCTGGCCATGATGCCGCGAAGGGCCACCTGCGCAAGTCCTGCTCATGCCCTTGGGCCTTCACCCAAGATGCGACCGCACCACCGGCAGCATGGACTTTTCAACGACCGTTTCTCGTCTCATGGAAACTGTTTCAGGTAGGCGATGACATTCGCGGTATCGTCTTTGTTTTTGAGGCCGGGGAACGCCATTTTGTTTCCCTTGATCATTGCCTTCGGATCGGTGAGATACTCCGCAAGCTTGGCGTCATCCCATTTCAGCCCATTCTTGCCGGCTTCGATCATCGGAGCAGAATACTTGAAGCCGGCGTGGGTGCCGGCAGTTCGTCCGACGACACCCTTGAGTGAAGGACCGACCTTATTCTTGTCGTCCGCAACGTTGTGGCAGACCTTGCATTTGGCAAAAACCTTTTCCCCGGCCGTAGCATCCTGCGCCTTGGACTGCCCCGCTGATAATGTTGCCAGAGAAATCGCTGCGACAACTATAACCATTCGCATTTGCGTTACCTCCTTGCTGTGATGCCTAGGATCCCTGACCTTCCGGTCGCAGATTGTGGCTATTGGGCTGGGCCAGCACTGGCGGGCCCGTGGTGCATGATGGCATCATTCTCCGGGCCGTCGACAATGAGATAGCCGACAAGCCCCCGCTCCACACGGGAAATCGCGTGATCCACCAGCGTAAACGTACCACCCCGATCAATCTTGAAATCGACCACCGCCGAGCCGCCTGGCGGGACCGTCACCGTTTGAACATTCGTAAGCGGTGGTGATGTGATGCTGCCGAAGATATAGACCTGATCGAATATCTCGCCAATGACGTGGAAGGATGACGTGAAGTTCGGGCCGCCGACGCCGAAATAGATTCGCACCGTCTCGCCGATGTTGGCATAGAGCGGATGGGTCTTGGTCAGTGCACCAACAGAGCCATTGAAAAGGAAATATTCCGGCCGCTCGGAGGTGAGCTTGTCATAGTCCATTTCCTGCTCGCCCTGTGTGCCGAAACTGTCAACCGTGTATAGTTCACCTTGCATGACATAGAATTCGCGATCGACTTGCGGCAAACCACCTTCTGGCTCGACAAGGATCAGGCCATACATGCCGTTGGTGATATGGTGGGCGACGCTTGGCGTCGCGCAATGGTAGACGAAGACGCCTGGCTTCAGCGCTTTGAAGGTTACCATGGTCTCGCTGCCCGGGTCTGTCTGGGTGGCATGGGCGCCACCACCGGGCCCGGTCGCGGCATGGAAATCGACCGAGTGGACCATGAGGCTGTCGGGCGCATTCTTGAGCTTGACCTCGACCGTATCGCCTACCCGAACCCGCAGAAACGGTCCCGGCACCTTGCCGTTGAAGGTCCAGTAGACATAGCTGGTGCCATCGTCGAGCCTTCCCTTCAGCTCGATTGTCTCGAGTTCAACCTTGACGACCTGCGGCGTACGCTGCCCGATCGGCGCGGGCAGATCACCGGGATCACGCACGATGTCGGCGCCTTCCGTCGCAGGCGCGGTGCGCTTTCCGGCAATCACCCGGATCAGTCCCTCCATCCCTGCCTCCCGGTGCCCCGGGATCGTGCAGAAATAGACAAACTGACCCGGACTGGTTGCAGTAAAGAAAATCGTCGAAGAGGCATTGCGTCCCACGACCTTCGACGACCTTACATTGTAGTGATCGATAAAGATGTCGTGTTCGGCGCCTTCGCCGTTGATCAGGTTGATTTGAACGAGTTCGCCTTCGTACAAGGTGAGTGTCGGATTGATCTGCTTGTCGATCTCCCCACCGACCCCGATGTAAACCATGCGGCCCTCGGCGATACCGGTCCGCAAGGTGAAAACAATGGGATTGTGATAACTGCTGGCCTCAGCCACCGATTGGGCGGGCGCACTTGGGGCCGGAGTGGTTTCCGCCTGGGCGGTCTGGGCGGCGGCGCCGTGATTGTGTGTCTGTGCCAGCACGGCGGTCGGCGCCAGGCACGTGATCCAGAATGCGAAGAGCGTGAATAGACCGACAAAGCCGAAGTGGAGGCGCAAAACGCGGCAAGAGGGAGTCGACCTCAAAATGCCGCCGCTTGACACAGCAAACATCGTTATAGTCCCCGTTTGGTCGGTACCCCGCCCACCAGTCTTGATGGTACACCCGCCTGACACCCTGTGCCAGCATTAAGAGTATTAGGAGCGGTCGCGTTGGCGACAGGACCTGGTTCGTGGACGATGTGAAGGCACGCTGCGCCTGGGGCGCGTCTACACTGCGCCCTGTTCGGCAGTGAACCTAAAACGCCTCTGCAGCGTCGATCACGCGAAACTGTACGCGCCGGGTTCCCTGCCATTGGTCGGCTGAGACCGAACCCGCCACGTGGAGCGACTGGCCGCGCCGTTGTAGGCAGAACGCGCCAAGCGGCGTATCGGCAGCCCGGAAGGCCATGCCGTCGATCCGGCTGCGGTCCGGGCCTTCCAGCGTCAGTTTCAAATGGTTGACGCCGACCTGCCGCACGTCGACCAGACGGTGCGCGGCAAGCGCAAAAATCGGCTGGGGATGCCCCGACCCATAGGGACCGGCCTGCTCGAGCTTGTCGGCCAGCGCCAGCGTCGCGCCCGAAGCGGACAGCGCCCCATCGACCTTCAGAACACGCGTTGCCGTCAGGTCCTTGACCGTCTTTTCCGCCCGTTCCTCAAAGAAGCTGCGCAGGCGGCCGAGATTGGCGCGCTCGACGGTCAGGCCCGCCGCCATGCCATGCCCGCCACCCTTGGCAAGAATGCCCTCCTCCACCGCCGCGCGCACCATCCGGCCGAGATCGAAGCCATTGATCGAGCGTCCGGAGCCGGTGCCCTTGCCGGAGGGGTCGAAAGCGATGGCAAAAGCCGGGCGATGGAAGCGGTCCTTCAGCCGCGAGGCAAGCAGCCCGACGACGCCCGGATGCCAGCCCTCGCGCGCGGTGACGATCACGGCGGCGCTCTCGCCGGTGCCGTATTCGGCAATCGCCTCGGCTTCTGCCTCCGCCAGCATGGCGACTTCCAGCGCCTGCCGCTCGCGGTTCAGGCCATCCAACTGCGCCGCGATCGCCTCGGCCCGCGTGGCATCCTCAAGCGTCAGCAAGCGGCTGCCGAGTGCCGCATCACCAATGCGCCCGCCGGCATTGATGCGCGGACCCACCAGAAAACCGAGATGATAGGGCGTGACCGGTCCGCCGATACCGGCCTGTTTCAACAGCGCCGCCAGGCCCGGATTGCCGAGGTGGCGCGCCGCCACCAGACCCTTGACCACATAGGCGCGGTTCAGCCCCTTCAGCGGCACCACGTCACATACGGTCGCGAGCGCCACAAGGTCGAGCATGGAGAGGAGATCGAGTGTGCCGGCGCGCGGATCGCGGCCTCGCAAGAGCCGCTGCAGCGCCACCAGCACGAGAAAGACGACGCCGGCGGCACAAAGATGCCCCTGCCCAGAAAGATCATCTTCCCGGTTCGGGTTGACGAGTGCGGTGCAGGCCGGCAGGTCCTGGCCGACCTGGTGGTGATCGAGAACGACGACGTCGATGCCGCGTTCCCTGGCGTGCGCCAGCGAATCGAAGCTGGTCGAGCCGCAGTCGACAGTGACGATCAGCTTGGCGCCACGCTCGATCAGCGTGCTGATCGCCTGCGGATTGGGGCCGTATCCCTCAAAAATCCGGTCGGGAATGTAGATCTCGGCATCCGCGCCGAAATGGCTGAGGAAGCGATAGAGGATCGCCGAGGCACAGGCGCCGTCCACGTCGTAGTCGCCGAAGATGGCGACGCGCTCGCGCCTGGCGATCGCCGCGGCGATCCGCTCGGCCGCCGCCGCGCAATCCGTCATCTGGTAGGGATCGGGCATGAGGCGCCGCAAGGTCGGATCGAGGAATTCGAGCGCCTCGTCAAATCCGACGCCGCGACCGGCCAAGACGCGGGCGATCAGGTCGGCGATGCCGTGCGTCTGGCTCATCGCCAGCGCCCGGTTCTCGCCCGCCTGGTCGAGCCGCGCGACCCATCGCTGCCCGGCCGCCGACCGCTCGACCCCGAGAAAGGCACGGTGAACGGGGTCAACCTCCTGGTTCATCGATATCCTTGCCGATTGCCATCGCTCCCCTAGGGCGATGGGTGGAAGCGGAAGGAGGACGGAACGCCTCCCCGTTGGGTTCAGGCCGACTTCGGCCGCTCGATGCGGATCACCTGCGGCTCGCCGGCAAGGTATCCTTCCTTGCTGATCGACGCCACCGCGCGGCGTACGGCGTCCTCCATCGTCGCATGGGTGACGAGAATGATCGTCTTCGGCTCGGCGGCCTCCGTGAAATGCTTGGAATGCTGCACGATCGATTCCAGCGAGATGCCGTTTTCAGCCATATGCCCGGCGATGTTGGCGAACACCCCTGCCCGGTCCTCGACCGTCATGCGGATGAAGTAGCCGCCGTGGTGCTTGCGGATTTGCGCACGCTTGTAGGGCTCCAGGGTTGCCGCCGGCCGGCCGAAAGCTGGAACGCGCTGGGCGCCGGGCCGGCTCTTGGCGATGTCGGCGATATCGCCGAGCACCGCAGACGCCGTCGCATTGCCGCCTGCGCCGGGGCCGACCATCAGCAGTTCGCCGAGAATGTCGGATTCGATCGCCACGGCGTTTGTGACGCCGTCGACCTGGGCGATCTCCGATTCGATCGGCACCATGGTCGGATGCACGCGCTGCTCGATGCCGGTGTCGGTCTTCTGGGCGACGCCGAGCAGCTTGATGCGGTAGCCGAGATCGGCGGCGGCGCGAATGTCCTCGATCGAGATGTTGCTGATGCCCTCGAGGTAGATGTCGTCGGCGGCAATCCTGTTGCCGAAGGCGAGCGTCGTCAGGATCGACAACTTGTGCGCCGTGTCGTTGCCTTCGATGTCGAAGGCCGGGTCGGCTTCGGCATAGCCGAGCCGCTGCGCTTCCTTCAGGCATTCGGCGAAGCTCAGCCCCTCCTTCTCCATTTTGGTCAGGATGTAGTTGCAGGTGCCGTTCATGATGCCGTAGACGCGCGACACCGTGTTGCCGGTCAGAGATTCGCGCAGCGCCTTGATCACCGGAATACCGCCGGCGACCGCTGCTTCATAGTTGAGCAGGCTGCCCCGCTCCTCGGCAATCGTCGCCAGTTCGACGCCATGTGCGGCCAGTAGTGCCTTGTTCGCGGTTACGACATGGACACCGCGCGCCAGCGCGGTCTTGACGGCCGAGTAGGCCGGATCGCCGGCGCCGCCCATCAGTTCTACGAACACGTCGATCTGCGGATTGTCCGCAAGTGCGACCGGATCGTCGAACCAGGCGACATGCGAAAGATCGACGCCGCGATCGCGGCTCTTGTCACGCGCGCAAACGGCGACAATCTCGATCGGCCGCCCGCAGGTCGTCGTCAGCATCTCCCGGCGTTCGAGAAGAATGCGTGCGAGCGAGGCCCCAACGGTCCCCAAGCCCGCTATGCCGATCTTAAGGGCATCAGCCATGATCAAAGTCCTATCGATTTGTGATTGTGCCCACCGGCGGATGCCGGCGGGCGAAAGGGATTAACGACGAGCATTGAGCGAGACGACGTTGTGCATCGTCTCGTCGGCAGAAGACAGGAAGCGCTTGATGTTGCGCGCCGCCTGGCGAATGCGGTGTTCGTTCTCGACCAGCGCGAGGCGAACATACTCATCGCCCTGCTCGCCAAAACCGATGCCGGGAGCGACAGCCACATCCGCCTTCTCAACCAACAGCTTGGAAAACTCCAGCGAGCCGAGATGGCGGAATTTTTCGGGAATTTTTGCCCAGGCGAACATTGTCGCCGCCGGCGGCGGCACCTCGAAGCCTGCTTTGCCGAAGGTATCCACCATCACGTCGCGGCGGCGCTTGTAGACGTTGCGCACTTCCGCGATGTCCGAGCCGTCGCCGTTCAGCGCGTGGGTCGCTGCCACCTGGATCGGCGTGAAGGCGCCGTAGTCGAGGTAGGACTTCACCCGCGTCAGCGCGGCGATCAGCCGCTCGTTGCCCACCGCAAAGCCCATGCGCCAGCCGGGCATGGAGAAGGTCTTCGACATCGAGGTGAATTCAACGGTGATGTCGATCGCACCCGGAACTTCGAGCACCGACGGCGGAGGCGGGCCGTCGAAGTAGATTTCCGAATAGGCAAGATCCGACAGCACGATGATGTCGTGCTTCTTCGCGAAGGCGATGACGTCCTTGTAGAAGTCGAGCGTCGCGACCTGCGCCGTCGGGTTCGACGGGTAGTTCAGGATCAGCGCCAGCGGCTTCGGAATCGAATGGCGAACGGCGCGCTCGAGCGGCCCGAAGAAACTCTCATCCGGCTCGACCGTGATGGAGCGGATCACCCCGCCAGCCATCAGGAAGCCGAAGGCATGGATCGGATAGGTCGGGTTCGGGCAGAGCACGACGTCGCCGGGTGCGGTGATCGCTTGCGCCATGTTGGCGAAGCCTTCCTTCGAGCCCAGCGTCGCCACGACCTGGGTCTCCGGATTGAGCTTCACGCCGAAGCGGCGCGCGTAATAGGCAGCCTGGGCGCGGCGGAGGCCCGGGATGCCCTTGGAGGAGGAGTAACGGTGCGTGCGCGGGTCCTGGACCACCTCGCACAACTTGTCGACGATCGCCTGCGGCGTCGGCAGGTCCGGGTTGCCCATGCCGAGGTCGATGATGTCGGCCCCGCCCGCTCGCGCGCTTGCTTTCAAACGGTTGACCTGTTCGAAAACATATGGCGGCAGGCGCCGGACCTTGTGAAATTCTTCCATCTTCGACCCCGTTGGGCGCGGCCCCGGAAGCGTCCGGCATTCGTGGCGCCTGGATCTCCGCGCAAATCAAGATATCCGGTTAGGCGGCAAAATGTCCGATTTCATGACATTCGGCTCCCGCCGACCGGAGGCCACTTGGACCGCCAATGGATTTGCGGCCATTCGCGGTCAAAGGCAAGCGCTAATTCTCGATGTCCTTGAGCGTGTCCGCACCATGGTTTGCGGCGAGCGACCGCAATTCCAGCATCTCCCTGTTGTAATCCGCTTCCGAGATCGTTCCGGCGCGCCGCTGCGAGACAAGTCCGCTCATTCGGGCGCTGATCGAGGCCGCTTCCTCGTTGCTCATCTGGGCCGTCGCGGCATGGACCGGCGCGGTGATGTCGGGAAAGGCGGAAGACCGATCCGCCCCGACATTTACGCCGGACGCCACCTGCGGCGAGGTTGCCGCGCATCCACCGAGAACCGCCACGCCACCGAGCACGATCGCCGCGCCAAATTGCCTGATATCAAATGCCATTCTGTCCTGCCCCGCGGAGTAACTTCGGCCCGTCGCATCGCCGGCCCGGCGCCCCGCCGCAGAACGCGGCTAAGGCGAAAGCTGTATGGCCCTTGTAATCTTTTTCCGGCAGGATGTAAAAACGGAAGTAACAAGAAAATCCGGAGGAAACGGGTTGAGCCAGGACCGACACGGCGACACGCGCGAGGCCACCGGATTTGCCGGTTTCGATCCCAAATCGGTCGAGCCCTACGTCGTGAAAAACCCCGAGGCGCTGGCGGTCAATCTGGCCCGCACGCTCGAGCACCTCGGCAAGGCCGCATCCGCCTGGCTCGCCCCGCGCGAGCGCGGCGAAAAGGTCGACACGGTTGCCGAGCCGGTCGTCGACATGGTCAAGACGCTGTCGAAGGTTTCTGAGTACTGGCTCGCCGACCCGCGCCGCACGCTGGAAGCCCAGACCCTCCTGCTCGGCAGCTATATCGGCATCTGGTCGAAAACCCTGCAGAAGCTTGGCGGCGAACCGGTCGAAGAGAGCGACGACAAGCACGGCAAGGACAAGCGATTCGCGGACGAGGACTGGGTGAAGAATCCCTTCTTCGACTTCCTGCGACAGGCCTATTTCGTCACCTCCGACTGGGCCGACAAAATGGTCACGGAAGCCGAGGGGCTCGACGAGCATACCCGCCACAAGGCCGCCTTCTACGTCAAGCAGATCACCAGCGCGGTATCACCCACGAATTTCGTCACGACCAACCCGCAGCTTTACCGCGAGACCGTCGCGAGCAACGGCGAGAATCTCGTGCGCGGCATGCGTATGCTCGCCGAGGACATCGCCGCCGGAAAGGGCGACCTGAAGCTGCGGCAGACCGATACAAGCAAATTTGCCGTCGGCGAGAACCTGGCCATGTCCCCCGGCAAGGTGATCGCGCAAAGCGATGTCTGCCAGGTCATCCAATATGACGCGACGACCGAGGAGGTGCTGAAACGTCCTCTCCTGATCTGCCCGCCCTGGATCAACAAGTTCTACGTCCTGGACCTCAATCCGCAGAAGTCCTTCATCAAGTGGGCTGTCGGCCAGGGCCACACCGTCTTCGTGATCTCTTGGGTCAATCCCGACGAACGCCACGCCCGCAAGGACTGGGAGGCCTATGCCCGGGAAGGGATCGGCTTCGCGCTCGACATGATCAAGCAGGCCTGCGGCGAAGACGAGGTCAACGCCATCGGCTATTGCGTCGGCGGCACGCTGCTGGCCGCCACCCTCGCCCTGCATGCGCGGGAGGGCGACAAGCGAATCCGCTCCGCCACGCTCTTCACCACCCAGGTGGATTTCACCCATGCCGGCGACCTGAAGGTGTTTGCCGACGAGGACCAGATCGCTTCCCTCGAGCAGGGCATGCAGACGGTGGGTTATCTCGAGGGCTCGAAGATGGCCACCGCCTTCAACATGCTGCGCGCCTCCGAACTGATCTGGCCCTATTTCGTCAACAACTACCTGAAGGGCCAGGAGCCGATGCCCTTCGACCTTCTCTACTGGAATTCAGATTCCACTCGAATGCCAGCCGCCAACCATTCATTTTACTTGCGCAATTGTTATTTGAATAACAGTCTCAGCCGTGGCGAAATGGTGCTGGCGGGCGAGAAAATCTCGCTCAAGGACGTCAAGATCCCGATCTACAATCTCGCCACGAAGGAAGACCACATCGCGCCCGCCAAGTCGGTATTCATCGGCAGCGGCGCCTTCGGCGGCAAGGTTACCTACGTGCTGTCGGGCTCCGGCCATATCGCCGGCGTCGTCAATCCGCCGGACAAGACCAAGTACCAGTTCTGGACCGGCGGCCCGCCGCGGGGCGACTACGACGATTGGGTGAGGAAGGCAAAAGAGCATCCAGGTTCCTGGTGGCCACACTGGCACGTCTGGGCCGAGGCGCAGGACAACCGCAAGGTTCCTGCCCGTAAGACCGGAGGACCGCTGAACTCGATCGAGGAAGCGCCCGGTTCTTATGTACGGGTACGGTCTTGAGCCAGGCGACGGCCCTGCGAACAGGGACGCCACACGCACGTTTCGGCCGTCCGTTGGCATCGCCAGCCCTCTCACCCTATATCGCACCTGCCTCACAGTTCGCGAACATCTCGACCGACACGTTCTGATCCATGCTTTTCGACCCGCCCCTGGTGCCCGCCACCCTCATCCGGCGCTACAAGCGCTTCCTGTTCGATGCGACGCTTTCCGACGGGACGCCCATCACCGGCTCGTGCCCGAACACCGGGTCCATGCTCGGATTGACGGCCCCGGGCTCCAGGATCTGGCTGTCCGAGCACGACGGTCCGCGCAAATATCGCCACCGGTTCGAACTCATCGAGGCCGACGGCACGATCGTCGGCGTCAATACCGGCCTGCCGAACCGCCTGGCCGAGCAAGCGATCCGTGCCGGGATGATCAGCGATCTCGCGAGCTACCCGATAATCGAGCGCGAACGCAAATATGGCCGCAATTCGCGCATAGACCTGCTGTTGTCCGGCAACGGCCGGCCATCCGCCTATGTCGAGGTCAAGAACGTGCATTTCTGCCGGGAGCCCGGCATCGCGGAGTTTCCAGACACCGCGACAGTGCGCGGCGTCAAGCATTTGGATGAACTCGGCACTGTCGCGGAAGCCGGCTATCGTGCCATCATGCTCTACCTCGTGCAGCGCGGTGACTGCGACCGGTTGCGCGTGTGCCGCGACCTGGACCCGGTCTATGCGGCCGCCTTCGATCGAGCGCAAGGACGGGGTGTGGAAGCCTACGCGGTGAAATGCACCGTCTCGGCGCGCGAAATTCAACCCGACGCATTGATCCGCATGGACGAAACCGCCATAGCTGCACTATGAAAATTTGACCGAAGATCGAAAGTCCGACGATGGTAACCTATATCGAAGCCTCCTCCGCACCGATGAAGAACACGGGCGTGATCCGGCTTTACGGCAGCGATGCCTTTGAAGGCATGCGCAAGGCCAGCCAACTTACAGCGCGCGCGCTCGACGAAATCTATCCGCTGGTGCAGCCCGGTGTTGCGACCGACGTGCTCGACCGTTTCGTGTTCGAGTTCGGCATGGACAACGGTGCCATTCCGGCGACGCTGAACTATCGCGGCTACACCAAATCCTGCTGCACCTCGATCAACCATGTCGTCTGCCACGGCATTCCCAATGACAAGCCGCTACGCGAAGGCGACATCGTCAATATCGACGTCACGTACATTCTCGACGGCTGGCACGGCGATTCCAGCCGCATGTATCCGGTCGGCCAGATCAAGCGCGCCGCCGAGCGACTGCTGGAAGTGACGCACGAGTGCCTGATGCTCGGCGTCGCCGCGGTGAAGCCCGGCGTGCGCACCGGCGCAATCGGCGAAGCGATCCAGAAGTATGCGGAATCCGAACGCTGCTCGGTCGTGCGCGATTTCTGCGGCCACGGTCTCGGCCGGCTGTTCCACGACGCGCCGAACATTCTGCACTACGGCAGCGCCAACGAAGGCCCGGAGTTGAAGGAAGGCATGATCTTCACGATCGAGCCGATGATCAATCTCGGCCGGCCGCACGTGAAGGTGCTTTCGGACGGCTGGACGGCCGTCACGCGCGACCGCTCGCTGTCTGCGCAATACGAGCATGCCGTTGGCGTCACGGCCGATGGCTGCGAAATTTTTACGCTCTCGCCCGGCGGCCTGGACCGTCCCGGCCTTCCCGGATAGGACCCAATGGCCAAACGCCCTGCACCGACTGGCGAAAAAACGGCTGCCGACGAGGCGAGCCGGACGTTGGCGGGGCACGGCGGAACGCTGTTCGGCGATGGGGACGAACGCGGTCACTTCGGCGAACGCGTGACCGCGACGGCGGAGGTCAAGAGTCGGGCGATCACGTCCGGGGATGGCGACGATGCCCACTACCACGGTCATCGCGAGCGGCTGCGCAGCCGGTTCCGCGACCATGGCGAGTCCGCGCTCGCCGATTACGAAATTCTCGAACTCCTGCTCTTTCGCCTCATTCCCCGCCGCGACACCAAGCCGGTCGCCAAGGCGCTTCTCGACCGCTTCGGCACGCTTGCCGGCGTGTTCGGCGCGCCGCCCGCCCTGCTGCAGGAGGTCAAGGGCATCGGCGAGGCCGTGGCGCTCGACCTGAAGCTGATCGCAGCCGTTTCGCAGCGCATGCTCAAGAGCGAACTGCGCAACAAGCAGGTGCTCGGCTCCTGGTCGTCGGTCATCAATTACTGCCACGCGGCCATGGCGCATGAAGACCGCGAGCAGTTTCGGCTGCTCTTCCTCGACAAGCGCAACGTCCTGATCGCCGACGAGGTGCAGGGCCGCGGCACCGTCGACCACACGCCCGTCTATCCGCGCGAGGTGGTTAAGCGGGCGCTGGAGCTGTCTGCGACAGCCATCATCCTCGTCCACAACCACCCGTCCGGCGACCCGACGCCTTCCCGCGCCGATATCGAGATGACCCGGACCATCATCGAAACCGCCAAGCCGCTTGGCATTACCGTCCACGATCACATCATCATCGGCCGCGATGGCCATGCCAGCCTCAAGGGCCTGCGGCTGATCTAGATTTGCCAACTGGTTCGATAACTTTGCTGACCCAATACATCAAGGGCGCAACGCACCCTCAAAGCCATCTCGCCCGCCGGAAGAGCCGGTAGAGGACGGCGCAGATTGTCAGGATCGCCGCGAGCACGACGAAATAGCCGTAACGGAAACTCAGCTCCGGCATGTCGTGAAAGTTCATGCCGTAGATGCCGGCGATAGCAGTCGGAACGGCCAGGATCGCGGCCCACGAGGCAAGCTTGCGGGCGATGATCGTCTGTTCCGCCTGTCCGATCATCAGGCTCGCCTCGAAGGTGAAGGCAAGCACCTCCCGCAATGAATCGATGTCCTCCTGAACGCGCCGCACATGGTCTGTGACGTCGCGGAAAAGATTGTGGAGCGCATCGTCCATGCCGGGCAAGTCGAGATGCTCATGTCGCCGGCATACGTCCACCAGCGGCACCACCGCATTGCGCAGGCGCAGCAGATTGCGACGCAACAGATAGAGGCGCTCGATGTCCGCCTTGCCCAGTTGCTCGCGCAGCACGCGTTCCTCCAGCGCCTCGATCTCGGCATGGATGGCCTCGATCACCGGCATGTAGTTGTCGACGACGAAATCCAGGATCGAATAGAGGATATAGTTTTCACCGTGCGCCAGCGCCGCCGGCGAAGCCTCGCAGCGCTGGCGGACGAGGTTGTAGGAAGACGAGGCGCCGTGACGGACGGAAACGACATAACCCCGGCCGACGAAGAGATGTGTTTCGCCGAAGACGATCTCGTCGTTCATCATGTGCGCCGTCCGGGCGACGACGAACATCGCGTCGCCGTAGATCTCGAGCTTCGGCCGCTGATGCGCATGCCGCGCATCCTCGATCGCAAGCTCATGGAGATCGAAGGCGTCCTGCACCTGTAACAGCAATTCGTCGTCCGGCTCGTGGAGACCGATCCAGATGACCGCCTCCTCCCGCTCGCGCCACGCCGCCGCCTCCTCGACGGCGATGTCGGCAATCCGGATCCCGCCCCGGTAGACGGCGGCGGCCACCACCCCCTGTCGCGGTTGCGCCGGCCGGCGCTCGGAGCCAGCCGGATCGGCTTCACTTACCGACACGCCGGAAACACCCTTGAGGTCCTGCAACGCCATCGCAAAACCCTCCGTCACATCACCACCATTATAGCATGGCGCAATCCCGCTAAATAATGACAGTGAAACGCGCGCGCGAAGGCTTTGTTAAGCGCTAGCAACGACGTTATAGCTCCGGCAAGTTTGCCGCACCGCAACAGACTCAGCGTTTCCGGAAGTGCTCGCATGCAACAATTTGATCTCGTCGTCGTCGGCAGTGGTCCCGCGGGGCGCAGGGGGGCGATTCAAGCGGCCAAGCTCGGCCACAAGGTGCTTGTCATCGAACAGGGAAAGCGCGTCGGCGGCGTCTCCGTGCACACCGGCACGATCCCGTCGAAGACGCTGCGCGAGACGGCGCTGAACCTGACCGGTTGGCGTGAGCGTGGCTTCTATGGCCGATCCTACCGGGTCAAGGAGGAGATCAGTGCGGACGACCTGCGGCGCCGCCTGATCATCACCCTCGACCACGAGGTGGATGTGCTGGAGCACCAGTTCGCCCGAAATCGCGTCCAGCACGTCCGCGGAAAGGCGAGCTTTCTTTCGCCCGATACGCTCCAGGTGGTCAAGGACGACGGCGAGATCCTGCATGTCGGCGGCACGAGCATCCTGTTGGCCGTCGGCACCAAACCCTATCGTCCGGCCAACATCCCCTTCGACGGCAAGACGATCCTCGACAGCGACGAACTGCTCGACATCGAGGAGCTGCCGCGCTCGCTCGCGGTGATCGGCGCCGGCGTCATCGGCATCGAATACGCGACGATCTTCAGCGCGCTCGACGCCAAGGTTACCGTAATCGATCCGAAACCGACGATCCTGGATTTCATCGACCGCGAGATCGTCGAGGACTTCACCTATCAGCTGCGCGACCGCGGCATGAAGCTGATGCTCGGCGCCAAGGCGGAAAAGGTCGCCAAGCTCGACAACGGCAATTGTTCGATCACGCTGGACAATGGCCGCGTTGTGATTTGCGACATGGTCCTCTACGCCGCCGGCCGCATGGGCGCGACCGACACGTTGAACCTTGGCGCCGCCGGCCTCGAAGCCGATGAACGCGGACGCATGCGGGTCAATCCGGAGACCTTTCAGACGACTGTGCCGCACATCTACGCCGCCGGCGACGTGGTCGGTTTCCCGAGCCTCGCCTCGACCTCGATGGAACAGGGGCGCATCGCCGCCCGGGTCGCCGTCGGCGCCATCGCCAAGGAGCCGCAAAAATACTTCCCCTACGGGATCTATGCCGTTCCGGAGATCTCGACCTGCGGCCTGACCGAGGAAGAGGTGAAGGAGCGCGGCATCCCCTACGAATGCGGCATCGCGCGTTTCCGCGAAACCTCGCGCGGCCATATTATGGGGCTCGACTCCGGCCTGCTGAAGATGATCTTCTCGATGAAGACGCGGCGCCTTCTCGGCGTCCATATCGTCGGCGAGGGCGCCACCGAACTCGTGCACATCGGCCAGGCGGTGCTGAACCTGAAGGGCACCGTCGAATACTTCGTCGAAAACACCTTCAACTATCCGACTCTCGCCGAGGCCTACAAGATCGCCGGCCTGGACGCATGGAACCGCATGGGCGAAAGCCGCCACGCAGCGTCAAGGTGAACGACATCTCTCGGGTTTGAGCCCGCCTGAAACTATCCTTGGCTGTAGCCTTGCGGGTATTGCGGCGCGCCGTCGTCGATCTCGTAGTAGTCGCCCTTGTCGGCGCAAAAGATGTGACAGGCAATCTTGAAGCCGGTCGGCTTGTCGAAGGCACCCGCCATGATCGAGGTGTAGTCGGCCCCGTCGCCCTTCCAGAACAGCGCCGAGCCGCAGGTCTTGCAGAAACCGCGGCTGGCGGCATCGCTCGCCCGGTACCAGCCGACGTTGTCGGCGCCGTCGAGCGCGAGTTCTTCATTCCTGACATTGGTTGCCGCATAGAAATGGCCGGTCTGCCGGCGACATTGGCTGCAGTGGCAGGCAATCACTTCGCGCAATTGCCCGGCCGTGCGGAAGCGCACCGTTCCGCAGAGGCAATGGCCCGTATGGATCTCGCTCATGTCTCCCCCTTTGTCACGGCGCAGCCCCTGCATCAAAAAACCGGGCCAGCTTCGCCAGCTGGCCCGGTTGTGTCAATTTCAGAAAATTCACCTGTGTTTTCAACGCCGCTGATGCACGGCGCCAAAACGTGAACGAATGGCGATCAGGCGTTCACAACCATGCGTTTTTCATCGCGGCCGCCCTTCATGCGCTCTGCCAGCAGGAACGCGAGTTCTAGCGCCTGATCGGCATTGAGGCGCGGATCGCAATGGGTGTGGTAGCGATCTGCCAGATCGTCGCCGGACAGTGCCCGGGCGCCGCCGGTGCACTCGGTGACGTCCTTGCCGGTCATCTCGACATGGATGCCGCCCGGATGCGTGCCTTCGGAGCGATGGATCTGGAAGAAACTCTCCACTTCCGACAGAACGCGTTCGAAGGGGCGCGTCTTGTAATTGTTAAGCGTGATCGTGTTGCCGTGCATCGGATCGCACGACCAGACGACCTTCTTGCCCTCGCGCTCGACGGCACGGATCAGCCGCGGCAGGTTCTCCGCGACCTTGTCGTGACCGAACCGGCAGATCAGGGTCAGGCGGCCGGATTCGTTTGCCGGGTTCAGGATGTCGATCAGTTCCAGAAGGCCATCCGCCGTCAGCGATGGACCGCACTTCAGACCGATCGGGTTCTTGATGCCGCGGCAGTACTCGATATGGGCATGGTCGGGCTGGCGGGTCCGGTCGCCGATCCAGATCATGTGGCCGGACGTGGCGTACCAGTCGCCCGAGGTTGAGTCGACGCGCGTGAGCGCCTGCTCATAGCCGAGCAGCAGCGCCTCGTGGCTCGTGAAGAAGTCGGTTTCGCGCAGGCTCGAATTGTTTTCGGCCGAAATCCCGATCGCCTTCATGAAATCCATGGTCTCGGAGATGCGGTGCGCAAGCTTGCGGTAGCGCTCGCCCTGGGGGCTGTCCTTGACGAAGCCGAGCATCCACTGGTGGACGTTCTCGAGGTTGGCATAGCCGCCCATGGCAAAGGCGCGCAGCAGGTTCAGAGTCGCTGCCGACTGGCGGTAGGCCATGATCTGGCGCTCGGGATTGGGCACCCGCGCCTCTTCGGTGAACTCGATGCCGTTGATGATGTCGCCGCGGTAGGACGGCAGCGTCACCTCGCCCTGCTTTTCGACGTTCGACGAACGCGGCTTGGCAAACTGGCCGGCGATGCGACCGACCTTGACAACAGGCAGCTGGGCGCCGAAGGTCAGCACCACCGCCATCTGCAGGAAGGCGCGGAAGAAGTCACGAATGGTGTCGGCGCCATGCTCGGCGAAGCTCTCCGCACAGTCGCCGCCCTGCAGCAGGAAGCCCTTGCCTTCAGCCACATTGCCCAGCGCGCTCGTCAACCGTCGGGCTTCGCCGGCAAACACGAGCGGCGGAAACGTGGCGAGTTGCTCCTCTGTCGCGACCAATGCCGCGGCGTCCGGATAGTCCGGCACCTGCTGGATCGGTTTTTGCCGCCAGCTGTTCGGGGTCCAATTCTGTGCCATTTAACTCACCTGTTTCACAGCGCCGACCACATGGTCGGCGGCCCGTTTCCGTTGGGATGCGGGCTTATAAACCGTAAAGCCCCGCTTGCATAGCCGAACACCGCCTCAGTCGCGCTTGCCGTTCCGGATCCGGTAGCTCGGCTGGTACATCGTCACCAGCTCCTCTGCGGCGGTCGGATGCACCGCCATCGTGCGGTCGAAGTCGTCCTTGGTGCATCCGGCTTTCAGCGAAATGCCGAGCAATTGCGCCATCTCACCCGCGTCGTGACCGAGCACATGCACGCCGACAACCTTGCGGTCAGCGGCATTGACGAGGATCTTCATGATCATGCGTTCCTGCCGGCCCGAGAGCGTCGCCTTCATCGGCCGGAACTCGGCGCGATAGACCTCGATTTCGGAAAACGCCTTCGCCGCAGCCTCCTCGCTCATGCCGACCGTCCCGATCTCCGGCTGCGAGAAAACGGCCGTCGGAATCAGGTTGTGATCCGGTGAAGTCGGTCGCCCGCGGAACTCCGTTTCGATGAAGCACATCGCCTCGTGGATCGCCACCGGCGTCAGTTGCACTCGGTCGGTAACGTCGCCGATCGCGAAGATGCCGGGCACGTTGGTACGCGAATACTCGTCCACGGCGATCGCGCCCCTGGCATCGGTCTTCACGCCGGCGATCTCAAGCCCGAGGTCGGTGGTGTTCGGTACGCGACCGAGCGCCAGCATCACCTGGTCGACAACGAGTGTCTCGCCCTTCAGCGTCCGGACGCGGCGGGCGCCGCCGGGCGCCTCGGCCACCTCCTCGATGATGTCCTCGCAAAGGATGCCGATTCCCTTGTCGACCATCGCCTTGTGCAGGCCCTGCCGCATGTCCTGGTCGAAACGCGAGAGGATTTCCTTGCCGCGATAGATCAGCGTCGTCTCAACGCCGAGGCCATGGAAGATGTTGGCGAACTCGACGGCGATGTAACCGCCGCCGGCGATCAGGATCGATCTCGGCAGCTTCGGCAGGTCGAAGGCGTCGTTTGACGTGATGCAGAGTTCGCGTCCCGGCAGATCCTTGTGCGGTGCCGGATGACCGCCGGTGGCGATCAGAATGCGCTCGGCCGTCACCAACTGGTCCGTCGCAGTCAGTCGGATCGTGTTCGGGCCGACCAGAACGGCACGGCTGTTCAGGATCTCGGCGCCGGCATTGTCGAGCCCCTTGCGGTATAGCCCCTCGAGCCGGGTGATCTCCTGTTCCTTGGCCGCGACCAGCGCATTCCAGTCAAAGGTCGTCGCGCCGACCGTCCAGCCGAAGCCGGCCGCATCCTCGAAGTGCTCGCGGAACTGGGAGGCGTACACATAGAGCTTCTTGGGCACGCATCCGCGGATGACGCAGGTGCCACCGTAGCGAAATTCCTCGGCGATCGCCACCTTCTTGCCCATGGCCGAGGCGAGCCTGGCGCTGCGCACGCCACCGGAGCCGCCGCCGATTACAAAGAGGTCATAGTCGAAGGCTGGCATCGGGGCACTCCATGTCGCGTTTCAAAAGCTATCCGGAACAAGCAACCAAGGGGGCCGTCCGGATAAGGTGATATAGGGGGTGCCACCACAAAAAGAAAAGCCCGGATCGCTCCGGGCTTCATGATGGTCTTGGAAGGCGCCGATCAGTTCTTCGGTGCCGCTTCGCCTTCGGCCTTTTTCTGGGCGCCGATCTCGGCTTCAAGCTTCTTGTCGCTGTTGACGGCCAGGTCGCGCGAAATACCCGCTGCCCAGATGTCGGCGGCCTTCATTACTTCGCGGGCAGCCAAGGGTCCGGATTGGAGCAGCTTCTTGCCCGCGCTGGAGCTGTAGAAATCAGAGATGGCCTTCAGCTCTTCCACGGAGAACGTCTTGGCGTAGATGTTGGCAACCTCGCGCTCCAGATCGGCGCGGCGCGATGCAAGCGCAAGCGCCTCGTCATCCACGGTTTTGTTGATCAGTTCACCGTAGTTCGGCGAGGACTGGATCAGCGTGCCTTTCAGCTTTTCCGCGATCTGCGGCAGGATGCCGTCGAACTGCGAGGTCGCGTTCAGCGCGTCCATCGCGGCCCGGGCCGCCTTGATCTGGTCTTCGGAAGCGTCCTGCGCCATCACGGAACCCGTGAATGCTGCGGTGGCGATGAGCGTTGCGGCAAGGGTACGGCCGAGGCCGGCAAAGATGGTCATGTGGTCATAGCTCCTGTCTAACTGTCCGCTGTCAGCGTCCGCGCACCTGCCGGCCCGGCAATGATCGCAATCGACGCCATGTTGATGAACAACCCGTGCTCGACGACGCCGGGAATCGCGTTCAACGTGATCGCCAGCGCGTCTGCATCAGGAATACGGCCAAAAGATGCATCGAGAATGTAATGCCCGCCATCGGTCATGAAGTTGCCGTCGCCGGAACGGCGAACGTCGATGGCGCCGGAAAGCCCCAGGCGCGAGGCCACGCGCTCGATTGCGATGCGCGTCGACACCATGCCGAAGGGATTGACTTCGATCGGCAACTTGAAGGCGCCGAGCGTGTTCACCACCTTCGTCTCGTCGGCGATCACGATCATGCGGCTCGACGCCGCGGCGACGATCTTCTCGCGCAACAGCGCGCCACCGCCGCCCTTGATGAGCCGCAGCCGCCCGTCAACCTCGTCGGCACCGTCGATCGTCAGATCGAGCTCGGGAAGCTCGTCGAGCGACTTCAGCGGCACGCCGAGTTCGAGGCAGAGTCTTGCGGTCCGCTCCGAAGTCGGAACACCGACGACCGAGAGGCCATCCGCCACGCGTTCGGCCAGCAACCGGACGAATTCTTCGGCCGTCGATCCGGTTCCGATCCCGAGCCGCATGCCGTCGTCGACATGGGACAACGCGGCTGCCGCCGCTTTGATCTTCATTTCGCGGGCGTCCATCCGCCTCTCGCTCCTCTAGATTCTATCACCGCACCCGGCTGGTATTGGCTGTGACACTTACACGCCATGCGGCTCAAGCGAAAGCCAAATTCCGCCGCTGCGCCCGTTTTGGCCACGCTATCGGCTTGGCGCAAACGGGTGATCGCGATTGCAATCGGCGGCCCGGTCGCTTACCTGCAGGCGCAACACTTCCAGCAGAAGGACAGGCCGTGACTGCTCCACTCGTCGTCTTCGATCTAGACGGAACCCTGATCGACACCGCCCCGGATCTCGTTTCCAGCCTCAACCATACGATCGGTACGGCCGGGCTCGAGCCGGTGACCTATGACGACCTGACCTATCTCGTCGGCCATGGCGGACTGGTGATGATCCAGCGCGCCTTTGCACTGCGCGGCCAGGAGCTTCGCCAGGATGACCTGCCTGCAATGCTGAAGATCTTCGTGGATCACTACGCCCAGGGCATGCCGGGCGAGTCACGCCCCTATCCCGGCCTGATTTCGGCCCTCGACCGCCTGGAAACGGCCGGCTTCCGCCTTGCCGTCTGCACCAACAAGCTGGAGGGGTTGGCAAGACGCCTCATCGAGGGCCTCGGATTGACGAGCCGCTTTGCCGCGATCACCGGTGGCGACACGTTCGCCGTGCGCAAGCCCGAGGCGGCACACCTGCTGGAAACGGTTCGCCTTGCCGGCGGCGCCCCTGCCCGGACCGTCATGATCGGCGACAGCCTGAACGACGTGCTCGTCGCCCGCAATGCCGGCGTACCGTCGATTGGCGTGCCGTTTGGCTACTCGGACGTCGCAATCGCCTCGTTGGAGCCCGACCACGTTATCGGCAGCTTCGACGAACTCCTTCCCGACCTTGTCGAATCGCTGATGGCCCGGATGGCAGCCTGAACGCTGCTACGCATCGCTTGCAATGCAAATGGCCCGCTCCGTCACCGGAGCGGGCCATTTCGTATCAGGATTTGCCACCCGTCGCGCCACCAGAGGCGCTCGCCGGATCAGCTTTGCGCCTGCCGCGCCGTGCGGGTCGCTTCCATCGCCTTGCGCATATAGGCGTCACGTCCATAGATGTCGTCGTAGAACTCCACCTTGCCGTCCTTGTTCGGCCAGGCGGTGAAGTAGGAGACGTAGACCGGGATCTTCTGCGGAACGCTCACCGCCTTGTTGCGCCCCTTCTTGATCTGGGCGGCAACGTCGTCGACGGTCGTGCCGAGGACAGCCGCCGCCATCAGACGCGGTTCGGCCAGGCGCACGCAACCATGACTGAGCGCACGCATGTCCTTCTTGAAATAACTCTTCGAGGGCGTGTCGTGCATGTAGATCGCATGGGCGTTGGGGAACAGGATCTTCAGGTCGCCCAACGCATTGTCGTCGCCCGGCGGCTGGCGCACCGCGACGCCCTTTGTCGAGCTCCAATTGATCTGGGTAGACGAGACCGGGCGTCCGTTGACTTCCACCTCATAACCCATCCGATCGAGATAGGACGGGTCGGAGCGCAGCTTCGGCAGCATCTCGTTGATGATGATCGACTGCGGCACGCCCCAGTAGGGATTGAACTCGACGGTCTGGATCTCGTCCTGGAAGAAATAGGTCTGGTTCGCCTTCGAACCGATCACGACGCGCATGGCAAACTGCTCGTCGTCCTTGTCGTGATAGTAGGCCATATAGGCCGGCTGGTTGATGAAGACGTAGCGCGAACCGAGCTCCGCCGGCAGCCAGCGGGCCTGCTCCATCGCCACCTGGACCTTGAAGATCTTCTCGGCGACGTTGTCGCCGCCCGTCAGACGTCGGATCGTCGCCTGTCCGACAACGCCGTCCGGCTTCAGCCCCTGATCCTTCTGGAAGGCTTCCACAAGGGCCACCAGTTCAGGCGTGTATTCCGGCGTATCGCGATAGGCAGCGATCGTCGTCGCGTGCTCGGTCTTCAATGATTCCGAGCCGTGCTGCACAATGCCTTTCACGATGTTCGCAAGCTCTGGATTGCTTTCACCCGGCTTCATCACCGTGCCTGCGGCGATTACCACTGGGTCAGCGGCTTCGTTTTCGGCCCGCAGGGCCTTCAACTCTGCCGCCAGGGCCTGGAAGTGGCTGCCGGACGGCGCACGGCTCCGCAGAAAGGCTGAAACGTCGGGGCTCAACGCGACGTTCTTCAGCGCGGCAGCAAGGTTGACCTCCTTGCGCACGAAGTCGTGATAGCCCGAAATCCGGTTGGGATTGATGCGACCGCGGACGGTATCGAGGATATAGGTCGCAACGGCAGCCGAGAGATCGACCTCGAACGCCGCCAGTTCCCGGTATCGCGCGACCATGTCGCTGCTGTCGAAAACGGCGGAGGGGACGTCCACCGCGTAGTCCTGCGCGTCGAGCCCGACGGACTCGGCATCCGCCAGCACCGAGAGCGCCACACGAGCCCGGTCGCTGATCTGGCTGCCACTCACCCAGATCAGGCCGGCATTGTGGCTGTAGTAGTTTTCGACCGCCTTTCCGCTCTCGGCCGGCGCCAGCGCCGTGACGGAAGCGAACTCGTGCCGGATCTCTCCTTCGGGCGATCGACGGACTGGCGGTGTCGCATAGTCGTCGATCGAGCCCGTGACCACCGGATCGGCGAGTTTAAGCATCTCGACCGGCTTCAGCGCCTCGGCCTTGTAGGTGTAGTAGCTCGGCCCGGTCACGCGCGGCAGTGCAGCCGGTTTTGCCGCTCCCTTGACCATCGGCATCGCCTGAAAGCCGGCCTCCACCATTGGCACCGGGGCCGCCTCCTGCTTCTTGCGCTTGCCGAACAGCAATTGCAGCAGGTTCGGCGCTTCGGCGCGCGCCGGTGCGGCGTCGACCACTACGAAAGCGCAGGTTACCAGGAGCGCAGTGAGCGCCGCGGACTTTCTGAACGTCATATTTGCTTTATTCCCGATGTACCGCCGATTGTGGCGGGGAACTGGTATCTACCCGATCACGCGAGCCCGGAAACTATAGGACCGGATGGTGAATGAAAAGGAAACGCGCCACTCACTTGCACGGTTCCTCAACACCGCCATCGCTGCAGCCAATACGTGCAGACCGCGCCAAAAATTTGAAACGAAACGAAAATTTTTCGGACAAGCATGGAGCTGGCGCATTGCGAGCCCCGGGACGAGCTTACGAATCTGTCGACCTGTCACCCCTCTGCAACAGCCGGGTTTTTGCGCTTCCGCCTCGCTCGGGTCAGATCCGATTTGTCCGGGAGCCGAGTTAATCGATTTTAGCCCAAAGTCTGCCGGTCAGGCACCGCCTCGCCCCTTTACAATGGCCGTCGTTATGGGCCAGTAAGGCCCGGATTTCGAGCACGGCGAAGGCTTTTTGCCCACGCCGTCCGGCCGCGCTCGCCCCCATGCGGTAGCCGTGGCCGCCTTGAACACGCATGGGCACTAAGCGGGAAGCGATATGACATCTACGCGCACGGAAACCGACACCTTCGGCCCCATTGAGGTGGACAACAGCCGCTACTGGGGCGCGCAGGCCCAGCGCTCGCTCGGCAACTTCAAGATCGGCTGGGAAAGGCAGCCGCTTTCGATCGTGCGCGCGCTCGGCATCGTCAAGCAGGCGGCCGCCCGTGCCAACATGGCACTTAGCGGCCTCGACCCCAAGGTCGGCAATGCCATCGTCGAAGCCGCCCAGGAAGTGATCGACGGCAAGCTCAACGAGCACTTCCCGCTCGTCGTCTGGCAGACCGGTTCCGGCACCCAGTCGAACATGAACGCCAACGAGGTCATCTCCAACCGGGCGATCGAAATGCTCGGCGGCGAGATGGGCTCCAAGAAGCCGGTGCATCCGAACGACCACGTCAACATGAGCCAGTCGTCGAACGACACCTATCCGACGGCCATGCACATCGCCTGCGCCGAACGGATCGTTCATGACCTGCTGCCGGCGCTCAAGCACCTGCACGCCGCTCTCGAAGCCAAGGTCAAGGCGTTCGACCACATCATCAAGATCGGCCGCACCCACACCCAGGACGCTACCCCGCTCACCCTCGGCCAGGAGTTTTCCGGCTACGCCGCCCAGGTCGCCTCCTCGATCAAGCGCATCGAGCTGACGCTGCCGGGCCTTTGCGAACTCGCCCAGGGCGGCACCGCCGTCGGCACCGGCCTCAATGCCCCGGTCGGCTTTGCCGAGAAGGTCGCCGAAGAGATCGCCAAGATCACCGGCATCGACTTCAAGACGGCGCCGAACAAGTTCGAGGCGCTGGCCGCCCACGATTCGATGGTGTTCTCGCATGGCGCGATCAATGCGGCCGCTGCCGCCCTCTTCAAGATCGCCAACGATATCCGCCTCCTCGGCTCCGGTCCCCGCTCGGGTCTCGGCGAACTGTCGCTGCCGGAAAACGAGCCCGGCTCGTCGATCATGCCCGGCAAGGTGAACCCGACCCAATGCGAGGCGCTGACCCAGGTCTGCGTCCAGGTCTTCGGCAACCACACCTCGCTCACCTTCGCCGGCAGCCAGGGCCACTTCGAGTTGAACGTCTACAATCCGCTGATGGCCTATAACTTCCTCCAGTCGGTCCAGCTCCTTGCCGATGCCGCAATCTCGTTCACCGACAACTGCGTCGTCGGCATCGAGGCGCGCGAGGACAACATCAAGGCCGCCCTCGAACGGTCGCTGATGCTGGTGACCGCCTTGGCACCGAAGATCGGCTACGACAACGCCGCCAAGATCGCCAAGACCGCACACAAGAACGGCACGACACTGCGCGAGGAGGCCGTCGGCGGCGGCTACGTGACGAACGAGGAGTTCGACGAAGTGGTGCGGCCGGAAAAGATGATCATGCCGGGCTGACCCAACCCCGAAAATACGCACAAGCGATGGCCCCGCAGCACACACCTGCGGGGCCATTTTTCTTGGCAAAGCGTATTTGCACGCACAGGAACGTTAATCCTTCCCAAATCTTTTCTCCCTAATTTGACATATCCGCTGCAGGAACCATCACAGGAGCCGCCAATGAACACGCCCGTAGGGCAGAAGGTCCAGGTGCCGGATATCGCGGCGCAGGTGACCTATGCGATGCGCATCATGGGGGTGGCGCCGATCCCGCGGAACTATGAGCTCTTCTACGAGGCCTACATCGGCTCAAGCCCGCAGCTCACGCGCGAAATCGCGGCGCTGGGTAACAGGGCCTCGCAGGAAGAACTCGACGCGATCGGAGCGAAGTACTTCAGCCACCATCACCGCGCCGAGGCGATCGACGGCGCACATGACAAGATGGTGTCCCAGCTCGAAGGTCTCCTGCATCTACTCACCCAGGAACAGAGCTCGCTTGAGAGCTACAATCGGTTGCTCGACGAAACCTATAGCCGGATCACCAACAAGAACTCCGCCAGCGTGGAGATCATCAAAAGCGCGATCACCGTGCTTTCGGCTGCGACCGGTGACACGATTTCCCAAGGCAAGGAGCGCGTCGAAAACGTGGTCCAGAAGTCGCGGGAGATGGATGTCGTTCGCCGCGAACTGGACGAGTACAAGCGGATCGCCAACACCGATTCCCTGACCCAGCTTTCCAACCGGCGCGCCTTCGACGACAAGCTTGCGGCGATCTACAACAATATGATGCTGCACAACGTCACCGCCCTCGTCCTTGCAGACATCGATCACTTCAAGAAGGTTAACGATACCTACGGGCACCCGGTCGGCGACAAGATCCTCGCCTCCGTCGGCAGCATCATCCGGGCAAGCGTGCGCAAGGACATCTTCATCGCCCGCACCGGCGGCGAGGAATTCGCCATGATCATCGAGGGCAACAATCAGGACGAGGTGATACTGATCGCCGAGCGCGTTCGCATGGCGCTCGAGCACACCCCCTTCAAGCACTCCAAGACCGGCGTGAACTACGGACCGATAACGATCTCGCTGGGCGTCTGCATGGCCAGCGACGCCGAAGGACCGGCGGAACTCTACAGCAAGGCCGACACGGCGCTCTATTGCGCCAAGAACAACGGCCGCAATCGCGTGATGGCGTTCGAGGACGGGATGAAGAAGGAATTTGCCAAGAGCTGGCTGATCTACCGGAAGTAGATCATCGACTAACCTTTCATCCTACCATCAAAATGTTCCAGTCGCGCGGCAGCGTCGCGGGGCATTGAACATCGCTTCGGCATGCAGAGACGTCCCCTCGCCCGATCAGCCGGCCTTCATCGCCCGAAGGCCGGTTTTCCTGTCTGGACAGGAAAGAGAGCGAACGATAAAAGCCTTCAGTTTTCCAAGGTCCTGGAAGTGGCCAGCATCCCTGCGCCGCAGGACCGTGTCGCCGATCCGGCGGGCCGTCCGCGATCCCAAGACGGAAACGGCAGCGCTGCGCGACAAGGCGCGACCGAGTCCTCGTTGCGGCGGCAGGCGGTGTTCACGGTACAGGTCGGCGGCGAGGCATTGAGTGTGATTGAAGGCGGGGCCGGGCCCGGTCGCCTGAAGGAATGAAGGACGCAAAATGAGCGGCGTGAATGATATCCGGTCGGCCTTTCTCGACTATTTTCGCAAGAACGGACACGAAGTTGTGTCGTCCAGTCCGCTGGTGCCGCGCAACGACCCGACCCTGATGTTCACCAACGCCGGCATGGTGCAGTTCAAGAACGTCTTCACCGGCCTCGAGCAGCGCCCCTATTC
Source organism: Mycoplana sp. BE70 (assembly GCF_031455855.1). NCBI lineage: Bacteria > Pseudomonadati > Pseudomonadota > Alphaproteobacteria > Hyphomicrobiales > Rhizobiaceae > Mycoplana > Mycoplana sp. BE70. The sequence continues at coordinate 100,292 of NZ_JAVDTM010000010.1, forward strand.
GACGGCCACGACGGCGCAGAAGTGCGTTCGTGCAGGCGGCAAGCACAACGACCTCGACAATGTCGGCTATACCGCCCGCCATCACACCTTCTTCGAGATGCTCGGCAACTTCTCCTTCGGCGACTATTTCAAGGATCGCGCGATCGAGCTTGCCTGGAACCTGATCACCAAGGAATTCGGCATCGACAAGGATCGGCTGCTCGTCACCGTCTACCACACCGACGACCAGGCCTTCGACCTCTGGAAGAAGATCGCTGGCCTGCCCGACAGCCGCATCATCCGCATTCCGACCAGCGACAATTTCTGGGCGATGGGCGATACCGGCCCGTGCGGTCCCTGCTCGGAAATCTTTTACGACCACGGCGATCATATCTGGGGTGGCCCTCCCGGATCGCCGGAGGAAGACGGCGACCGCTTCATCGAGATCTGGAACCTCGTCTTCATGCAGTTCGAACAGGTGACGAAGGAGGAGCGGATCGACCTGCCGCGGCCGTCGATCGACACCGGCATGGGCCTGGAGCGCATCGCAGCACTGTTGCAGGGCAAGCACGACAACTACGACATCGACCTCTTCCGCGCGCTGATCGAGGCCTCCGAGGAGGCGACCGGCGTCGCCGCCGACAATCCGGAGCATCGCGCCAGCCACCGCGTCATCGCCGACCACCTGCGCTCCTCGGCCTTCCTGATCGCCGACGGCGTGCTGCCATCGAACGAGGGGCGCGGCTACGTGCTTCGCCGCATCATGCGCCGCGCCATGCGCCACGCGCAGTTGCTCGGCGCCCGCGAGCCGTTGATCTGGAAATTGCTACCGGCGCTCGTGCAACAGATGGGCCGCGCCTATCCCGAACTGGTGCGCGCCGAGGCGTTGATCTCGGAAACGCTGAAACTGGAAGAGACCCGTTTCCGCAAGACGCTGGAACGCGGCCTGTCGCTGCTCTCCGATGCCTCTGCCAATCTCCACAAGGGCGACATCCTCGACGGCGAGACGGCCTTCAAGCTGTACGACACCTACGGCTTCCCGCTCGACCTGACGCAGGACGCGCTGCGCAACCGCGGCATCGGCGTCGATCTGTCCAGTTTTTCGGACGCGATGGAGCGCCAGAAGGCCGAGGCGCGCAAGAGCTGGGCCGGCTCCGGCGACACCGCGGCCGAGACGATCTGGTTCGAGCTGCGTGAAAAGCACGGCGCAACCGACTTCCTAGGCTACGATACCGAGTCGGCCGAGGGCGTCGTGCAAGCGATCGTCCGCGACGGCGCCACGGCCGAGACCGCCTCGGCCGAGACCGCCTCGGCCGGCGACAAGGTGCAGATCGTCCTGAACCAGACGCCGTTCTACGGCGAATCCGGCGGCCAGATGGGCGATACCGGCGTCATCAGCACCGATCACGCCCGCCTTGCCGTCTCCGACACGCAGAAGAAGGCTGATGGGCTGTTCGTCCACAGCGCCGTCGTCGAGCAGGGTTCGCTCAAGGTCGGCGACGCCGTCGCGCTGGACGTCGACCATGCCCGCCGCACGCGCCTGCGCTCGAACCATTCGGCCACGCACCTCCTTCATGAGGCGCTGCGCGAGGTGCTCGGCACCCATGTCACGCAGAAGGGTTCGCTGGTCGCCCCTGAGCGGCTGCGCTTCGACGTCTCCCACCCGAAGCCGATGACGGCGGACGAGTTGAAGGTCGTCGAGGAGATGGCGAACGAGATCATCGTGCAGAACACGGCGGTCACGACCCGCCTGATGAGCGTCGACGACGCCATTGCCGAGGGCGCGATGGCGCTGTTCGGCGAAAAGTACGGTGACGAAGTCCGCGTCGTCTCGATGGGCACAGGCATCCGCGGCGTCAAGGCCGGCGAGCCCTACTCGGTCGAGCTCTGCGGTGGCACGCATGTCCGCGCCACCGGTGAAATCGGGCTTGTCCGCATCGTCGGCGAGAGTGCGGTTGCAGCCGGCGTGCGCCGCCTCGAGGCGCTGACCGGCGAGGCCGCCCGCGCCTATCTTGCCGAGCAGGACGAACGGGTGAAGGCGCTCGCCGCCAGCCTGAAGGTTCAGCCCGCCGAGGTGCAGTCGCGCGTCGACGCTCTGCTCGATGAGCGCCGCAAGCTCGAGCGCGAATTGACGGAAGCGAAGAAAAAGCTCGCCCTGGCGGGTGACGGTGGCAATGGCGCGGAAGCCGTTCGCGAAATTGCCGGCGTGAAATTCCTCGGTAAGGTCGTCACCGGCGTCGAGCCGAAGGACCTGAAGGGCCTGGCGGACGAGGGCAAGAAGGGCCTGGGCTCGGGCGTCGTCGCCTTCGTCGGCGTCTCCGCCGACGACAAGGCAAGCGCCGTTGTCGCTGTCACCGACGACCTCACCACGCGATTCAGCGCCGTCGATCTCGTCCGCATTGCCTCCGCCGCACTCGGCGGCAAGGGCGGCGGCGGCCGGCCAGACATGGCCCAGGCCGGTGGCCCGGACGGCCAGCGCGCCGGCGAGGCGATCGAATCCGTCGCTGCGGCGATCGCCGGATAGCGCGTCCCAAGCATCGAAGCAAATTAAAGCGGCGGGTCTATCCCGCCGTTTTCATTTGCGAAATATTCAACCTTCGGTGCTATTGGTCCGGCACCGAAGGAGAGTGATTCCTTGCTCGAAGTCCTCATCAGCATCCCGACCTTGATGGTCTGCACCTTCCTGTCGACGTTTGTCGTCGCCATTTTCCTGACTCAGCATTGGCTCACCGAACGCGGCTCGGCCGCTGCGGGTTACTGGTGCATCGCCATGTGGGTCGGGTCGGCGGCGAGCCTTCTGCTGGGATTGCGGGGAATTGCGACGCCCGAGCTTGCGATCGGATTGGGCAACGCCCTCGCCGCCTTAGGCTATGCCTTGACGTGGGCGGGCTTTCGCGCATTCGACCATCAGCGCGTGTCCCTTTTCGCTATTCTGGCCGGTGTGGTCGCCTGGACGGTTTCCTATCGGTTCTCGGTTACGTTTGCCGCCGACATGAACCTGCGCATCATGCTGATGTCGGCGGTCGTGTCCATCTACTCGCTGGCGATGGCGCGCGACCTGCTGCGCGGAAGACGGCGGGAGGCGCTGCCGTCGCGCTGGCTCGTCGCCGTTCTCCTCGCAACGCACGCCGTGATCTACGCCCTGCGCATTCCCTTTGCTTTCTTCACCCCAGTCCCCGACCAACTCACCCCATCCGTTTCCCCCTGGTTCGCCATCTTCGCGCTGGAAATCTTCCTGCACACGCTGATCGTGTCGATGGGGATTCTGGTGCTGATCAAGGAACGCAGCGAATTTGTCTTCCGCCACGCCGCCCGTTCCGATGCACTGACCGGCGTGTTCAATCGCGGGGCTCTGATCGACGAGGTCGCGTGTCTGCTTCGACGCCGCCCGCAACAGGGCGTGCTGATGCTGTTCGACCTCGATCATTTCAAATCGATCAACGACACGCACGGCCACCTGGCAGGCGACAAGGTGCTGCAGCGCTTCACGTCCGCGGTGTCCGCCAGGCTGGGCGACGAGATGGTGTTCGGCCGCTTCGGCGGGGAGGAATTCGCCCTGTTCACGCCCGAACTCGATCTGGACGAGGCACAGGCGTTCGCCGATTCTCTCAGGCAGGATGTGGCTTCGCTTGCCATTGGTCACTATGGCACGATCATATCCGCCACCGTCAGCGTGGGGCTGGCCTCGGCGGCGTTGAGCGGGGGCGACCTCGACAGGTTGCTCGCCGCCGCCGACAGCGCGCTGTATCGCGCCAAGGAAGAAGGCCGCAACCGCGTCGCCATCGCTGGTACTGCGGAAAGCCTGATGCAGGTGGCAGGCCGCATGCGCGAACTGACGGCGAGTGGCGCGATCGCGGCCGCCAGCTGACCACCTGCCACATGGCAACGGCGGATGCGATAGAAGGCATTACCGCGCAGCTTCCGAAGGAAGACCGCGCGGGGAACTGACGGGCGGAAGCGTCAACGCGGCTTTTCAGAGCGGTCGCGCGTCATCCCCTTCTCGGCAAGCTCCTGTTCGTATCCAGCGAAAAGGTCCTCGCCTTTCTCGCCGAGCTCGCGCAGATAGCTCCAGGTGTAGATTCCGGTGTCGTGGAAATCGTCGAAACCGATCCGGACCGCATAGTTGCCGGTTGGCATGACCGAAATGATCGCCACGTTACGCTTCCCCGGCACGGTGACGCGCTGGCCCGGACCATGTCCCTGCACTTCGGCCGACGGCGACAGCACCCGCAGCATCTCCGCCGACAGCTCGAAGCGCTGCCCGTCGTCGAACGCGACCGTCAGCCGCTGCCGGTCCTTGGACACCCGCAATTCTGTAGGCCACCGCTCGCTCATCGTCGTCCTCCACGCGCTTTCAGGCAGCACTATGCCGCACTGGTCGCATAGGCAAGATGCAATTTCATGCCATAATGGCGCGATGACCTTGACGGCCGGATCGGCAGGACCGACATTCCGCTCAAGACGGAGGAAGATGTGAACAGTTCTGCAGGACCAACGGATAGGGCGACCGCACTTGCACCCTCATCCGCTCCAATGATCGACCCCTTTGGCCGCGCCGTCACCTACCTGCGCGTTTCCGTCACCGACCGTTGCGATTTCCGCTGCACCTACTGCATGGCGGAGAACATGACGTTCCTGCCGAAGAAGGACCTGCTGACGCTGGAGGAACTGAACCGGCTCTGTACCGCCTTCATCGACAAGGGCGTCCGCAAAATCCGCCTAACCGGCGGCGAGCCTCTGGTGCGCAAGAACATCATGCATCTCGTGCGCGACCTCGGCCGCCAGGTCGAGACCGGCCGGCTCGACGAGTTGACGCTGACGACGAACGGCTCGCAACTTTCCAGATACGCCGCCGAGCTCGCCGACTGCGGGGTGCGCCGCATCAACGTCTCGCTCGACACGCGCGATCCGGACAAATTCCGCGCGATCACCCGCTGGGGCGATCTCACCAAGGTGATGGAAGGCATCGACGCGGCGCAGGCTGCGGGGCTGAAGATCAAGCTGAACGCGGTGGCACTGAGAGATTTCAACGACCGCGAGATCCCCGAAATGCTGCGCTGGGCGCATGGCCGCGGCATGGACCTGACGCTGATCGAGACCATGCCGATGGGCGAGATCGACGAGGACCGTACCGAGCATTATCTGCCGCTGTCGGAGATGCGCGCGCGCCTCTCGGAGCAGTTCACCCTCGCCGACATCGACTATCGCACCGGCGGGCCGGCGCGCTACGTCACCGTTGCCGAAACCGGCGGCCGGCTCGGCTTCATCACGCCGATGACGCACAATTTCTGCGAAAGCTGCAATCGCGTCCGCCTGACCTGCACCGGCACGCTCTACATGTGCCTCGGTCAGAACGACGCAGCCGACCTGCGCCTGCCGCTGCGCGCGGCCGAGGATGACGCCCTTTTGTCGCAGGCGATCGATGAGGCCATCGGCCGCAAGCCGAAGGGCCACGACTTCGTCATTGGCCGCAACAATCGTCCCGCCGTGGCCCGGCACATGAGCGTTACCGGCGGCTGATGGCTAACCCGAACCTCAAGACTGCCGCCCGGCGCTGGTGTCTTCGATAACGAAGTCGTGGGTAATCGTGGCGCTCTTGGCAAGCATTGCCGAGGCCGAACAGTATTTATCCAGCGACAACGCGATCGCGCGCTCGACCTTATTCGCCGCCAGGCCTTGGCCCTTGACGACAAAGTGCATGTGGATGCGGGTAAACACCTTCGGATCCTGATCCGCACGGTCTGCATCGATCTCGATGACGCAATCCTCGACGTTATCGCGCCCCTTCTCCAGGATGTGCACGACATCGTAGGCCGTACAGCCCCCGGTGCCGATCAGCACCAGCTCCATCGGGCTCGGTCCCGGCGTCCGCCCGTCCGCCCCGGACGCCGATCCCAACACGACCGTGTGCCCGCTTCCGGACTGGCCGATGAAGGTCCGTTCTTCTACCCACTTTACGCGCGCTTTCATGCAGATACTCCCTGACTCGAAAGGTCCATCATAATCCGATTGCGGTCGATGTCCTTCGCCATTCGCCATCGCGGCGGCCGGCTCGGTCGCTACAAGGCTTGGAGTGGTTTCCGGCACCGGACGTTTGCCTGTCGGCGATAGCCAGATCGGCCGATCGGGTCTACAGTCTCCCCGTGGCGACGCGTCGCCATGAAGGCCACCAAGAGGCTTCGTCATGACCGGCGAGCGGGTTCAGCGCAGGCTTGCTGCCATCCTTGCGGCCGACGTCGTCGGCTATTCGCGCCTGATGGAAGCCGACGAGGCCGGGACGTTGGCGCGCCTCAAAGCGCTGCGCCTCGGCGTGATCGACCCGGCCGTCGCGCGCCATTCCGGCCGCATGGTCAAGCTGATGGGCGACGGCGCACTGCTGGAGTTCGCCAGCGCCGTCGAGGCGGTGACCTGCGCCATGGAAATCCAGAAGCTGGTTGCAGAGCACGATCGCGACGTCCCCGTGGACGCGCGCATCCGCTTCCGGATCGGCATCAATGTCGGTGACGTGATCGTCGACGGCGACGACCTCTATGGTGACGGCGTCAATGTCGCGGCAAGGCTCGAAACGCTCGCGCAACCGGGCGGAATCTACATTTCCCGCTCCGCCGCCGATCAGGTTCGCGACAAGATCCCCGTCGGCATCGAGAGCCGGGGATCGCAATCGGTAAAGAACATCGCCCGCCCCATAGAAGTCTTCTGTGTGGTCGGTGGCAGCGCTCCCCACAGCACCGCTGCATCCGCCGCACCAGCGGCCCGCCACCGGCCGCCGATGCGTGAAAAAACATCGATCGCAGTCCTCGCCTTCAACAACATGAGCGGCGATGCGGACCAGGAGTACTTCTCCGACGGCATCAGCGAGGACATCATCACGGACCTCGCCAAACTCTCAGACTTGCATGTCATCGCCCGGAATTCCTCCTTTGCGTACAAGAAGAGCCCCGTTTCGCTACCGGAGGTCGCTGCCGCGCTGGGCGTCCGCTATGTCCTCGAAGGGAGCGTGCGCAAGGCCGGAAGCAAGGTGCGCGTCACCGCGCAGCTGATCGACGCCACCACCGGCGGCCATGCCTGGGCCGAGCGGTTCGACCGGGAACTGACCGACGTCTTTGCCGTACAGGACGAATTGACCCAACATATCGTGACCGCGCTCAAGGTGCGGCTGACGACCTCCGAAAGGGATCGCATCACCGACAAGCCCGTTGCCGACGTCACCGCACACGAATGCTTCCTGCGGGGACGCGAGCAGGTCTGGCTCCATACGCGCGCCGGCAACGCCGAAGCACGAGCGCACATGGCCGAGGTTCTCAAGATTGATCCGAATTGCGCGGTGGCTTACGCGTACACCTCATTTGCGCTTGTGAACGATTATATCAACGGCTGGGCCACCGAACCCGAACAGGCCCTTCTGACCGGGCTCGAACTGGCGCGCCATGCCATCGCTCTCGATGATCAGCTGCCGGAAGGCCATTTCGTCTTGGGTGTCGCGCTTCTGTGGAACAGGCAGCCGGACGAGGCGCTTGGATCGGTGTTGCGCTGCATCGCGCTTGCACCGAGTTCGGCAGAAGGCCTCATATTGAAGGCGCATATCGAGATGTTCAACGGCAATCCGGCCAAGTCGATCGAGACGCTCGACGCGTATATGAAGCTCGATCCCGTCTATCCCGAAATTGCCCTGCAGTTTCTCGCCGAGGCCCAGTTTCTGCTCGGCAGATTTGATCTGGCAGCCGACACGCTGAGAAAGCGACTTGAGCGCAATCCGGAAGCAACGACCGCCTACGCCCTGCTCGCGTCGAGCCTGGGTCACCTCGGGCAGATCGAAGCGGGGAAAGATGCCTGGGCGCAGGTCCTGCGGCTTGAACCGAATTTCTCAGTCGAACGCAGAAGGAAGCTTTTGCCGTTCAAGAATCCCGCCGATTTTGAGCTGCGCGTTGAGGGGCTTCGGCATCTGGGGCTTGCCGTCTGACAGAAAGCCCCGCGACAGTTATCTGTCGCGGGGCGCGTTTTCTACTCAGGTGACCGGGCTTCAGGCCGCGTAGTAGTCGCCATGGCCTTCGGTGCGGCCATCGAGATCCCGCGTCTTGAAGTGGTCGATCTTGCGATTGAGCACTTCGACGCGGTTGCGCAAACCATGAATCTCGGCCGTGTTCTCCTCGACCATCGCGGCGTTCTGCTGCGTGATCAGTTCGACCTGGTGGACCGCCTGGTTCACTTCGCTCAGCCCCTCGTATTGGGCCGCCGCCGCCTGCTCGATGTTGCCGACCAGCTGATGGATCGAGGAGATGTGTCCGTTGATCACCGTCAGCGCCTTGCCCGTCTCTTCGACCAGCGACACGCCGCTGCGCACCTGGGCGGAGCTGTCGGAAATCAGTCCCTTGATCTCGCGCGCGGCCCCGGCGCAACGCTGGGCGAGTTCGCGCACCTCCTGGGCGACCACGGCAAAACCCCTGCCCGCCTCGCCGGCGCGTGCCGCCTCGACGCCCGCGTTCAGAGCCAGCAGGTTGGTCTGGAAGGCGATTTCGTCGATGACGCCGATGATCGTGCTGATCTTCTCGGACGAGCGGTTGATCTGCGCCATCGCCTCGACTGCCCTGGCGACGACTTCACCGGAACGAATCGCGTAGGTGTGGGTCTCGTCAACCGAAACCGCGGTCCGCTGGGCACTTTCGGCGGTCGACCGGACGATGTCGGTCAGCTGTCGGAGCGCGCGCGTGCTCTCCTCCAGTGCCGCCGCCTGCTGCTCGGTACGGCGCGCCAGGTCGTCGGCCGAGGAAGCCAGGTTGCCGGCACCGCCGCTGATCTCAACGGTGGTCGCGCGAACGTCCGCCAGCGTTGCCCGCAACGCCTCGACTGCGTTGTTGTAGGTGCGGGCCATGGCGACGTACTCGGCGGCCAGCGCCTCGGTCATGCTCTCCTCCAGGTCGCCGGCGGCGAGCTTGCCGAGCACGTCGGACAGCGCGCTGAGCGCCTCCATCTGCTCCGCTTCGATCCGTGCCTGTTCGGCGGCGCGGCGGGCCTGTTCTTCGGCCGTCTGCGCGCGCTGGGCTTCCGCCTCCTGCTCCAATCGGACATTTTCCAGCGCCGCGTCGCGGAACACGGCGACGGAGCGGACCATGTCGCCGATCTCGTCGCCGCGATTGCGGCCGTCGATCGGCACGTCGAGTTCGCCGCTCGCCAGGCGCGACATGACCTCGGTGACGCGCTTCAACGGCCCGCGCAGCGTTTCCACCAGCATCAGGCCGCCGATGATGGCCAACAGCGTGCCTGCGACCATGGCGACGATGGAGACGTTGGCCGAGCGTTGGCTGTCCTGCTTGCCTGCTTCCTGCGCGCTGCTGACAAAGGCTTCCAGCGTCTGGCTGGCATCGGCAATGAGCGTGCGTGCGTCCGTGCGTGCCTGGCGCCAGCGATCGGCGACGGAAATGAGCTCCTGCGTGCCCTGACCGATTGCCCCCAGCAAGGGAGCGAGCTTGCGCGGAAGGTCGCGGAGGGTGGCGTTCTTGCCCCCAAGCCTTGCCAGGTCGGCCCCCTTCGACGCGATGCCCTGAATGTCCTTCAGCACGACGGCACGGCTTTGCTCGTCCGGCTGGCGATGCAATTCGCTGACATGAAGGCCGGCCCGGTCGATCTGCGTGAAGGTCTCACCGACCAGTTCCATCAGCCGCTTCATCAACGTGATCTCGGCGCCCATGCTGACATAGCGTTTTGCCGCCGTGTCGGAGTTCTGTTGGGCCGCCTTGGCGAAATCCGCGTCGAATTTCGAGAGCTTCGACAGCACCGGCACGAGGCTGTGCTTCTTACTTTCCGCGTCGCCGCTGCTGGCGAGGATCGCCTCGACAGCCTCGATCTCCTTCTTGAGCAAGGCGAACTGTTCCAACGCCGCCGGCGATGCGATGCTCTCGGAATCGCCGAGCTCCTTGACGAGCCGCGGCAGGTAGGTTTCGGCAGCCTTGATCGCGTCCTCCGGCTTCATCGCAAGCGCCACCGGCTTGCGGAACTTGCCGATGCGCTCGGCCAGCCCCTGATAGGCAGCGGCATCGAAGAGCAACGTCTTCGCGAACTTCTCCTTGGCGTCCGACTCACTCCGGATCACCGCGATCTGCTTCTGCGCGAACTGTCCCTGCGCCGTCATTTCGGCCAGCGCCGCCTTGAGCGCAGCGCTCGTCGCCTCCTGCTCGGTATGGATCGTCCAGAGCAGGTCCGCCTGGGTCCGCATCTTCTCCGCCAGACCGACGACTGAGGCGATCTTGGCTTTTTCCGCGGGCTCGACCAGCAGGTCGTCCAGTGCGTGAATTCCTCCGTCCTGGTCGTCGATTCGCGCAGCCAGAGTGTTGCGGCTCTCCTCGGTCGGATGATCGACGAAGTCTTGCAGCGCAGTCCTCAGGTTCTGAAAATCCGACAGGCTGTTGATGGTTTCGCGCGTCACGGTCATGTGGCCGTTCAAGGTGCGGGCGGTGAAGAAGCCTACCAGACCGATCCCGGCGATCAGGACGACCAGCGGGATGACGAACAGCAGCACCTTGGTAACAATGCGACGTCGCTGCAGAAGGCGATCGATGAAGGACATGGGGTTCCCCGGGTATTATTCTTGTGCGGACCTCATACCCTTCCGGTGGCAGACGTTTGTCTGTGATGGCCATCTTCGGACTGCCGGGGCGACCGAGCCGCCGACAACCAGGGCCACCACAACCTCCTCGAACGTGTGCATCCGTCGCTTCATGCGATGGTCTTGTGGGTAACGCGACGATAGTCACTGAAACTTAATGAAAAGCGAAGCCAAGCCCAAGCATTCTCAAGGTTTTGAAATCGAAGCGACAGAGACTATTTGCCAATTGCAGCCTTACACTCCTTGAACAACGGCCTCTTTACTAGCTTGTCTCCAACGGCGATTTTGATCGTCCCATCGCCAGCCAACAGCCACACGGCTACGCGACCGAGTGCGGGGAACGATGCGCTGTGCGTCGCAACAAGGCTTTGCAGCCCTCTCGCAGGAGAGGCGACGTGCTTACTCATCCAAGAGAATCAAGCAGCAGCGCCCGCGCAAGATCGACCCAACCACTATACTTCAGGTCGGTTTGGGCTAGGCTCTGTTCACTTCGGAGCGATGCCGCTGTCGCCCGCTCCGAAAGCACGAGCGCCCGCGCCCGCAGCGGAGAAAGACCGCGCTGTTCGCTGCAGGTAGGCCACCACCTGTTTTTGGAGGAGAGGCAACATGGACCGATTTGAGGGCGGCTGCCAGTGCGGCAACGTCCGAATCACCGCGTCGGGACGACCATTCCGGGTCGGCCTGTGTCATTGTCTCGACTGCCGCAAGCATCATGGGGCTCTTTTTCACGCTTCCGCGGTATTCCCTCAGGATGCGGTGACGATCGATGGCGAAGCACGCGACTACGCCGGGCGGTTCTTCTGTCCCCGTTGCGGCTCGTCCGTTTTCAGCCGCACCGCAGATGAAATCGAAGTTAACCTGGGATCCCTGGATGCGCCCGACCAGCTGGTACCGACCTACGAGAGCTGGATCATCCGTCGCGAGTCGTGGTTGCCGCCATTTCCGCTGACAAGGCGATACGACCGCGATCGTGACGCAACCAGTCGCCTTGAGGAGTAGGCCTCAGGAACCGTGCGAGCTGACGAAGGCAAAATTCGCTTCCATTGTCACGCCCGCAACAGGTTTCATCTTGGCCAGATCCGCCCACTTCGGCTAGACCCGGAACAACGACGGGGCGAGGTTTCATGCTAACAGATACGACCGTACAGTGCAGCAATGCGTTCCCCGGTGTGATCCTCGCCGGCGGGCGATCCAGCCGCATGGGCGAGAACAAGGCGAATGTCCGGCTCGGCGGCATGACGCTAGTCGACCGCGCCATCCGCCGGCTCGGACCGCAGGTCACGATCCTCTCGATCAGCGCCAACGAGCCGCTTTCTCTCGACAGCAAGTCACCCTTCCCGGTGTTCAGCGATCTTGAAGACACGCGCTCCGGTCCGCTCGCGGGCATCCTGGCCGCGCTCTTGCATGTGCGGGAGCACCAGCCCGGCGCTACCCATGTCGCAACGGCGCCGACGGACAGCCCCTTCTTCCCGCTCGATCTTGTCGCGTGCCTGGGCGCTGCCATCGACCACCCCGAGCGCACCGCCGTGGCCGCCTCCTCCGGCGGCGTGCATCCGGTTTTCGGGCTCTGGCCGATTGCCCTCGCCGATGAACTGGACGCGTGGCTGCGTGGCGGCCAGTCCCTGCGCCTGCGGACCTGGCTCGATGGCCACAGCACGCGCCAGGTGCACTTTTCAGACCGCCAAACGCCGCGCGGCCCCCTCGACCCTTTCTTCAATATCAACACGCCGGACGATCTTGCCGTGGCGGAAGGCTGGCTGGAGACGCTTGAACCATGACCGACAGACCCCGCATCTTTGGCATTTCCGGGTGGAAGAACTCCGGCAAGACCGGGCTGACCACGCGCCTTGTCGACACGATTGTCGCGCGCGGCTATCGCATTTCGACCATCAAGCACGCGCACCATGATTTCGACATCGACAGGGCGGGCACCGACAGTTATCGGCACAGGCATGCCGGCGCCCACGAAGTGGCAATCGTATCCGGCACCCGCTACGCCATCATGCATGAACTGCGCGGCGATCCCGAACCGGGCTTCGAGGATGTCCTTGCCCGTCTCGCCCCCTGCGACCTCGTTCTGATCGAGGGCTACAAGCGCGAACCGATCCCGAAGATCGAAGCCCGGCGGCTGGACGCGGCAAACCGCACGCCGCTCGCCCCGCAGGACCCGCACATCGTCGCCATCGCCGCCGACCATCCGGTGATGGATACCCTCCTGCCCGTCTTCGACCTCGATGACACCGATGGCATCGCCGATTTCATTCTGGCCAGCGTCGGTCTGCCGGTGACGTCAAAGCGCTGATACTGCCGTTGAAGGATTGCCCCAGGACGGTCGCGACGGTCGCCGGGCCGGGTTGATCGGAGGCAGGCAACGCTAAGTGCGTCTGCCCCGTCAGCCTGGGCCTTAGATCTCGTCTTCGAACGGCTTCTACTGACACCGTCATACCGGACTTTGGTTCGGCATCCTGCGCGCTCAAGTCCTCGAGCACAGAAGGTTCCGGTGCCGCCAGCAAACGCAGCTGGACACTCCCCAAGCCAAAAAGGCGAAGCAGCGCTGCTTGCGAACACTGACGCTTGCCACAGCAAAAGGCCGCCGGATCGCTCCGGCGGCCTTCTATATTCACTCGACCTCGCGCCTTACTGGGCGGATGCGACCGGCTTCACCAGCGGCGTCACGCGGCGGATCGTCACACGCCGGTTGAGCTGCTCGGGTCCGTCGGTCAGGATCTTCAGGTAGCGTTCGCCATAGCCCTGGGTCGACAGGTTCTCCGGCGGAATGTCGTAGACATCCGTCAGCAGGTCAGCGACCGATTCGGCACGCTCGTCGGAGAGGATGAGGTTCGATTCATCAGAACCGACCGCATCGGTATGGCCCTCGATCAGGAACGTCTCGCCGGGGTTTTCGTCCAGGAGATTGTTGATCGCATCGGCCACCTGTCGCAGGGTCGAGGCCTGTTCCATCGAGATCTCGGCGCTGCCGGTCGCAAACGTGATCGTGTCGAGGTCGATGCGGCGCACCTTGTCGCGGATACGGGCCGAGTACTTCACCTCGTCGAGCGTGTAGACGCGCTCGACTGCCTCGACCGGCGGCGCCGCGAGGAAGGCGCGATAGTCGCGATCATAATCGCTCGACGTGTCGATGATGTAGTCCTCGACCGGCACCGTCAGGCGCATCGGCGGCAGGTAAAGGCCCGGATCCCGGAAGGGAACGCGGTCTTCCACGTAGTAGTCGGTCTCAGGAACGTAGTAGAGAACGTATTCGCGGTCACCGACGAAACGCGAGCGCTGGACGACATCGCCGTAGCCGTCGCGAATGGTCACGACGCGGACACCGCCCGGACGCTCGATCGTCTCGCGCACCCGGCCGCCGCTGAGGTTCTCGTAGTAGGTATCCTGTGCGCGGCGCGACAGCCGGTTGCCGTCGTAGTTGCGGACGATCGTGCGGTTGTCGATGTTGTAGATCACGCGATCCCGGTCACGCCGGTCGACGCGGACGTTATCCGGATCCCGGTAACCGGGACGCCGGTTGGAGCGCTCGCCGCGCTCGCGCTCGATCGATTCGTATCGCACCGGCCGGCGACGATTGCCGTCCCGGTCGACCTGTGCATCCGCATCCGTGGTCGGCACGATCTGCCGTTCATTCTGACGCTCTTCGGCACGACGCTGTTCGGCGCGGCGCTTGCGGCGCTCTTCGCGCGATCCGTCGCGGCGATTGTCCGCGTCCTTGTCGCTGTCGAGCACGGCGGCTCCGCCCACCACCGGAAGATCGATCGTTTCCGTCGTCTTCGAGGGGTCGCGCGCGACGCGCTCCCGCTCAGGATCCCGTTCGCGCCGCGGGCGCTGACGGTTTTCCTGCGCCGCATCCTGCTCGCGCTGCGCCTCCAGCTGCTTGCGGCGCTCCTCGCGGGCCTTCTGCTTGTCGGTCTGCGGCTGCTCCTCGGCGGCGCGGTTCTGCTCTTCCGCCTGCTGCTCCTGCTGCTTGCGGCGCTCCTCGCGGGCCTTCTGCTTGTCGGTCTGCGGCTGCTCCTCGGGGGCGCGGTTCTGCTCTTCCGCCTGCTGCTCCTGCTGCTTGCGGCGCTCCTCGCGGGCCTTCTGCTTGTCGGACTGCGGCTGCTCCTCGGCGGCGCGGTTCTGCTCTTCCGCCTGCTGCTCCTGCTGCTTCTTGCGGCGCTCCTCACGGGCCTTCTGCTTGTCGGACTGCGGCTGCTCCTCGGCGGCGCGGTTCTGCTCCTCCGCCTGCTGCTCCTGCTGCTTCTTGCGGCGCTCCTCGCGGGCCTTCTGCTTGTCGGACTGCTGCTGCTCCTCGGCGGCGCGGTTCTGCTCTTCCGCCTGCTGCTCCTGCTGCTTCTTGCGGCGCTCCTCGCGAGCCTTCTGCTTGTCGGACTGCTGCTGCTCCTCGGCGGCGCGGTTCTGCTCCTCCGCCTGCTGCTCCTGCTGCTTCTTGCGGCGCTCCTCGCGAGCCTTCTGCTTATCCGACTGCTGCTGCTCCTCGGCGGCGCGGTTCTGCTCCTCCGCCTTCTGCTCCTGCTGCTTCTTGCGGCGCTCCTCGCGAGCCTTCTGCTTATCCGACTGCTGCTGCTCCTCGGCGGCGCCCTTCTGTTCTTCCGCCTGCTGCTGGCGCTGCTTGCGGCGCAGCTTGCGAAGCTCCTCCTCGGAAAGGCCGCTCTCGTCCGACTGAACCTGGATCACGCCCTGCGCGGTCCCGGCCGGCTGCATCGGGCGAATCGCCGCAGCATTGGCCGGTTGCCAGATGAGCGATGCCAGCGGCAGTGCTACCGTGGCGAGCAGTTTGGTTCGGTTACCCATTACGTATTCCTTGTGTACCGCTGATTCCTTCGGCGAAGCGTGGACCAGCCATTCCGGGCGATTTTATGATCCGGTCCGCAAACCGAATCCTGCAGTGTGGATAGGCTATTGGCCCTGGTCTGAACTCTTGATGAACGGCCCGTTTCGGCTCCATTCACCCACCATACAACGCGCAAGCACGCCGCTCGGTTCATTCGCCTCCGAGGGACAACTCCGCGCGAACGAGCAAGCGAAGCAGTTCGTGGTTGATTTTTCCGGCGAAAGAAGTCGATTATCGCGCCAAGCGGGCCAGCGACGCCCGCCCCGGGAAACCGCCGAGAACACAATAACCGGCCGGTCTGAAACAGAGAGGATTAAAATGCGCATTTCCAAACGTCTCACCATGGCCGCGTCCGCAGCCGTTTTCACACTGCTGGCCGGTGCTGCGATGGCCGATGGTGAAAAGATTATCATTGGCACCGAGGGCGCCTATCCGCCGTTCAACAACCTTGAGGCCGACGGCACGCTGACAGGCTTCGACGTCGATATCGCCAAGGCGCTCTGCGAAGAGATGAAGGCCGAATGCACGTTCGTGACGCAGGACTGGGATGGCATCATCCCGGCGCTCGTCGCCAAGAAGTTCGACGCCATCGTCGCCTCGATGTCGATCACCGAAGAGCGCAAGCAGAAGGTCGACTTTTCGGCCAAGTACTACAACACGCCGCCGGCGATCGTCGTGCCGAAGGATTCCGAGATCACCGCTGCGACCGCGGAAGCGCTCGCCGGCAAGACGCTCGGCGCCCAGTCTTCGACCACCCATTCCAACTATGCCGAAGCGCACATGAAGGGCGCGGAGCTGAAGCTCTATCCGACCGCCGACGAGTACAAGCTCGACATCGCCAACGGTCGTGTTGACGCCGCTATCGACGACGTCGTCGTTCTCTCGGAGTGGCTCAAGACCGAGGATGGCGCCTGCTGCAAGCTGCTCGGCACGCTGCCGGTCGACCCGGTCATCAACGGCGCCGGCGCCGGCATTGCCGTCCGCAAGGGCGAGACCGATCTGGCTGACAAGCTCAGCAAGGCGATCCAGGGCATCCGCGCCAGCGGCAAGTACCAGGAAATCAACGCCAAGTACTTCCCCTTCGACGTCTACGGCGAAGAATAGTCGGCGGCCCGCTTATGCGGGGATTTTATGACCCGATGCGGGTTTGTGTGGACGGGAGGGCTTGCCCTCCCGTCATTTTTGTTTGAGAACAACCTTAAACAGAAGGCGTGTTGAAGCGCCGCGCGATGAGCGCGCCAAGCGCGCCGGGGGTACATTTGGCATGAGCGGGTTCTTTTCCGCCATCGCGGAGGCGGTCTCCGCGTTTCTCAGAGTGATCGATCCATTGTGCGGCCCCGCCGGCGTATTCCGCTGGTTCGCGGGCGATACCCTTCTTGCTTGTGGCGACGCGGGCTGGGGCGACGAGATCGCGACCGGTTTCCTGATCACCGGCAGCCTCGCCCTGGCAACGCTGCCGGTAGGGCTGCTGTTCGGCTTCTTCATCGCGCTTGCCAAGCAGTCGGAGGAACGCTCGCTGCGGCTTGCCGCCGACATCTACACGACCATCTTCCGTGGCCTGCCGGAGCTGCTGACGCTCTTCATCGTCTATTACGGGCTGCAGATCCTCGTGCAGAACCTGCTTTCGGCGCTCGGATACCAGCAGGCGGTCGAGATCAATGCCTTCTTCGCCGGCATGATTGCGCTCGGCGTCGTCTTTTCCGCCTACTGCTCCGAGGTCCTGCTGTCGGCCTTCCGGGCGATCCCCCGCGGACAATACGAAGCCGGCGATTCACTCGGGCTGCATCGTGGCAATACCATGCGCCTCATTATCCTGCCCCAACTTGTTCGCATTGCCCTGCCCGGACTTGGAAATCTCTGGATGATCCTGTTGAAGGATACGGCACTCGTCTCCATTGTCGGCCTTCCGGACATCCTGCGCCAGACCGGCATTGCCGCCCGCGTCACCAAGGAGGCATTCCTGTTCTACGGTATCGCCTGCATTCTCTTCCTCGTTCTCGCCCTCCTGTCTTCGATCGTGTTCTCGGCCATCGAGGCGCGCGTGAAGCGCTCGGAGGTCGCACGATGAGCGCCGTCACCTCTCTCATTCCGCCCCAGGCTCCTCCTCCGGCGCCCCCACAGCCCTACTCGCTGTCACGTTTTGTCGGCAGCGTCGCTCTTGGCATATGGCTGGCGGTCGCAGTCGGCATCTTTTTGACCGTCGTCGACGGCTGGGATCCGGAGAAGTTTGCCAAGTACGGTCCGAGCTACCTGTCCGGCCTCGGCGTGACACTGCTCCTGGTCACGATCTCGATCACGCTCGGCGCGCTCGTTTCCTTGCCGGTCGCCTTCGCCAGGATGTCGAACAACAAGGTGCTGTCCTGGCTCGCCTACGGCTACATCTACTTCTTCCGCGGAACACCGCTGCTGACGCAGCTCTTCCTCGTCTACTACGGCCTCGGCAGCTTCTCGGCGGAATTGAAGGCGCTCGGCCTGTGGGGTTTCTTCCGCGACGCCTGGAACTGCGCGCTGCTCACCTTCACGCTCAACACCGCCGCCTACCAGGCCGAGATCCTGCGCGGCGCCATCGAGAGCGTGCCGCGCGGCCAGCATGAGGGCGCCGCCTCGCTCGGCCTGCCGAGTCGGATCACCTTCTTCAAGGTCATCCTGCCACAGGCGCTGATCGTGGCGCTTCGCCCCTATGGCAACGAGATCATCCTGATGATCAAGGGCTCGGCGATCGTCGCAATCGTCACCGTCTTCGACCTGATGGGCGAGACGAGGCGCGCCTTCTCGCGCACCTTCGACTATCAGACCTATCTCTGGGCCGCGCTGCTCTATCTGATGATCGTCGAGTTCATGCGCAACCTCTGGGCCTGGCTGGAAGCGCGGCTGACGCGCCACCTGAAGCGCTGAAAGATCCCGATGTTTGGCAGCACTCCACCAGAAGTGCTGACAAACCATTGTTTCAAATGGATTAATCCCCACCTCAGGCGAAAAATCAATGATTGATTAACCACTGCCGTGGCTCAATCATAGGGACCATCATTCACCTTGAAATGAGGTCCCGAATGACACAGGACTTGGAACTGCAACTGAAAGGCTACGGCCTGACGACGGCCCAGATCCTTTACCGGATGCCCGATCATCCGGCCCTGCTGCAGACATACGTCTGGCAGCATTACGACCTTGCTCCGGAATTTCCCGAGATGCGCCAATTCCTGAAGTTCTGGCAGGAGAAGCTCGACGGGCCGCTACATTCGGTACGTTATGTGCACCGCAAGCTGATCTCGGCGACCGAGTGGAGGGCATTGAAGGGCGAGTTCATCCTGCACTGACGCGCCGCCGATGCCCGGCGTCAGACATGCGCCTCGCCACGCACGCGTTCCCCTTCGGATCGCTCCTGGTGCAGGACGGCTACGAGAATCAGCAGGTAGAACACAGCGACAATGGCGAGCACGCCGCCGCCGGGGATCGGCCCGAGTGCGGCATTCTTCAGCACCTGATGGAAGGACAGCGCGACGTCGAAGGGGCCCGCCTCCGTCATCGTCGACGAGGAGATCTTCAGCGCCCAGGCCAACAGCAGGATCAGGTACATCCAGGAATAGTTTCGTCGCAGCCGGCGGCAGGCGGCCTCGCGATAGCCGATCTCGAATTGGGGCTTGCGCAGGCTCTTGGCGATCGCGGCCGCCCAGTCGGGCGACAGGTCGCCGCGCGGCTCGAGAAATTCAGCGAAGTATTTCTTCTCGATCTGCCGGACCCGCGACCGATAGACGTCGAAGAAGCGGTAGCGCCGTGCCTCGATCAGAAGCAGCAGCGAAATCAGCAGCATTGCGAACAACAAGACCCCGTGATGCGAGTTCGGCGTCGAAAGGGAGACGGAGAGCATCGCCGCCACCACCGTGATCGCCCAGTTCGTCGTCCGGTCGATGCGGTCACGCCAGCCGGCCATCCGGCCCAGTTCACCGCGATAGTAATGGACCATCAGGTTGATCGCCTCCATCGACGTCACCGGCAGATGCGACGACGTCATCTCACCCTTGTCCGGTTGCGCGGAAAACGACGCGACTTCGCCCGCCATCGGCCTTCCTCCTTCTTCTTTTCCTTGAAGGAGATGATGCCCCTCTTTGATCCAATTGTGAAATGTCATATTCGCCGTCAGCCGGGAGGTCGCCACCGGCCAGCATTGCCAAACGGCGCCGTCAGCCCTATGAGACGCCCCATGACAAAGATCGACGAAGAAGCGCTTGCGGAAGCCTACAACCGCGCCCTCGCCCTCGAGAAGTCCGGCGACTTCGACGCTGCGGCGAAAGCCTATGCGGAGGTCCTGGCCCTCGACCCCGAGGATCACGGCGGCGCGGCCGTGCGCCTGGCCTCCATGGGGCGGGGCGAGACGCCGGAAAAGGCCCCGGACGCCTACGTCACCACGCTCTTCGACCAGCACGCCGAGGTATTCGAGGACGTGCTCGTGGAGCAGCTCGGCTACGCCGTGCCGGTGCTGGTGCGCCAACGCCTGCAGGCGCTTGGCCTCGGCGCTTTCAACCGGATGCTCGATCTCGGTTGCGGCACCGGCCTCACCGGCGGCACGCTGCGCGACATGGCTGACGACATCACCGGCGTCGATCTGTCGGAGAACATGGTCGAAGTCGCCCATGAGAAGGATCTGTACGAAACGCTCTACGTCGCCGAGGCCGTCGATTTCCTCGACGACAATGACGACGAGCCATACGACCTGATCACCGCGACCGACGTCCTGCCCTATCTGGGTGCGCTGGAGCCGCTGTTCTTCGGTGCGGCCGACAATCTTCTGCCCGGCGGACTTTTCATCTTCTCGTCCGAAACGCTGCCGGACGAAGCCTTTGCCGGCCGCGCCTTCATGGTCGGCCCGCACCAGCGCTTCGCCCATGCCGAGACCTATGTCCGCGAGCGGCTGGCCGCGACCGGATTCGAGGTGGTCGAAGTCGACGACATCACCGTGCGGACGGAAGAAGGCGAGCCGATTGCCGGCCATCTTGTGATCGCGAAGTACAACGGTGAAGCCTGATTCCACAACCAGGAATTATCACAGGGTTCGTAGACTTGCCCTTGGGCGCACCATAGCCTTGCGTGGAGATCTTTTAGGGATCGCCACGCGATGCAAGCGGGAGTGGACGCCACTAATCTCGGAATCTTCCTGGGGTACCTGCACGGGCTCGCGCTCTATATTTGGCAAAATACGAACTTCTGGGCATTGTCGTTTGCCGTTCTGACGCCGGTGCTGATCATCTTCGGCCGCCAGGAAGTCCGCATCCGCCGGGTCCGGCAGATCTTCGATTTTGAACGCACCTTCGACCGCATCCGGCCCAAAAGCAACATTCGGACCAATCCCTCGTTCGAATTCGTCCGTTCCAAGTATCTCTCGGACATCGACTCCGACGGCGCGTTCTATGGCATCAACGGCCCGGTACCGACCGGCCGACAATTGGAAGAGGTGCTCGCCCAGATCCGCTGGCAGGGGCGAAGGCACGACGTTCGGCTGCTGCTATCGTCTATCGCGCTGATGATCGTGATCTATTGCGGCATCGACGCGCTGATGGGCGCGATTGCGTGCGGTTTCCAGGGCGCGGTCTGTCCTTGCGCTCAGACGCTTTTCACGCAATGCACGCCCGGAGGCGGAACGCCGGTTCCTTCCCCGCTCTTCGCCAACCTGATCACCATCGGCGGTCTTGCATTCGCCGGGGCATACGTCGATTCGATGCGCACCTTTCTGCGTCACCTGGCGGTTTATGATCTGTCTTCCTACACGTTCCTCCGCCAGACTGCCGAAACGATCGCAGCCGTGGTCTTCACGATGATCGCCTATGCATTCGCCCCCGATCCGCTCGCGCCGTTCACACCGCCCGAAGGAGGCGCGCAAATCTCGCGGGTCTGGATCGCTCTTGCGCCGATCCTGGGGCTGATGCCGCGATCGGCGACACAGTTCGTCTTCACCAAGACGAAGAACCTCATTGCCTGGTTCAAGACCGAGGATGACAGGTTCCAGAAGGTAACCCGCATCACAACGCCCGATGTCATTGACGGCGTCGATTTCCCGACGCGCTTCCGGCTGGAGATATGCGGCATCTACGACGTGCAGAACCTCGCGACCACCAATCCGATCATGCTGCACATCGAGTCGCCCTACGGCATCTATCAGTGCATCGACTGGGTGGCCCAGGCGCAATTGTGCCACATCCTCGGCATCGAGCGGTTTCTCATGATGCGCGAGGTGAACATCCGCTCGATCTTCGACCTTGAGAGGGCGATCGACAGCCGCCACGGTCCGGACGAGTGCGACGCGATCTACGCCGGCATCCTCTTTGCCACGACGGATAACCTCAGAAGTGTCGCGCAGATCGGCAAGAACTGGCCGATGATCATCGAAGGCGGCAGCGTTAAGCCGGTTACGGTCGACGAGTATTGTCAATGGGCGCGCAAGCTTGTCGGAACGGACCTCAAACAGTCGACGAAATGCATCGAGCATGTCATGCGCTGGATTGGAGACGATCTCCATGTCCGCCGGCTGCGGCTGGTCTGGAACGACATTTGCGGCGCGCTTGGACCAGACTCCGAAAGCTTGCTCGACAGCAAGTCCCGGGACAGGAACGGTTCGTTTGAGCGAGGCGCGGGGATCTGACCCACGTCGCTTCGGCGCACTCCTCAGCAGAGGCGTCGCCCATCGATTTGTCGCGGTGCATGCCACCAGTCGAGCCGGACTTGAACAAGGCCGGCAGGCGGATATGCTCACCGCATGGATACTGTCGAAGCATTTCAACGTCTTGGCGTCGCATTGGCCGTCGGGCTCCTCGTCGGCATCGAACGCGGCTGGCAGGAGCGCTCCGTCCGCGCCGGCGGCCGCACGGCGGGCATCCGCACCTTCGCCCTGATCGGCCTTCTTGGCGGCCTGACCGGTTATCTCCAGCCCTATCTTGGAACAGCCTTCACGGTCGCCTTGCTGCTTCTGTTCGGCGCGATCTTCACCCTGTTCAAACGCCGGGAGGCGGAGGAGGAGGAAGATTACAGCGTCACGGGCGTCGTCGCTGCCATCCTGGTGTTCGTGCTCGGCGCAGCCGCGGTCGTCGCCGACCCGGCCGTGGCCGCGGCTGCGGGCGTCGTGACCGCGGGCTTTCTCGCCGCCCGAAACCGACTGCACGGTTTTCTCAAGCGGCTCACCTGGATCGAACTGCGTTCCGCCCTCGTTCTGCTCGCCATGACGGTGGTCGCCCTGCCGCTCCTGCCGGACCGCCCGATCGACCCTTGGGGAGGGCTCAATCTCCGCACCATCTGGCTGATGACGGTGATGATCGCCACGATTTCCTACGCCGGCTACATCGCCGTGCGGGTGGCGGGTTCCGAGCGCGGCATTCTGTTCGCCGGCGCCGCGGGCGGCCTCGCCTCCTCGACTGCGCTCACCGTGGCTTTCGCCAATTTTGCCCGGTCGGCACCGGAGAACGGCCGGCAACTCGCCGCGGGTGCGATCATAGCGGGCGCCCTCTCCCTCGCACGCGTTCTCGTCATTACTTTTGTTCTGGTGCCTTCGCTCTCCTTCAAGCTCGCTGCATCCCTCGTGCCTGCACTGCTCGCCCTCCTCGCCGTGAGCTTCTGGACGACCAGGCATGGCGAGCGCGGTCGCAAGACCCCGGAGCTGCAAATGAACAACCCGTTCGACCTCCTCGTCGTGCTGCAATTCGGTGCACTTCTCGGGGCGGTCACCTGGGTCTCCAAGGTGCTGGTCGACTATGCGGGGCCGGCCATGCTCTACGTCGTCGCTGCTATCTCGGGAACCATGGATCTCGATGCGATCGCGCTTTCAACCGCACGGCTGGCCGGCGGATCGCTTGCGCTGGACACGGCAGGGACAGCCATCCTGATCGCCGTCATCGTCAACCTCTTTACCAAGGTCGGGCTTGCTGCATCCGGTGCCGGTGCAAGCACCTTTACCGTCCGTCTTGCCGGCGCAACCCTGTTCTGCATCGGCTGCGGACTCGCCGGTTACATGCTGCTCATGCCGCTCGTTCCTGCACCCGTGCCCACTTGAGCCACGGCAGCGACAGCAATGGCCGCAGCCGCACTTTCGCCGATGGCCGCTTTCCGATACATCACCGTTACGTAAAGAGGAGAATCCAGCATGGCTAATGTCGCGTTCATCGGCCTTGGCGTCATGGGCTACCCCATGGCCGGCCATCTCAAGGTCAAGGGCGGCCACGACGTCACCGTCTACAACCGCACCTTCGCCAAGGCCGAGAAGTGGGCGGCACAGTTCGGTGGCAAGGCCGTCCGAACACCGGCGCAGGCAGCGGACGGCGCTGACTTCGTCTTCGTCTGCGTTGGCAACGACGACGACCTGCGCTCCGTCACCACCGGCCAGGACGGCGCGCTGCACGGGATGAAGGCCGGGGCGATCCTGATCGACAACACGACGGCCTCGGCAGAGGTCGCGCGCGAGCTCTACGAGGCGGCGAAGGCCCGCAGCTGCGGCTTTGTCGACGCCCCCGTCTCCGGCGGCCAGGCGGGCGCGGAAAACGGTGTGCTCACCGTCATGTGTGGCGGCGACCAGGCCACCTTCGACAAGGCCAGGCCGGTCATCGATGCCTATGCCCGCATGGTCGGCCTGATGGGTCCGGCCGGCGCCGGCCAACTGACCAAGATGATCAACCAGATCTGCATCGCCGGCCTCGTCCAGGGCCTTGCCGAAGGCATCCACTTCGGCAAGCGCGCCGGCCTCGACATTGAAAAGGTGGTCGAGGTGATCTCCAAGGGCGCGGCCGGCTCCTGGCAGATGGAAAACCGCCACAGGACGATGAACGAGGGCAAGTACGACTTCGGCTTCGCCGTCGACTGGATGCGCAAGGATCTTGGCATCGTGCTCACCGAGGCCCGGCGCAATGGCGCCAAGCTGCCGGTCACGGCCCTGGTCGACCAGTTTTATGGCGACGTGCAGGAGATGGGGGGCAAGCGCTGGGATACGTCCTCGCTGCTCGCAAGGCTCGAACGCAAGTGATCAAATCGCCCATGGGCGGCGGAAGTCGCCCGTGGGCACTGTTCTTAAAGCGTGTCGCGATCTTTCAGATTCGCTTATCACGCTTTAGGTCTTTGTTCTTTCGCATGTCTTTGTCCCGAAACCGGTTCCCACTTTCGGGAGACATGCTTTAGGCCGCCTACCTCTTCAGTCGTCCGCCGACTTGTTGTCCACGGTCATGTAGTCGAGCGGGAGCTCGGTCGTGTACTTGATCTGCTCCATCGCGAAGCTCGAGGACACGTCGCGGATCTCGATGCGGGCAATCAGCCGTTTGTAGAAGGCGTCGTAGGCAGCGATATCCGGCACGACCACCCTCAGCAGATAGTCGACGTCGCCGCTCATCCGGTAGAACTCGACCACTTCGGGAAAATCGACGACAACCTCCGAGAAGCGCTTCAGCCATTCCGTCGAGTGCACGTTGGTCCGGATCGACACGAACACCGTGACCTTCGTATTCACCTTGACGGGATCAAGCAGGGCCACGCGACGGCGAATGACGCCGTCCTCTTCCATCTTCTGGATGCGGCGCCAGCAGGGTGTCGTGGAGAGGCCGACCTTCTTCGCCAGATCCGCCACGGCAAGTGTGGAATCCTCCTGCAGCAGGCGTAGAATCTTGCGGTCGAGACGGTCCATGAATGCTTCCCCCTTGAAACGAATTTTCTATTAAGACGACTCTCGTGGCGAAATAAAGAACGATATTTCACTCAATTAGGGTTTTCACCCGCTTTCGCAGTTCCGGCAGCAATTCCTCCGCAAACCATGGGTTGCGCTTCAACCAGCCCGTGTTGCGCCAACTCGGATGCGGCAGCGGCAGCACCGCGCGCCCCTTATCGGGGGCGAGGTAACGCCGCCAGGCCATCACCGTCGCGGTCATCGACTTCTCCCGCAATGCGCCCAGGTGCCAAGCCTGCGCATACTGGCCGACCGCCAGGACAAGCTCGACCTGCGGCATCGCTGCCATCACCCTCGCCCGCCAATGCGGCGCACACTCCCGCCGCGGCGGCAGGTCGCTGCCGGTGGCGTCATATCCGGGAAAGCAGAAGCCCATCGGGACGATGGCGAAGAGCGCTGGATCGTAGAATTGCTCGCGGCTGACCTGCAACCAGTCGCGCAGGCGGTCGCCCGAAGCGTCGTTGAACGGCAGGCCGGTCTCATGGACGCGCAGGCCAGGCGCCTGCCCGGCGATCAGGATCCGCGCTGTGGCGGAAAGGATGACGACCGGGCGTGGCTCGTGCGGAAGGCGGCCTTGCACTCCCCCGAGCGGCTGGTCTCGGCAGATGCGACAGGCTGCAATCGATGCCTGCAATGCCGCGATCTCCGCCAAGTGCCCCTTCCGGCCCGCCTGTCCGGCCATCCCACACGCTCCGTTACTCTAACCCGATCAGCCGCAACACCATCGAAAGGTATCCGGCAGCCGACTCATGCGGCTCCTCCGGTGGCCGACCGTGCTGGAGGCGCCAGTCCTGGGGCCGATCGAACGTGCCGCTCCACAGCCCCTTGCGTTCTGCCCGCGCCATCGCTTCGACATCCTCGTAGTCGCCGTAGGAAACCGCAAGGCCATCGCGCACCATGCGCGCGCCGAGATCGTCGTCGCCGACCCGGCAGCGCGCCAATGTCCGTTCATATCGGTCGGTACCGATCGGGCTGCAGGTGATCGCGCCGCGGCGAAGCAGTTCGGCCAGATGCGCGCGCGCCGCCGCGCCGCAATACCACTCCTTGCCGTCGCGGTTGCAGGGTTGCGTCAGTTCCGGCGCATCCATCCCTGAAAGCCTGATGCGCCGTCCGCCCATCGTCAATGTGTCGCCGTCGGCGGCGCGGGCGGTGCTGCTGAACAGGTCACTCCCGGAGGGGCTGTCCAGCCGCACGGCGATCAATGCCATCAACGCCAATATGGCGAGCGCGACGACAACATCGCGCCATTTCATGCGCTTGCGCACCAGAACCGCCCTCAAACATCGCGTGAACCCGAGACCTGTCCGGGCCGGCCTACATGCCGTATTTGCTCGTATCCGCCGCGACCCTCGGCAGGTCCGGCGCACGATCGCCCATAACGGCGAAATGGTTCGCAAATTGCTAATGTCCGGCAGTATCTTTTTAAGAATTCCCCCCTAGACTTCAATGGTGATCACAATCTTTGCGTAGCTCATGGGTCCCGCCGCCAGCACCACGACCGACAAGATCATTGTCGACCGATCGCGCAGCCACAGAAACAGGGCTGTATCGCGAGCCGTTCGCGTGACGCGTGAGCGACTGCAGACAAACAGCGGCACCTCGCCGGCTTTCGAGCGCGAGATGCTCGTGCTCTACATCGAGACCGTGCTGAACGGCGCATTGATGATGCCGCTGCTGATCTTTGTCGTCACCGGCATCGGCCTGCATCTGACCCGCAATCCCACCTATCTCGTCTGGGCAATCCTGGCGCTGAGCCTGCATGCGATCGGCGTCCTGCTTGCCAGGCACGTGCATCGAAAGGGTCTCGTCACCGACGAAGTCCGGCGCTGGCAGCGATATTTCCTGCTGGCCCAAATTCTGATGGGGTTCGCCTGGGCCGTGTTCGCTGTGCAGGACTGCGATTCCTGCGGCGGAAACGCATTCGATTTCTACCAGGGCACCGCCCTGCTCGTCGCGCTCTGCATGACGACCATGAGCGCGCTAATGTTGCGCAACGCCCTCCTCTACGCGTTCTCGCCATCCGTCGCGGCACTCGCTTTCTCCGCCATCGCAAATCCCGATCCAATCGCCGTCGGCATGGCGGCGATCGTCTCGGTCGCGCTAATCTTTCTCGCCTTCATCACGCAGCGGATGCGCCGCGCCAGCACGCAATTGCTGTCGTTCCAGTCCGAGAAGGACGACCTGATCGCCGCATTGGAGGTGGCAAAGTCGATGTCGGATGAGGCGCGCCGCCGGGCTGAGGAGGCCAACCTCGCGAAGTCGCGCTTTCTCGCCTCGATGTCCCACGAGCTGCGCACCCCGCTCAATGCCATCCTCGGCTTCTCCGAGGTCATGTCCACCGAGGTCCTCGGCCCGCTGAACAATCCGACCTACAAGGAATACACTGCCGATATCCACACGTCCGGCAAGCACCTGCTCAACCTCATCAACGAGATCCTCGACCTCTCTCGCATCGAGGCGGGCAAGTATGACCTGACCGAGGAGGCGATCCAGCTCGTGGACGTCTGCGACGACTGCATCGGCATGGTGCAGCTCCGTGCCCGAACCAAGAAGATCTCCATCACCCAGCAGTTCGAAAACGACATGCCCGACGTCTGGGCGGACGAGAAGGCCATTCGCCAGGTGGTGCTGAACCTTCTCTCCAATGCGGTGAAGTTCACGGCGCAAGGCGGCGAGATCCGGGTCAAGGTCGGCTGGACGGCCGGCGGCGGCCAGTACATTTCCATCCGCGACAACGGCCCGGGCATTCCCGAGGAGGAAATTCCGATCGTGCTTTCCGCCTTCGGCCAGGGCGCGATCGCAATCAAGAGCGCCGAACAGGGCACCGGGCTGGGCCTTCCGATCGTTCAGGCGATCCTCGCCAAGCACAATGGCGAGTTCATCCTGAAATCGAAGCTGCGCGAGGGCACCGAGGCCATCGCCATCCTGCCCGCCAAGCGCGTGCTGCAGAGCCTGCCGCCCGTCGAAGAGATCAGGACCGTCGCCCCGCGCCGCAGAAGCTTCGCCTGAACCGCGCCCAGCGGACCGTTCGTCAGGCCATCAGCGAGACGATCAGCACATAGGCCGCATAGACCGCGTTGGCGACGATCAGGCAGAAGACGGCGAACGAGCCGAGGTCCTTGGCGTGTTTGCCCATTTCGGAGATTTCCGGCGACACCCGGTCGACGATCTCCTCGATCGCCGTGTTGATCGCCTCGAAGGCCATCATCAGCAAGAACAGGATTGCCATCGCCACGAATTGGAAGAAGGTCGCCCCGACGACGACGAAGACCCCCATCACCACGGCAAAGGCAATCAGCTCGTGCCGGAAGGCCGCCTCGCCGAGCAAGCGCCGTGCCCCGCCGAGCGAATAGCTGGCGGCGGCGAAGAGATGGCGCAGCCCCGTCTCCTTCTTCACCGGGCTCGTGTCGATCCTGCCTTCAGCCATGGTCATCGTTCTTCTCTCGCTCGCGCGGATACGGCGCGCACGCCGACGTTGTAACATCATGCCAGCAAAGCGAAAAGAAAGCATTGCGGACGGGGAAGGATGGGCCCTTATTGACGCTCGGTGGCGGAAACATGGCCGCGGCGTATCGACAAACGAAAGGCCCGCGGTGCTCATCGCGGGCCATCCTCTGTCTTCGAACCACAGACCTCTCGAACGAGCGGTTAGTCTCCCCGGTTGCTGACACCGGCCTGAGCGAACGTCGCCATGCCGGAGTGGCAGGCAGCGGCCGCCTTGACGATGCCGGCGGCAAGTGCCGCCCCCGTGCCTTCGCCGAGCCGCATACCGAGCGCGAGAAGCGGCGTCTTGCCCAGCTTCTCGATCGCCAGCATGTGCCCCGGCTCGGCCGAAACATGGCCGATCAGGCAATGGTCGAGCGCGGACGGATTGGCTGCCTTGAGAATCGCACCGGCGCAGGTCGAGACGTAGCCATCGAGGATCACCGGAATCTTCTGCATGCGCGCGGCCAGGATCGCGCCGGCCATCGCGGCGATCTCGCGGCCACCGAGGCGGCGCAGCACCTCCAGCGGGTCGGACAGGTGATCCCGGTGCAGGGCGACCGCCTTCTCCACCGCGGCGATCTTGCGCTGCAGCACCTCGCCTTCGGAGCCGGTCCCCGGCCCCACCCAGTCGGCGGCGGTGCCGCCGTAGAGCGCAAGGTTGATCGCGGCGGCGATCGTCGTGTTGCCGATGCCCATTTCACCGATGCACAGAAGGTCGGTGCCGCCGGCCACCGCCTCCATGCCGAAGGCCATCGTGGCTGCGCAATCGCGCTCGGACAGGGCCGCCTCCTCGGTGATGTCGCCCGTCGGATAGTCGAGCGCGAGGTCGAAGACCTTCAGACCGAGGTCGTGGCTAATGCAGATCTGGTTGATCGCCGCGCCGCCGGCGGCGAAATTCTCCACCATCTGCGCCGTCACGGACGGCGGATACGGCGTGATGCCGTTCTTCGTCACGCCGTGGTTGCCGGCAAAAACGGCGACGAGCGGTCGCGTCACCGCCGGCGGCCGCCCGGTCCAGGCGGCCAGCCAGAAGGCGATTTCCTCGAGCCGGCCAAGCGCGCCCGGCGGCTTGGTCAGTTGCGCATCGCGGTCGCGCGCCGCCGCCAGCGTCGCCGAATCCGGTCCCGGCAGATTGCGAAGCAATTCACGGAAGTCATCGAACGGCAGACCACTGGCACTCATCTTGGAGGATTCCTTGTTTTCAGCTTCCAAAGCATGGTTGGATGCGCCTTCTATTAGAGATCGCAAACGAGTCCGACAACCGCATTTGCGCCCGTTCATGTCGTTGCACGCTCGATGGGGCTGGAAAGAGGCGCAGTAGTGTTGCACAACGGCACGGCCGATTATGCCGGCGCTTGGAGGGCCCGCAGGTGGATATTGGCGACTACATCGATGACGTGGCCCGCTCCGTGGCCTTTCTGTCCCGCATTCGCGTGCCGCAACGCCATTTCGACGGCCACGACGGCCGCCTGGGTCGCACGGTCCGGGCGTTTCCCGTCGCCGGGCTCCTGATCGTGCTGCCCGCAGCCGTCCTGCTCTCGATCCTCGAGGCCCTTGGCGCCGCATCCCTGCTCTCCGCCCTGCTGGTTCTGTCGGTGCAGACCCTGTTGACGGGCGCGCTGCACGAAGACGGCCTCTCGGATGCCGCCGACGGCCTCGGCGGCGGGCGCGACCGCGACAGCGCGTTGACCATCATGAAGGACAGCCGGGTCGGCTCCTACGGCGTGGTGGCGCTCATTCTCTCCTACGGGCTGCGAGCGGCCGCGCTCGCCGCGATCATTCCGTTCCTGTCGCCGCTCGGCGCGGCCATGATGCTGCTCGCCGTCGCCGCCGCAAGCCGGGCTGCCATGGTCTGGCATTGGTCGGCTCTGCCGCCGGCCCGGAAGGACGGCGTCGCCGCATCGGTCGGACAGCCGGAACCGGACGCCGCCCGGGCGGCCCTCCTCTCCGGTGCAGCGATTGCGGTGCTGCTGCTTCTGCCGAATGCCCCTTTCCTTGCGATCGCCTCTGCCGCGCTGGCAATCTTCGCCGCCGTGTTTGCGTTCACCGACGTCGTCCGCGACAAGATCGGCGGCCATACCGGCGATACGATCGGAGCGACCGAGCAGGTGGCCGAGATCGCCGCACTCGCGGCCCTTGCACTGGCGCTTTGAGCCGCCGATATAGACAGAAGCTGACACTTGGAGACCCGATGGAATCCCCCTGCATCCTCGTCTGTTCGATCGACGACGTCACCGGCTACTGCTTCGGCTGCGGCCGCACCCGCGACGAAATCGGCGGCTGGACCCAATACAGTTCCGATGAGCGGCGCTCGATCATCGCTGATCTTCCTGCCCGGCTCGCAACGGTAGAGCGCAAGCCGCGCCGGGAAACCCGCCGCTCACGGATGGCGCGGGAGCGCGGCGAAGCATGAGATTCTGGGTTCTCATCGCCATCCTCGGCTTCGGCCTGGCGATGCTTCTCCTGAACCATCAGACCGGCCGCACCTTCGGTCTCGGTAACGATGAGTTCGGCAGGCTTGTCCAGCTCGGCGCGATCGGCGCCCTCATCGCCACCGGCATCCTCGCAAGCCGGCGCCGTCTCGGCGAGAACCTGCGCAACGCCGCGCTCTGGCTCCTAATCGCACTTCTGTTCGTCGCCGGCTACGTCTATCGCGATGATCTGCAATCCGTCGCCGGCCGGATGACTGCCGGCCTCGTTCCCGGGCGCGCGGTGGTCACGACCGATGCCTCCGACGAACAGATCCTCGTCCTGCACAAGATGGGCAACGGTCATTTCCAGGTCCAGGCGGAGATCGACGGACGCCGCACCAGCATGCTCGTGGACACCGGCGCCAGTTCGGTCGTCCTCTCCTACGCCGACGCCGAACAGCTGGGGCTGGAGCCGGAAACGCTCGACTTCAACATGATGGTGTCGACCGCGAACGGCATGAGCGTCGCCGCCCCCATTCGCCTGGAAAGCCTGGCGATCGGCCCGATCGAGCGGCGCAACGTCCGCGCCATGGTCGCCGGCCCTGGCAAGCTCGACCAGAGCCTGCTCGGCATGACCTTCCTCGGCAGCCTCGGTTCCGTCGAGATCCGCGGCGACGAGTTGCGTCTGCGCGACTAGTTCTTCAGCTTGTACCCCGTCCGGAAGATCCAGGCCGTAACCCACAGGCAGGCCGCGAGGAAGCCGACCACGACGGCAAGGCTCAGCGCCGGATTGACGTCGGCGATCTCGAAGAAGCTCCAGCGGAAACCGGAAACAAGATAGAGTACCGGATTGAAATGGCTGACCGTCTGCCAGAAGGGCGGCAGCATGTCGATCGAGTAGAAGCTGCCGCCGAGGAAGACGAGCGGCGGGATCACCAGCATCGGGATCAGGTTCAACTGCTCGAAGTCTCTGGCCCAGATGCCGATCATGAAGCCGAACAGGCTGAAGCTCACCGCCGTCAGCACGAAGAACAGCAGCATGATGAAGGGATGGGCGATGGTGATGTCGACGAACAGCGATGCGGTGGCAAGGATGATCGTGCCGACGATCAGCCCCTTCGTCGCCGCAGCCCCGACATAGCCAATGACAATCTCGACCGTCGAGATCGGCGCCGACAGGATTTCGTAGATCGTGCCGGTGAATTTTGGAAAGTAGATACCGAATGCGCCGTTGCCGATGCACTGGTTGAGGAGCGTCAGCATGATCAGGCCCGGCGCGATGAAGGCGCCATAGGGCACGCCGCCGACCTCCTGCACGCGCGAGCCGATCGCCGCACCGAAGACGATGAAATAGAGCGAGGTGGACACGACCGGCGAGACGATGCTCTGCAGCAGCGTGCGGCGCGTGCGCGCCATCTCGAACCGGTAGATGGACTTGATCGCCTCGACGTTCATTTCGCCTCTCCCACCAGTTCCACGAAAATGTCCTCGAGCGAACTCTGCTCGGTCGCCACATCCTTCAGCCGCAGCCCCTGCTCGGCAAGCGCCGCCAGCAGGCCGGTGATGCCGGTCCGCTCTCCTGACGCGTCGTAGTCGTAGACGAGCGTCTGTCCGTCGGCGCCGAGCGATAGGTTGTAGTGCGCCAGCGCCTCCGGCACCGCCTCGATCGCTTCGGCCAGCTCCACCGTCAGCTTCTTGCGCCCGAGCTTCTGCATCAGCGCCGCCTTGTCCTCGACGAGCAGGATCTCGCCCTTGTCGATCACGCCGATCCGGTCGGCAATCTCCTCAGCCTCCTCGATGTAGTGGGTGGTGAGGATGATCGTCACGCCGGTGGCGCGCAGCCGCTCCACCAGTTGCCACATCTCCTTGCGCAGGCTCACGTCCACGCCCGCCGTCGGCTCGTCGAGGAAGAGGATTCTCGGCTCGTAGGACAGCGCCTTGGCAATCAGCACCCGCCGCCGCATGCCGCCGGACAGCTGGCGCAGCATGCTGTCCTTCTTGTCCCACAGCGACAGGTCGCGAAGGATACGCTCGATCAGCGCCGGATCCGGCTTCTTGCCGTGCAACCCGCGCGAAAAGGAAACGGTGTTGAACACCGTCTCGAAGGCATCGAGCGTCAGTTCCTGCGGCACGAGGCCGATGATCTCGCGCGTCTGGCGAAAATCCCGCACCACGTCGTGGCCGGCGACAGTCACGCGCCCACTGGTCGGCGTGACGATGCCGCAGACGATCGAGATCATCGTCGTCTTGCCGGCCCCGTTCGGGCCGAGCAACGCCAGGATCTCGCCCTCCTCGATGTCGAGGCTGACGCCTTTCAGAGCCTGAAAGCCCGAGGCGTAGCTTTTCGTCAGATTTTCGATGCGGACGATGGGCGCCATGGAGAATTCCATTCGGAAGGAAAAAGCGTAGGAGGAACGCGCAATGTGGTACTTCGGATGCGCACTTTCATCCCTTTCCTGTCGAAAAGGCAATCTCAGCCGTAGATGCTGTAGAGAAAGCGCGCGCCGACGAAGAGCAGGAAGATGCCGAATCCCATTTCCAGATGGCGCTTGCTCATCGCATGCGCCATCTTCACCCCATAGGGGGTTACGACGAGGGCGATCGGAATGATCAGCGCCACAGCGATCCAGTTGATGAAGCCGGTCGACAGCGGCGGTAGGCCCGGCGCGCCCCAGCCGGCCCAGATGTAGCCGAAGATACCGGGAATCGAGATCAGCACGCCGACCCCGGACGAGGTCGCCACCGCCTGGTGGATCGACCGGCCGTACATCGTCATGAAGGTGTTGTTCAGCACGCCGCCGCCGATCCCCATCAGCCCGGAGAGCGTGCCGATGACGACGCCGGCGATCCACTTCCACGGATTGGGCGGCAGGTCCTTGCCGAGCCGCCAATGCGGCTGGTCCAACAGCATGCGTGCGGCAACCCCAAGCGAGATGACGACGAAGATCAGCCGCAACCCGACGCTCGAGATCATGGCGGCGATCACCGAGGCGAGGATCGCGCCAAGCGGCAGCGCCACGATCCAGCCCTTGAGCAGGTCGATGTCGACCGCACCGCGCTTGCGGTGAGAGGTGAACGAACGAAGCGAGGTCGGCACGATGATCGCGATCGAGGTGCCGACCGACAGGTGCATGCGTACCGCCTCCGGCACGTCGAGATAGCCGAACACCTGGTAGAATACCGGCACCAGGATCGCCCCTCCGCCAATGCCGAAGATGCCGGCCAGCAGGCCCGAAACGACGCCCGCCGCGGCGAGTGCGAGGGCAAACACGACGATATCGGTGACGGGCGGCATGGCGGCTCCAGACAGACAGCGGGACTCAGGTGGGAGTCGGGCGGAGGCCGCAACTGTCATGAAACGGCAAGGAAGATCAACCACTGTCTCGATCGAGGCACGCAGGCGTTGCAACACAATCGCCCCATGCCGCCACTCGCAATCACTGCGAAACCGCCGCCCCTGCGCGGAGCCGATCGGATGGATGAACCGTTCCCCAGAATGCCAGGCAGGCGCGCCCTAGTGACCGGACAGTGCGTTGCTTTGCCGGTCGCTTCCTGCCCGACCCTCCTTCAGCCCTCCGCGCCGGCCTTGTTCTATGCGCCTACAGGCTGCAATGCCGATAGCCGGATTTGCGCATCCGCAGGTCGAAGTGGAAATGGTCCTTGTGGAAACGGTCGCTGCCGGGGCCGAGCACGGTGGTGAAGTACTTGCAACTGTCGGTGCGCACCGCCTTCAACAGACCCTTTTCGCGGAAGGCAAAGAAGCCCTTCTTGCGGATCAGGATCTCCTTGCCGTTGTTCAGCACGATCTTGCCGACGTCGATCGCGTTGCCCTTGGCGTGTTCCGACATCGCCGCACCGCTCTGCGAGTTCATCGTCCGGCAGGAATAGGACGACATCTGGTGGATCGACCGCACGCCGGAGAGATAGCGCAGGCGCGCCGACGGCGCGAGTTCGTTCTTCACCCACTTGGCGAAGGCTTCGGTGATCTGACAGTTCACCTGCGCCGCCGGCCGGATCTGGATCCCACCGGAGAGCCCCTGCAGTTCGATCGGATAAGGAATGCCGCAGGAGCGGTTTTTCGAGATCGTCGGAATGTCCCGGAACTGCACCCCCAGCCGCTGCAGCCGCTGCCGACAGGCTTTTTCGGAGGCCGGCATGCCGCCATGCACCTCCGGCACCGCCATCGGATCGTTGAACCGCGGGATAAAGGCGACCTTCTGTTCCTCTTCAACCGGCGCGGCACGTCTGCCCGGCGCCGAACGCCCGACCTCGGTGGCCCCCTCCGTCATCGGCAT
Source organism: Mycoplana sp. BE70 (assembly GCF_031455855.1). Classification (NCBI taxonomy): domain Bacteria; kingdom Pseudomonadati; phylum Pseudomonadota; class Alphaproteobacteria; order Hyphomicrobiales; family Rhizobiaceae; genus Mycoplana; species Mycoplana sp. BE70. The sequence continues at coordinate 135,597 of NZ_JAVDTM010000010.1, forward strand.
CGATACCGGTCGGCCAAGCTGTTGCGGCGCGTCCGTTCCGATACCGTCGACCACCACTTGGGTGGCGTTGCCTTCGGCGATCTCTGCGGCCTGCGCCTCGGCCAAGCCCTGTATCGGCTGCACCCCGAGGCCGGCGTCCATGTTCACGCCTTCGTCCGGCAGGCGCAGCGTTCCCCCCGCTGCGGACGCTTGCGACGCACCGAGCGCTTCGTCGCTGTCGATCATCTGCAGCCTGCCGTCCGACTGCGAGGCCACGGGACCGGCTTCCACCGGATAAGCGTTTCCGCCCGCCGTCGTGAGCGGCGCATCGCCGGCCGGATAGCCGGTAGAGTTCGAACTGGCGGCGCGCATGGCCCGCCCCTGGCCGACATCCTGGCTCGGCCTGATGGCATTGACCGTGTTCTCGCCGTCAATGCTGGCCGACGGCAACAGATCGCCGGAACAGCCGGCCACGACCATCGCCGTCAGCACGACCATCGGCATCCGGGAGCAAAAGACAGACGCAATACTCATGACCGTTCCCGCGTGCGTATCCCGGCATGGTGCGATGCCCATGTGTTCGCATTCGGGAGGAAATCTGCGAACGGATGCCGGCAGGGCCAGGCCGCTGCAAAACAAGAAAAGATTAGGTCGATAAGGTAAATGAACGGTTTCGCAGCGCCCCGCCGGGATCGGTGGGGCTTTCCGGGAAAGCAAGAAAAAAGCCCCGGCGTAGACGCCGGGGCAAGCCCTCTCCGATCGTCCTTTTATTGTCTCAGGCCGCCCGCGCCCGCCGCATCGCCGGCTGCGAGGAAAGCTGGAAGTTTTGCAGCAGCGCCCTCAACTGGTTGCTCTCCTGCGTCAGCGTCTGGCCGGCGGCGTTCGTTTCCTCCACCATTGCCGCGTTCTGCTGGGTCATCTGGTCCATCTGGTTGACGGCCGTGTTGACCTCGGCGAGGCCGACCGCCTGCTCGCGTGCGGCCGTGGCGATCGATTGCACTTGGTCGTTCACCTGATTGACCAGTTGCTCGATCTCGGTGAGGGCCTCGCCGGTCGACCGCACGAGCGCCACGCCATTGCCGACCTCCGTCGCCGAATTGCTGATCAACCCCTTGATCTCCTTGGCGGCATTGGCCGAACGCTGCGCCAGTTCGCGCACCTCCTGCGCCACGACCGCAAAGCCCCTGCCCGCCTCGCCGGCGCGGGCAGCTTCGACACCGGCGTTCAGCGCCAGCAGGTTGGTCTGGAAGGCGATCTCGTCGATCACGCCGATAATCTGTCCAATCCGGTTGGATGCCTCCTCGATCCGTCCCATGGCCGAGACGGCATCCCGAACGATCGCACCCGAACGCCCCGCACTTTCCTTTGTCTGCGCGACCATCCGGCTCGCCTCGCCGGCCCTGTCGGACGCGCTGCGGACGGCGGCGGTGATCTCGTCGAGTGCGGCCGCCGTTTCCTCCAGCGACGCCGCCTGCTGTTCGGTGCGGTGAGAAAGGTTGCCCGCCGCCTCCGCGATCCCGCCGGCGCTGCCATGCACGACATCGGTTGAATGGGCGATCGCGCCGATCACTTCGTCGAGCGCCCGCGCCGCCTGGTTGAAGTCGTCCCGGAGCTTGGCGTATTCCGGCGAAATGGCACCGATGGTGGCGGAAAGGTCGCCGCTCGCCAGCCGCTCCAGGGCCGCCCCGACCGTTTCCATCGCGTCGGCCTGCGTTTGACTGACATCTTTCTGGCGGCGCTCCACTTCGCTGCGCTCGGCATCGAGGTGCCGCTGCTGCTCGCCTTCGCGGATGCGCAACTCGGCGCGCTCGCGAACGGTATCGCGCAACACCGACACCACCTTGGCCATCTCTCCGATCTCGTCGCGCCGACCCGTTTCCGGCACGTCGCTGGACACGTCCTCCTCGGCGATCGCCTGCATCGCAGCCTTCAGCCGTGCGATTGGCCGCACGACGCTGCGCACGATTGCAAATGCGACCAGCACGATCGCCGCCGCTCCAAGCGCCAGCATGCCGGCCATCGAGACCGCATTGCTGCGGAACATCGCCGCCAGGTCATCCGCGTAGACGCCCGTTCCGACCACCCAGCCCCAGGGCGCGAATCCTGCGACATGCGAATATTTCAGCACCGGCTCGTCCGCGCCCGGCTTCGGCCAGTAGTAGTCGACGAAGCCGTCGCCCTGCGCCTTCGCGATCTTGGCGAACTCCTGGAAGATGAACTTTCCGGTCGGGTCCTTCATGCCGGACTGGTCGGTGTTGTCGAGCTCCGGCTTGATCGGATGCATGACGATGCCGGCATTGTAGTCGTTGATCCAGAAGTAGCCGTTGCCCTCGTAGCGCAATGCCCTTACCGCATCCTTCGCGCGCGCCTGCGCCTCCTCCGCCGTCAGTGCCCCGGTAGTCTCCAGGCCATGATAATACTCGAACAGTTTGACGAGGTTCTCGTCCATGGCGCGCAGTTTCGACTTGCGTTCAGCCACCATGGCATCCTGATAATGAAACAGGCTGTAGACGGAAACGGCCGAAAACACGGCCAGTGCCAACGCCACAAGCAGGTACAGTCTGAATGAAATTCTAAGTCTATTCACAAGCAGCCCCCTCGCCGATTTTGCTTACTGCCGGCTTTGCGGGGACGTTCGGCCGCGATCAGTTAAATTAGCATGAACTAACGATTATCAAGTCCGGCAGTCATCCGCGGCCCGACACCGCGCGCAAGCAGGTCGTCCAGTCAGCGCGCACTCGATTTCTCCCGGCACGGAAGCGCGCGTTGCGCCATTCTGGAGGTGCCGCTGATCGAAATGCCGATTTTCTCCCCGGGTTAGAAAGATTTGAAGATTCAAACCCTTCTGTCCAATTGGCACCGTCGTCACAGCGCTCGATTCGAACCGGCTGCGGCGAGAGAGCGCTGCCCGCACCCAAAATGCCGCCGGTGTCATTGAGCGAAGGGCATCTGTCCGGGAGCAACGTCACAAACGGGACTGGCCGCCCCTCTTACGACTAAAGTCCCAGACGAATTCGCTCCGCCCGGCAATATTCTCACCGCAACGGACGATAAAGGGCGTCGCCGTCGCGCAAACAGATATCGACCGGCGGGCGAGTAGGCTAAGAGGTTGAGTCTCAGAAGGAGAGATACCAGCGATGACCGAAACCGCACATCCCCACGGCCAATTGACCCTTCGTACCCTCGCCATGCCGGCCGATGCAAACGCCGCCGGCGACATCTTCGGCGGCTGGGTGATGTCGCAGATGGACCTCGCGGCAGGCATCCGCGCCGCCGAGCGGGCGCACGGACGCGTCGTCACCCGGGCCGTGAAGGAAATGGCCTTCCAGCTGCCGGTCAAGATCGGTGACACGATCAACGTCTTTACGGAGATAAGCGCGGTCGGGCGAACCTCGATCACGCTGCAGGTGGAAGCCTGGGCGCGACGCTATCTGACCGGCGAACTGGACAAGGTAACGGCCGCAACCTTCATCATGGTTGCCCTCGACCACGAAGGCCATCCAACGCCGGTGCCGGCCGAGTAATTCCGCCGCTGCACTTGTGCACCGATCCCCGCTCGCCCCGGCGGTCTCGAAGCCGAACGGGTTTCTGGCCTTCGGCGGCGTGCCGGCGTCAGCCGTGCAGAAAGCTCGCGCCCGTATCGAGCGACAGGCCCGGAAAGATCTGTTTCCCCAGGTCACGCGCCGGAATTCCGAACTGCTGGTAAAGCATCGCCGCCGCCAGTTGGCGCAGGTCCATCGTCGGCGCAAGGTCGCGATCATCCAGCAGGCTGCCTTCCTTCAGCGTCGGCCAGACGCCGTGCACCTTGCCGCCGGCGACGGCGCCACCGGCCAGGATCGCCAGTCCGCCCGTGCCATGGTCGGTGCCGTTGGAACCGTTCTCCCGAGCCGTGCGGCCGAATTCCGTAATCGCCAGGACAGCCGTCTTTTGCCATATGGCCGGAGCCAGCTGCGCCTTCAGAGTCAGAATGGCAGTGCACAAGTCCGTCACCGGCCGCTTGAATGTCTTGTCCTGCCCGACGTGCGTGTCCCATCCGTTGATGGAAAAGCTGGCGATTCGATGCTCGCCCGACAGCATTCCGGCCGCCAGCTTCGCCACGTCGGCGACACCCGTCCCCCGCTTCTCGCCGGCATAGATAACATCGGAAAACATGTCGGCCTCCACCGCCTCGCTCATCGCAGTCGAAAAGGCCGGATCGTTGCGGTAGAGCCGCTGGAAGAAGGCCTGCTCATCGAGACCGAATTCCAGATCGGCGCGTGGCGACCAGACATCGACCGGATTGGGGCCGGTCAGGATGAGTTCCGACGTGGTGTTGACGTCGATCGCCTTGCGCTCGGAACTGCGCGGAATGGTGGCGATGGCCCGGTTCAGCCAGCCGGTCCGTTCCTCCTGCACCGCGGCGCCGCCGCTTTCCAGCATGTCCTGACCGTCGAAATGGCTGCGGCCGGAGCGGTAGGGCGTGGAAATCGCATGGACGAAGCCGACTTCGTTCGTGCGCCAGAGCGGCATCAGCTCTGCGGCAAAGGGATGCAGCCCGAAGAAGCCGTCGAGATCGATAAGACCCTGATCAGACGTCAGCGAGAGTTTTGGCCGCAGGCGGAGAAGCGCCGGATCGCCGTGCGGCTGCACCAGCGCCAATCCGTCCATCGCGCCGCGCAGCACGATCGTCACCAGTCTATTGTCTCCCGGAACCGCGGCAAAACTCACCGGTGTCGCAAGCGGCGACGCGGCGAGGCAGCAAGCGCCCGCGAGGAAGGAGCGGCGGCTCAGTTCGATCGTCATTGTCGTCTCCTTCGGGGCCGCCGCAGCGTTCTACAGCTGGATGTTCTTAGCGCCGGTTGAATTCGGGTGATGCCAGTACAAACGAAAGACCGGCGTCCCTGCTCGGCGCGCCCGCCACCACCTGGATCGTGTCGTCGCGGGCCGCATCGGCCAGCACGGCCTGCAGCAGCGCTCGCGGGTCGCTCGACCCGCCAAAGCGTTTCACCAGACGCCGGATCCAGGCAATGCGCTGGGCCAACTGACTTGCCGTTACCCAAGTGGAAATACTTTCGTCCCAGCCAGCCGGACTAGGCGGTCGCCAGAGCGGCTGACCAAGGATCTGCAATACGCCGACGGTGAGCGGGTTTGCGCGGATCGGAATCTTGCCGTCGGCGGTAGGTGCGGCGATCAAGTCTGTTTCGGCCATCGCTGCCCCGTCCGCTGGAGCGACCAAAGGCTGGCCCATCTCCAACTCCATCGGCGCAATCATCGATCCATCCACGGTCGCCGTTTTATCGACCGCCGCCGGCAGTGGTTCCAGCGCGTCCACCGGGACATCGAGCGCTCGCAATCCGGCGACGACGAAATCAAAGGGTTGCCGCGCCTTTTGTCCGTCCTGCTCCCAACTGCGCGGATGCTCCAGCATCGCCCGATAGACCTCGACGAGACTGCCGCCGTTTCGTTCCCAGGCCGTCTCCATGGCCTGTACGACCTCAACGGGCGGATCCTCGGTGACGAAATGGGCGACCAGCTTGCGGCAGATGTGTCTGCGTGTTTCCGGCTTTGCTGCCAGATCGGCCAGCAACGCGTTCACGTCATCGAGGCTCCTGACCTCGCCGCCGTAGTCGCGTCCCAGCACATGATGGACACCAGGCTCTGCCCGGCTCGGTCGATAGAGCGTCTCGAACACCCAGGGTTCGAAGTCGAGCCCGGTCAGGACATACGCGGCGGCGCGCACGTCGTCCTGCGTATAACCGCTGCCCGCGCCCATGGTGTGCAGCTCGATCAGTTCGCGGGCGAGATTCTCGTTCAGACCCCGGCCCTTTTTCGTACCAAAGGGCGAATTCGGTCCGATCGACTTTGACTGGTCGAGATAGATAAGCATCGCCGGGTGCATCACCGCGGCGCGAAGCAACTGCTCGAATGACCCCGCCAGGTTGGGTCGCAGCGCCTCGGCTTCATAGAGCGCCACGAGGAATCGCATGTTCGGTGCCTTGACGGCGCTGATGGCGAAATGGTCGCTCCAGAAGGACGCGAGCCGTTCGTAGAAGCCGTTCGGCGAGGAGACGACATGCTGGACCTTGAGATGCTGGTCGCGCAGAAACGCCGCAGTCCGGCCGATCTGGTAGAGATTGACCGGCCGACCGCCGACCTTGCGGACGGTACCGTTCTTGCGCGCCTCCCTGTCAGTCTCGGCCAGAAGGCGAAACTGCTGGAAACTGGCGCGCCGGCCTGCGATGCCGTCGTAGGGGAACGGACTGACCTCTCCCACACCCCGTTTGACCTGCTGGATCAGTTCGTCCACGGTTTGCGGTGGCACCTCGCCGGACCTCAGTCCGTAACCAAAGCGGCGCGCCGCCATTGTGCCGAAAGAAATGCTCATTGCTCTCACCCAGTCAGCGACCCGCTATAGCAGAATGTGCCGCGCTCGTCGCCGGTCCTATGCTTTGAACACGAAGGCGGCACCGGCCGCGATCAGCGTGAAGCCGATCAAATGGTTCCAGCTCAGGCTTTCTTTCAGCCAGAACACCGAAAACCCGGCGAATATGAGGAGCGTGATGACCTCCTGGATCGTCTTCAACTGCGCCGCCGAATAGACCTGGTGGCCGATCCGGTTCGCCGGCACCGCCAGGCAATACTCGAAGAAGGCGATCGTCCAGCTGGCGAGAACGACGATATATAGCGGCGACGACTTGACCTTGAGATGGCCGTACCAGGCGAAGGTCATGAAGACGTTGGACAGGCAGAGAAGGACGATCGGCCAGACGGCCGCAGGGTTCAGTCCAAATGGCATCGGCGATTCCTTGTTCGGCGCGCAGCCCTTCCTTAGCTCGCCGGACCATCCCGTCAAGCCGCTCGCGGCTCACCGGATGGCGGCGAAGGTCGTTCCGCAGCCTTTGTTCTGTCCCGACCCAGGCCGAACCAGCGGAGAAGAGCCCACCTCTTCAGCAGCAGGTAAATCAAGGCACCCGGAACAACGCCTGCAACCGTACCGAGCAGGATGTGAACAGGAAGTGAACCGATGCCAAGCTTCACCAGAATGATGCGAACGGCGGCGAGCGGGATCACGTGCGTGACGTAGATGGCGATCGACGCGCGCCCAAGGAAGGACATGGGCGTCACGATCGAGACGGGTGCCAACGCGGCGACCCAGGCGATGAAGGAACAGAACGAGAGCGTCGCAATCAGCCCGAACAGGTAGGCCGGCGCCGTGCCGAGCAGCGACCAGTTGTGGGTCGCCCACACCTCGCAGGCGATGAATGCCAGGAGCGCCACCGGACCGGAAGCCGCCCCGAGGCCGAAGCGGATGTTGCCGCTGCGCGTGAGCAAGACGCCTGCGAGAAAGAAGGAAAGGTTGTCGGTCACGAATTCCAGTCGGGGGAACGGCCAGATATCCAGTGCCAGAAGCAACGCAAAGCTGGCCGCGAAAACCGCCAGCACGTGGAACGTCCTTCCGGTGGCGAACAACGATGCCAGGGTCTGTATGAAGAACAGCGACCAGAGGAACCAGAAAATATCCTTCGGTGGGAACGGGTAGAGAAACGCTTCCGTCAACGAGATCGGCGGACGGTTCGTCAACGATCCGGCAAGTATCAGGAATCCAGCCGTAACCCAGGACCAGATCAGGAGTGGGTAGAGCAGCGTCTCGACACGCTGCCAAAGCGACGGGACGATCCCGGCCCGGCGCACCGATTGCTCGAAAAACAGTCCCGACACGAAAAAGAACAGCGGCATGTGAAACAGGTAGATCGCCGCATCGACGGATCGAAATAGCGGAGCGTCCGAAATAAGCCCCGCCCCGTCCAGACCACGCCAGACATGCCCGAAGGTAACGAGAACGATGCCGGCGCCCCGCGCGGCATCAACCCACAGGACGCGGCTGTCTGTTCGAATGCTCATTCCATGCCTCAGTCGTACGGCGGCAGCTTGTGCGCTTCTGCCCATGGCTGCTCGACATCGCAAACCTGATAGCCCTCACGACTTCGAGATGACAAGCCGGGCCTGGCGAAGATTACAAAGATGGTTGACGGCCATGGGGGCAGCGAGCCGTGCTGCGGCCCAGCGCGAACCGATCCGCATCCCAACGACCGCCGATGAACGATCTGCACGGCCCAATTCGTTGCCCGTTTGTACTCATTCCCCCTTCCCTTTCCGGCTGACTCTCTCCATATTCCGGTCATGGCCAGATCGACGAAGAAATCCCCCGCCCCTGATGGTTTCGAGGAAGCCCCGCAGTCCGACTTCGAGGGCGCGCCGCTTTCCGGCAGCGTCTCAGACTGGGTGCGGCAGCTCGAGGCCGACGCCGAGGCCTCGGCGGTGGAAAGCCAGCGCGAGGTCGCCTCGAAGGCCGGCAAGCACCGCAAGAAGGTCGAGAACGCCGCCCGCCAGCACGCCGAGAAGGTGGCGCTTGAGAAATCGACCGGCGGCCGCAAGCAGGCAGCCGACAAGGTCAGCGCCCAAAAGACCGCCCGCGGCGTCTCGATCGGCGCCTCGTCCGACCCAAAGACCCGCGCCGCCGCCGGCCTCAACCCAGTCGCCGGCCTCGACGTCGCCCTGGAGGATGCCTCCTCGCTGAACGCCTCCTCCGCGGTGACCGCCACCGTCGAGGCGCTCTCCAAGCTGATCGAATCCGGCAACCCGCTGCACAAGAACGGCGAGATCTGGACGCCGCACCGCCCGGCCCGGCCGGAAAAGTCCGAGGGCGGCATCGAAATCCGCATGGTCTCCGACTACCAGCCCGCCGGCGACCAGCCGACCGCCATCAACGACCTCGTCGAGGGCCTGAGCAGCGGCGAACGCTCGCAGGTGCTGCTCGGCGTCACCGGCTCGGGCAAAACCTTCACCATGGCCAAGGTGATCGAGGCGACGCAGCGCCCGGCGCTGATCCTGGCGCCGAACAAGACGCTGGCCGCGCAGCTCTATTCCGAGTTCAAGAATTTCTTCCCCGACAACGCCGTCGAGTACTTCGTCTCCTATTACGACTACTACCAGCCCGAGGCCTACGTGCCGCGCTCGGACACCTATATCGAGAAGGATTCGTCGATCAACGAGCAGATCGACCGCATGCGCCACGCCGCCACGCGCGCCATCCTCGAGCGCGACGACTGCATCATCGTCGCCTCGGTCTCCTGCATCTACGGTATCGGCTCGGTCGAGACCTATACCGCCATGACCTTCCAGATGACCGTCGGCGACCGCCTCGACCAGCGCCAGCTGCTCGCCGACCTCGTCGCCCAGCAGTACAAGCGCCAGGACATCAACTTCGTTCGCGGCTCGTTCCGGGTCCGCGGCGACACCATCGAGATCTTCCCGGCCCACCTTGAAGACGCCGCCTGGCGCATCTCGATGTTCGGCGACGAGATCGACGCGATCACCGAGTTCGACCCGCTGACCGGCCAGAAGACCGGCGACCTGAAGTCCGTCAAGATCTACGCCAACTCGCACTACGTCACCCCGCGCCCGACGCTGAACGCCGCGATCAAGTCGATCAAGGAGGAGCTAAAATTCCGCCTCGAGGAGCTGGAGAAGGCCGGCCGCCTCTTGGAAGCCCAGCGCCTTGAGCAGCGCACCCGCTACGACCTGGAGATGCTGGAGGCGACCGGCTCCTGCGCCGGCATCGAGAACTATTCGCGCTACCTCACCGGCCGCAAGCCGGGCGAGCCGCCGCCGACGATGTTCGAATACATCCCCGACAACGCACTGGTGTTCATCGACGAGAGCCACGTCACCATCCCGCAGATCGGCGGCATGTACCGCGGCGACTTCCGCCGCAAGGCGACGCTGGCCGAATACGGCTTCCGCCTGCCCTCCTGCATGGACAACCGCCCCTTGCGCTTCGAGGAATGGGACGCGATGCGCCCGGACACGATCGCCGTCTCCGCCACCCCCGGCGGCTGGGAGATGGAGCAGGCCGGCGGCGTTTTTGCCGAGCAGGTTATTCGCCCGACGGGGCTTATCGACCCTCCAGTGGAGGTTAGGTCGGCCAAAACCCAGGTCGACGACGTCCTCGGCGAAATCCGCGAGACCGCCCAGGCCGGCTACCGCACCCTCGTCACCGTGCTGACCAAGCGCATGGCCGAGGACCTCACCGAATACCTGCACGAGCAGGGTGTTCGCGTCCGCTACATGCACTCTGACATCGACACGCTGGAGCGCATCGAGATTATTCGCGATCTGCGCCTCGGCGCCTTCGACGTGCTGGTCGGCATCAACCTGCTGCGCGAGGGCCTCGACATTCCCGAATGCGGCTTCGTCGCCATCCTCGACGCCGACAAGGAAGGTTTCCTGCGCTCCGAGACCTCGCTGATCCAGACGATCGGCCGCGCCGCCCGCAACGTCGACGGCAAGGTGATCCTCTATGCCGACAACATCACCGGCTCGATGCAGCGCGCCATGGAGGAGACCACCCGCCGCCGCGAGAAGCAGATGGTCTACAATGCCGAGCACGGCATCACGCCGGAATCGGTGAAGGCAAAAATCTCCGACATCCTCGACAGCGTCTACGAGCGCGACCACGTCCGCGCCGACATTTCCGGCGTCGGCGGCAAGGGCTTTGCCGAGGAAGGCCACCTCGTCGGCAACAACCTGCAGGCCCATCTCGACGCCCTGGAAAAAGCCATGCGCGACGCCGCCGCCGACCTCGATTTCGAAAAGGCCGCCCGCATCCGCGACGAGATCAAGCGCCTCAAGGCCGCCGAGCTCGCGGTCATGGACGACCCGATGGCCCGCGAGGAGGCACTGTCGCAGGAGCGCGGCGGGGGCAAGGCCTCGGCAAAGTCATCCTCAGGTTCACTATTCAAGAAACCATCGCTCGACGACATGGGCCCGGGCACCGACACGGAAATCCCGACCGGCACTTCACTTTTCCGCAAGAACACCCTCGACGAGATGACCGTCGGCCGCACCGAAAAGCCGGTGGCGGGAGCAATCCCGGAAAAACCCATCGTCCGCGGCAAGGTCGGCGTCGGCTCCTACGAGGACCCGGCCGAGCAGGCGCGCAAGGCAAAGACGACGGGCAAGACGGGCCGGCCGGGGCGGTAGCCCTTGGGGCGCACTCACCGGTCCGCACCTCCTGCCGGACTTGATCCGGCATCCAGCGCGCGATGTCCATCGCGCAGGAGACTCCTTTTTCGTGATTGCCCAGGGCTTCATTCACGGCGCGGACGCGCCGTGGCTGGATGCCGGATCAAGTCCGGCATGACGGAGCGATATTGACCGTCGCAACAACTCGCACTTGTATCGACGCAAATTCACCCGCATCCTCCCGCAATGAAGGGCTACGTCTACATCCTCGCCTCGAAGCGCAACGGCACGCTCTACACCGGCGTGACCACCGACCTGCCACGCCGCCTCTACGAGCACCAGCATGACCTGACGCCCGGCTTCACCAGCCGTTACGGCGTCAAGACGCTGGTCTGGTTCGAGGAACACGACCTCGTCACCGACGCCATCGCCCGCGAAAAGGCCATCAAGAGCTGGCCGCGCAAATGGAAGCTCGACCTGATCGAAGCCGCCAACCCCGACTGGGCCGACATCACCCACCACCTGCACGGCCTCTGATCCGGCCAATACCGCCTCCCCGGCCCGACAGGCCGCGCCGCCTCCCGTCATGCCGGACCTGATCCGGGAGCCAACTACCGCGTGCCCCCTCCACCACCGTCATGCCGGACCTGATCCGGCATCCAGCGCGCGATGTCCATCGCGCAGAAGACTCATCCCAGTCCGCCAATGCAAATTGACATGAAGTTATCCACGGCGCAGACGCGCCGTGGCTGGATGCCGGATCAGGTCCGGCATGACGAAGAATCTGTTGACCGTCGTCCGCGGCAAGGTCGGCGTCGGCTCCTACGAGGACCCGGCCCAGCAGGCACGCAAGGCAACGAGGAACGGCAAGACGGGGCGGCTAAGGCGATGGCCGGTCCCACGCCGTCCGTTTTCTTCCGTCATGCCGGACCTGATCCGGCATCCAGCGTGTGATGTCCATTGCGCGAACGACTCTCTACTGTGACTGTCCAGGGTTTCATTCACGGCGCGGACGCGCCGTGGCTAGATGCCGGATCACGTCCGGCATGACGGAGGTACATACTGTAGCCTTACACGGCTGCGATATCGCGCATGTCTATCGGTGAAGCTCTACAGAACAACTTGAATTAACTGATCGATTAACAGCTGCGCCTTATCTTTGGTATGGCGGGCACATGACACTGCCTCGCGAAGCGACTGAGCGTCCCAAATAGTCGCTTCTGAATTTACACCGCCACCCATAGCCAGCACCTCCGACCTCGTCGGAACCGGCATTTCACCCGCCCGGATAACCTTCGACCAATTAATGTTCTGATGCGGATTCTGCTCGAACCACCTCTCTCGCTCGGCGGCCTCCTCCACACCCGCTGCCTGAGCTTGGGCTGAGAATGCAACATCCCATGGTGATTTCAGATTTGACATAAGTTCATCTAGAGCCGAACCAAATTGAGGTGGGAGCTGAACACCGCCAAAAGCCAAACGGGTTGCGAACTCATAAGCCGCTCGTCGCACGGATTCGCTTCTCATCGTATCCAGCCCCACACCAAAACGCAGCAATTCGCGGTGCGTTGAGGTGAGTATGAGGGCGTCAGACACTTCAGAATGCGTCCACCAAAGGCCGTGAGCGAATTCGTTGCGTAGATCGCGAACTAAATTTATCCCAGAGAACAACTTCTCAATTTCGCTGTTTGAAAGACCTGCCTTGCTGCGGAGGACGGCCCAAATACCGCTCCGCCGATGTTGGTGTTCGAGGTTTGTCATTCCAGCGCCGCGTGCCTCAGCAAAGGCGCCGCCGCCCCCAATTGCAACGAGAGCCGCGCATTCCAGCTTCATGTCCAACTCGCTGACATGCCCAATGTATGTCATCACAAAAGATGCAAGTTCCGGCTCCAATTGCAAAGCGTCGGCGCCACAGGCTCGATCCAGTACAAGACCTGCTTCCGCCAAGGTCTTTCTTTGAGGCAGCTTTGGCCCCCCTTCACCGCTCTTCATCTTTCTCTACTCGGCACTGTAGGGTGGCAATTCGATCGTTCCATCTGGTGGGTCGACTATGGGAGTAGGAAAGCGCGAGCTTTCGGGAGCATCATACCCAAGCGGTAAGATGATCGTCAGATGAATCTGCCCGTCAATACGTCTAACGTCCGACGCTAACCAAATGCTGTTTATCGCCGCACGTGGCAGGATTTCACCGTCCCCAAGCGGAGCAAAGTCAAAATGCTCATCATTAATTGTAAGCGTATCCCCTTTTCGCCTCAGGGAAAGTCGATCAGCGCGTACTTGCGGTGAAAGGTCAATGCGCATGAATATTGAACAACCAAAGACTATTTTATCCCGAAACTATCTCTATTCGCTTTGAGAAATCAAGTAATTGTCGCTTACAAATTGCTCACTTCACGGTAGGTCATTCCTTAGTTTCCCCTCTAAATTTTCCCCGCCCCCTTCACCCGTGCCATAATCCCCTCATCCCGCCGCGGATACACCGCAAGGCGTTGCGGCGAGGCGGGGACGGCGCGGGGCGTGGGGGACAGACGCGAAACCTCATGATCCGGGCCTGCAAGACTGGTCCCCTCTGGTGACGGCGGGCAGAAAAACCCGAGTTGCGCACCGGACGTGCCCGAGCGGTGGCACACACGGCGTCCGCTTCAAGGGCGGGCGAGGCAGAGGACCGCGTTTGCGGGCAGAAACCGCCGAACGGGGCGCCGGAAGGTGCCACCCACACATTTCAGATGCGGCAGCTTCCAGCGCCCCGTCCGAAGCAGATTCTTTTTGGAACCACGACGGCAGGCCGGGCGTGGCCGCAGGCGCATGCGCGGTGCGCGCACCGGCGCGAGCCGGGAAAAAGCCGGCGGTGCGGCGGTCGAGCGGCGCGGCACCCGCCCGGCAACGCGGACAGAGGGAAAGGAGCAAGCCCATGCAGACTGCATCTTCCGGCACGCCGGCCCAAATGCCGGCCAGCCGCCTCGACGACGACATCCGGCTGCTCGTCGCGGGCTGCGTCAGCACCCTGCTGCTCTGTCACGAATACGCCTGCCGCTGCCGGCCGTGCCGCCGCGCGCGCGGCTGCGTCATGGTCGGGCGCGACGGCCAGCCGGGCTGCCTGCGCGCGGCGGCGCCCGACCTTCTGGCCCTCCACCGGGCGCTGCTGGCGGAGACGCTCCGGCTGCTCGAGACCATCGCCTTCGCGCCATCGACGCCGGTCGAGCCGCCGAGCCGCGACCCGGACGATCGCGAGTTGCAGGATGCGGCAATGGACCTCGTGCAGGCGCTGCTGCCGCGGCAGGGAAACCTGCGCAACCGCTTTTCCACCCGGCGCCGTCAGCGCGACGCCGTCGCGCGCCCGCCCTTTGCCGGCCGGGACCTGGCGCAATACCGGGACCTGCTGCGCCTCATGCGCGCCAAACGGATCGCGCCCGCGCTGAACGGCGGCCTGCCCGCAAGCCTGCCCCGCCCGCCCGGAAGGCGTGCCGGTGTTCTCGGGGGCCTTCCCCTCGCCGGTTGGCCGGTGGCCGGTGTTGCGCCCTACTCGGCCGCGGCCTTGGCGGCGGCCGCCTCCAGCACCGCCGCGAACGCCGCTGCGATCACCTCCGGCCCCGCCCCCGGCCTGGTGGCGTCGGCCGACAGAATCTGCCGGTAGCGGCGTGCGCCGGGAAACCCCTGGAACAGGCCGACCATGTGGCGGGTGACATGGTTCAGCCGCCCGCCGCCGCCGATCACGCCCGCCGCGTAGTCCATCATCGCGTCGCGCACCCCCTCCCAGAAGGCGGGGTCGGCCGCAGCGGCGGAGTTGGCGGCATTGGGTGCGGCGCGGGCTGCATCCGGCGTATCGAGATCCGTCAGGGCCGCGGCACAATCCCCGGCCGGCACAGCGCCCGCCGACCGCTCCCCATGTGGCGAAGATGCCCTGACAGGGCAGAGGGGGCCAACGCCGCCCGGCAGTGCAAACGCCGCATCCACCCCGACCAGCATGCCGCTGTCCTGGTAGGCGGCGCGGCCGAGCATGGCGCCATCCAGCCCCTCGCCCGGCACGCCGATCTCGGCCACCGCCTGAGAAAGCGTCTGAAGACCGCCGTTCAACCCGATGAAAAGATTTTCGTTCTCCGCCTTCAGCCGCCGCACCAGGCGATACTCGAGCGGCGGGATGTCGCGGTTCTCCTTCGGCGACAACCCCTGCAGCCAGGCCTTGCGCGCATGGACCCAGACGGCGTCGACGCCGGCGGCCTTGACGCGCGAAACGAGGTCGCGCAGCGCCACCTCCGGGTCCTGGTCGTCGACGCCGATGCGGCACTTCACCGTTACCGGAATCTTTACCTGTGCCTTCATCGCCGCGATGCAGTCGGCGACCAGCTGCGGCTCGCGCATCAGGCAAGCCCCAAAGGTGCCGGACTGCACCCGGTCGGACGGGCAGCCGACGTTGAGGTTGATCTCGTCATAGCCGAAGTCTTCGCCGATCCGCCCGGCTTGCGCGAGCTTCTGCGGATCGTTGCCGCCAAGCTGCAGCGCCAGCGGGTGCTCAACCGCGTCGTAGCCCAAGAGCTTGTCGCGATTGCCGCGCAAAATCGCGTCGGCGACGATCATTTCGGTGTACAGCACCGCGTTCTTCGTCAGCTGCCGGGCGAAATGGCGATAATGCCGGTCCGACCAGTCGATCATCGGCGCCGTCGCGAAGATCTTCGTCCCCGTGCTGAGTGCCTGCTGATACATGGTCCGTCCGCGCCCGTTGTGGATATGGTTGCCGTTGCCGCGACCGCCCGCGCCATCGCGCATCGGCTGCCGTCCTGCCCGAAAAATGGTTTCGCGCCGCTCATAGCGCAAGGGGGCCGGAAAAACCACCCTCGCCGCCTTCAAGGCTTGGCCGCGTGCCGCTGGGGGATGTTAGAGTGCGCCGACAGAATCGGACTAGCACTGCAAATGCCGCCCGCCTTCTCCGCGCCGAACAAGTCCCTCTGCCGATCGGGGGTACGGCGGAAAAGGTCCAGGCTCCGTGACCTGAGGAGTTTTCCATGCCGCTCTACGCCCTCGGCAACCACGTCCCCGCCCTGCCCGCCGACGACCGCTGCTGGATCGCGCCGGACGCGCAGGTGATCGGCAAGGTGGTGATCGGCGAGGACGTCGGCATCTGGTTCGGCGCGACCTTACGCGGCGACAACGAGCCGATCACGCTCGGTGCCCGCACCAACATCCAGGAAAACACCGTCATCCACACCGATCCCGGCAAGCCGGTGACGATCGGCGAAGGCTGCACGATCGGCCACGGCGCCATCATCCACGGCTGCACCATCGGCGACAATTCGCTGATCGGCATGGGCGCGACGGTGCTGAACGGCGCGGTGATCGGCAACAACTGCCTCGTCGGCGCCGGTGCGCTGGTGACAGAAGGCAAGGTGTTTCCCGACAACTCGCTGATCGTCGGCTCGCCCGCCCGCGTCGTGCGCACGCTCGACGAGGCCGCGATCGAGGGGCTGAAGACGTCGGCCGAGAGCTACGTCCGCAACTGGAAGCGCTTCAAGGCCGAGCTGCGCCGGCTCGACTAGGAGACGCGTCGGCCGATGCATGTCTCCGATGGGGAACCCGGTTTTGGGACAAAGGCGTGCACGAAGAGAGGCATGGCGCGGAAAGAACGCTCCGCATCAGGCGCAGCCGGTGCAGTGGCCGCGAACCTCGATGGTGGCCTTGCCGGGCCTGAAGCCGTGATCGCGGGCAAAGGCGGCAAGCCGCTCCTCGATCAGGTGGTCGTGGAACTCCGTCACCTTGCCGCAGGCTTCGCAGATGGTGAAGGCGGTCAGGCCGTGCGCGCAGCAGCCCTGATGCGGATGGGCGCAGGCGACGAAGGCGCTGATGCTCTCCAGCCGGTGGACGAGGCCGAACTCCTGCAGCTTGTCGAGGGCCCGGTAGACCTGCAGCGGGGCGCGGAAGCCGTCGTCGCGCAGCTTGTCGAGGATCGTGTAGGCGCTGAGCGGCGCTTCGGAATGGCAGAGCGCGTCGAGCACGAGCGACTGGTTGCGGGTCAGCTGCGGGGTCGTCATCGATCGCTCCCTCCGGTTGGCGCCGTGGTAATGCCGCTGCGTTCGCCGCGCCGCCACGGCAGAAGGCTGGCGAGGAAGACCGCAAGCGCCGCGACGACGATCGACGGCCCGGACGGCGTGTCGAACTTCAACGAACCGAACAGTCCGCCGGCAACTGCGACGGCGCCGAGCAGCGAGGCGAGAATGGCCATGATCTCCGGGCTGGCGGCGAAGCGGCGCGCGGTGGCGGCGGGGATGATCAGCAGCGCGGTGATCAGCAGGATCCCGACGATCTTCATGGCGATGGCGATCACCAGGGCCATCAGCAGCATGAAGGCCAGCCGCGCCCGCTCCGGCTCCAGTCCCTCGGCGGCGGCGAGTTCCGGGTTCACCGTCGAGGCGATCAGCGGCCGCCAGAGATAGATGATCGCGAAGAGAACGAGAATGCCGCCGCCCCAGACGAGGCTGACATCCGCCGGCGTCACCGCGAGAATGTCGCCGAACAGGAAACCGACGAGATCGATCCGCACCCAGGTCATGAACGAGACGATGACGAGTCCGGTCGCAAGCGTCGCATGCGAGAGAATGCCGAGCAGCGCGTCGGTGGACAGCGACCCGCGCCTTTGCAGCAGTAGCAGCACCACCGACACGGTTGCGGCGACGGCGAAGACGCTGACGGTCAGGTTCAGATGGAAGAGCAGCGACAGCGCGACGCCGAGCAGCGCCGAGTGGGCCATCGTGTCGCCGAAATAGGCCATGCGCCGCCAGATGACGAAACAGCCGAGCGGGCCGGTGGTCAGCGCCAGGCCGATGCCGGCAAGCAGGGCGCGGGTGAAGAAGTCGTCAAGCATCGCGCCGCTCCGGCAGATTGTCCCCGCCCGTTGCGGCGGGGTTAGAATGATCCTCTCCGCAGCCGCAGTCCGGCCCGTGCGCGTGCACGATGCGCATCGGTCCGGCGCGTCCGGCGGCGCCGGCGTCCTCGTGATGGTGGCCGTCGCCGGGGTGGCAATGGTCGGTGACGGAGCCGTCCGCGTGCCGCACGCGGCCGTCCGGCAGATGGGTGTGATCGTGATGATGACTGTAGAAAGCCAGCGTCTGGCTGGCCCGCACGCCGAAGAGGCGCAGATATTCCGGGCTCTCGCGCACCGCTTCCGGCGTGCCGCGGCAGCAGACGTGACCATTGAGGCAGATGACGGTATCCGTCTCGGCCATCACGACATGCAAATCGTGGGAAATGAGCAGGATGCCGCAGCCGGTGGTGTTGCGGATCGTCTTGATCAGATCATAGAGCGCGATCTCGCCGGCGAAATCGACTCCCTGCACCGGTTCGTCCAGCACCAGCAGGTCCGGCTTGCGGGCGATCGCGCGCGCCAGCAGGGCGCGCTGGAACTCCCCGCCGGACAGGTGCTGCACTTCGGCCCGGGCGAGATGGCGAATGCCTGTCGCCTCCAGTGCGGCATCGATCTCGCGGCCACGCAGCGACGAGGTCAGCGTCATCAGACGGTCAACCGTTAGTGGCATGGTCCAGTCGATCGCAAGCTTTTGCGGCACATAGCCGACGCGAAGGTTCGGCAAACGTGTCACCTGCCCCTCGTCAGGCCGGGCCACCCCGATGGCCAGCTTGGCCGTCGTCGACTTTCCCGAGCCGTTCGGTCCGATCAGGGTGACGATCTCGCCGCGGGAGATGGAAAAGTCCACCCCGCGCACCAGCCATCGCCCCTGACGGCTCATACCGGCGCCGGACAAGGCGACCAGCGGTGTGGCTTGAACGTTGGTTTGCAGCATGAAATCGTCCGCAGATTGGGTTGCCCTATTGCTATGGCACACGTTATACCATAACGCAACAAATGTAATAACATTACATAACTCAATGGAGACCTTCCCGATGAGGCTTGCGTCCGCTCTGCTCTTTTCGACTGCCATGTTCCTCGGGGCCGCGGGTGCAGCGCGGGCGGACACCCCAAATGTGGTCGTCTCCGTCAAGCCGATCCATTCTCTCGTCGCTTCGATCATGCAGGGCGTCGGCGAACCGAAGCTGATTGTCGAGGGCGCCGCGTCTCCCCATACCTATTCGATGAAGCCGTCCAATGCGGCAGCGCTACAGGACGCGGACATCGTGTTCTGGGTAGGGCATGGTCTCGAAGCCTTCCTCGAAAAGCCGCTACAGGCTTTGGCAAGCGGAGCGACGATCGTCGAACTCGAAGATGCGCCGGGCCTGACGAAACTGAAGTTCCGCGAGGGTGGCGCCTTCGAGACCGACGACCACGCCGGTGAAGACCCTGGTGGGCATGAGCATGCGCACGAAGACGGCTTCGATGCGCATCTTTGGCTGGATCCGATGAACGCCATGGCCATGGCCGCAGCGATCGAAAAGACGCTCTCGACGCAGGATCCGGCGAATGCAGTCACCTATCAGGCAAACCTGTCGGCGCTGAATGCCAACATCGCATCACTCGACAAGGAGGTCGCCGAAACAATCGCTCCAGTGAAGGACAAGCCGTTCATCGTCTTCCACGACGCCTACCAATATTTCGAGCATCGCTACGGCGTGCGTGCCGTCGGCTCGATCACGGTCAGCCCCGAAACGATGCCGGGCGCTGAGCGGCTCTCGCAGATCCGGCAGAAGGTCAGCGAACTCGGCGCCAGCTGCATCTTTGCCGAGCCGCAGTTCGAGCCCAAATTGATCAATGTCGTGATGGAAGGAACACAGGCCAGGTCGGGCGTTCTCGATCCTGAAGGAGCGACGTTGGCGGCGGGCCCAAATCTCTACATCGACTTGATGCGCGCCATGGCAACTTCCTTGAGGCAGTGCCTTGGGTCGGGCAGCTGAATCGCAACTGCGCTCGGCGGCGCGCGCCTGCCGCCGGCCGGCCAGGCATGCGACCGCCCGAGGTTGGCAGGTAGGTCGGCGAAATGGATGCCCGCCGCTTCGCTGCAGGAACGCTGTGGCGCGGACCAACCAAACGCATAGGTTTATTGTAGGCCCACCTAATTTATCGTAGCCTCTGATCTGGTTGCAGCAGTCGGGATGGAGTACGCGGCAAGACTGTACCGCACAAAACCGCTGTGTTCACAACGGAGGAGCAAAGCACGACGCCAGGTGTGCGAAATTCGAGCATCACGATGACCATCGCGCTGGAGGTGCAGCGATAGTGTAGAGTGAGATGGATCATCAGTCCGGGCCGTTGGTTCTAGCGCCCCGCCTCACTCACAAATCTCAACACATATGTGAAGTTCAAACGCCGCCAAGTGTCGTTCTGCGTGCTGCGGCGAAGGAGGAATCATGACCGCCAGAGCGCGACTGCACTCGATATTTTTGGAAACACCGCTGGACAGCGATCCGATTGCCTCTCTTTCCGAGAATTCCTGGCTCAAGACTGCCCTGGCATACCACAGCGAAGGTACGGCGTTTCCTTCGCAGGCGATCCAGGCGCTCTTTGGGACTGCCTTGTCGCCAGTGCTCCAGCAAACGGCGATTGGCCGAACCGCAGAAACGCACAGCGTGGGTGGTTGGTCGGAGGCTACCGCTTACCAAAGCCCCGCCGCCGACCGCTCTGCCACGCAGGAGAATGGCGCAGCGTCCATGACGACGTCGGTGGCCTCTACAGGCAACGCAATTGTCGACGGTCTACTCAGCGGGGTCCGCTGGAATGAGACATCGATCACCTACAGCGACACCGATTCTCCGTCCGACTACCCCTCCGGCTACGTGGTTGATGATGATGCCAACGGGGTCAGCGCCCAGTTTCAAGACTTCTCGCAACTGACAGCTGCGCAAAGGCGCGCCTTCCATGCCGCCCTGGACACGACGCAATATTCGCAGCTTGCCGGTGCGACCGGGCTGTCCGTGGAAGGCTTCACCAAGCTGGACATCAGCTATGCCGGCTCGGGCGCCGGCGGCGCGACGATTCGAGCAGCAAACTCTGGCGATGCCGCCACCGCGTACGCCTTCTATCCCGACAATGATCCGCATGGCGGCGACGCGTTCTACGGCAATGCCTATGACGGAACCTCCAACAGCTTCAAGACTCCGATCGCCGGCAACTATGGATGGCATGGCGTGTTGCATGAGCTTGGGCATGCACTGGGCCTGAAACACGGCCAGGAGGCGGGTGGCCCGGGCGACACCACCCTGCCCGCGGCGTACAATTCGCTGGAATTCAGCGTCATGACCTATCCAAGTTTCATCGGCGACACGACCGATGGCTATGACTACGAACCGTTCGGCGCACCGCAAACATTCATGATGGCCGACATACTCGCCCTGCAGACGATGTACGGCGCCGATTTCACGGCCAATGGTGGTAACACCGTCTATTCCTGGGACCCGTCGAGCGGCAACTTTTATGTCGACGGCGAGCTGGCGATCGCGCCCGGTGCCAACCGGGTTTTCTCGACGATCTGGGACGGAAACGGCATTGATACCTATGACCTTTCCAACTACGCGACACCACTACGGATCAATCTGCAGCCCGGTGCAAGCTCGACCTTTTCGGCCGCCCAGCTCGCCTATCTGGGTGGCGGGCCGAACGACGGCTTTGCCCGCGGCAACGTGTTCAATGCCTTCCAGTTCGAAGGGGATCCGCGCTCCCTGATCGAGAATGCCAATGGCGGCTCGAACAACGACTCCATGACCGGCAATGCCATTGCCAACGTGCTGCGCGGCAATGGCGGTGCCGATCGGCTCGACGGCGGGGCCGGCAACGATACGCTCTATGGCGGCGACGATGACGACACGATCCAGGGCGGATCCGGTGTCGACCGCGCGTTCGGTAACAACGGGAACGATCGCTTCTACATCACCGCCGGTTGGACCGGCGGCGCGGGCGAAAGCTTCAACGGCGGCGCGGGCACAGACACGTTCGACGCGTCGGCGGTGACCACTGCAGGATTCAATGCTTCCATCAACCTCGACACGGGCGAGTTCGCCCCTTCGCAAGGTGGCGGCGGCATAAGCCTCTCCAGCGTCGAAGTCGCCATCTCGGGCGGCGGCAATGACACCCTGACCGGATCGGATGGCGCCAACCGCCTTCGCTCCGGCGACGGCAACGACAAGCTCTGGGGCCTTGCAGCCGATGACTGGCTGATGGGGGATGCCGGCGACGACCTGCTGATCGGCGGTACAGGTGCCGACACGCTCGACGGCGGTGCCGGCCGCGACACGGCGTCCTATGCCCAGGCCGCGCGGGGCGTGACAGCGAGCCTGGCGAATGCTGCGCTCAATGCCGGTGAAGCAGCCGGCGACAGCTTTCGCAATATCGAAAATCTCGTGGGGTCGGCATTCGGCGACCAGCTCTACGGACGATCCGACGCCAACAACATCAGCGGCGGCCGCGGCAACGACCTGATCTCCGGAGCTGGCGGAAACGACCTCCTGACAGGCGGAGCCGGAGCGGACACCTTCCTTTTCAACACCGCGGTCGACGGGACGGCGAATGTGGACAGAATCACCGATTTCTCGGTGCCGAGCGACACGATTCGGTTGGAGAATGCCATCTTCGCCGCGCTCGGGTCCGGTGTGCTGGCCGCATCCGCGTTTCGGGCGAACACCAGCGGGCTGGCCGCGGACGCCTCCGACCACATCATCTACGAGACCGATGCGGGCCGGCTGTTCTACGATTCCAACGGCAATGAGAGCGGCGGGCGCACGCAGTTCGCCTCGCTGTCACCGGGCCTGGAGCTGACGCACCTGGACTTCATGGTGGTCTGACCCGTTCCAGTTCGCCACAATTATCCAGCCCGACAAAGGAAAAGGCCGCCCTGACGGGCGGCCTTTCCAATTCCATCACGATCGCTCGAGATTACTCGGCGCTCTCGTCCGCAGCCTTCTTCTTGGCCGGAGCCTTCTTCTTCGGAGCGGCTTCCTCGCCCTCAGCGGCCTCGGCCTTGGCGGCAGCCTTCTTCTTCGGAGCGGCCTTCTTGCCTTCGGACTTGCCGTCCTCGGCTTCGTCGTCGGCGAGCAGGTCTTCCTTCGAGACGGTCTTGTCCGTCACGGCAACCTGGCCGAGCAGGTGGTCGACGACCTTTTCCTCGAACAGCGGCGCGCGCAGCGATGCGGACGCGCCCGGCGTGTTGCGGAAGTAGTCGAGGATCTGCTTTTCCTGGCCGGGGAACTGGCGCAGCTGCTCAAACAGCGAACGCTGCATTTCCTCGTCCGACACTTCTACGCCGGCCTTCTCGCCGATCTCGGAGAGAACGAGGCCGAGGCGGACGCGACGCTCGGCGAGCTTGCGGTACTCGTCGCGGGCTTCCTCTTCGGTCGTGTCCTCGTCGGCGAAGGTCTTGCCGGCCTGCTGCAGGTCGGTGTTGATCTGGCGCCAGATGTTCTCGAACTCGGCGTCGACCAGGCGCTGCGGCGTGTCGAACTTGTACATCTCGTCCAGCTGGTCGAGGATCTGGCGCTTGACCTTCTGGCGGGTGACCGAACCGAACTGGCCCTCGATCTGGCCGCGAACGACTTCGCGCAGGCGATCGACCGATTCGAGGCCGAGCTTCGTGGCGAGTTCGTCGTCGATCTTCAGCTCGGCCGGAGCGGCGACGTCCTTGACCTTGATGTCGAAGGTGGCTTCCTTGCCGGCGAGATGGGCGGCCGGGTAATCGGCCGGGAAGGTCACGGTGATGACCTTTTCGTCACCAGCCTTGAGACCGACCAGCTGGTCCTCGAAGCCCGGGATGAAGCGGTTGGAACCGATCACCAGCTCGGCGTCCTCGTCCTTGCCGCCGTCGAAGGCTTCGCCGTCGACCTTGCCGAGGTAGTCCATGGTGACGCGGTCGCCGTTTTCGGCCTTGCCCTTCTTGCTTTCGTAGGTGCGGGCGCTCTCGGCGATCTTCAGGATCTGGTCATCGACTTCCTTGTCGGCGATCTCGACGACTTCGCGGGTGACCTTGATGCCGGAAGCGTCCTTCAGCTCGATGGCCGGGATGATCTCGTAGGACAGGGTGAACTCGAAATCCGCCTGGGCGGCCAGGATCTTCTCGGCCTCGGCCTGATCCTCGGTCATGGCGATTTCCGGCTGGGTGGCCGACTTTTCGCCGCGCTCGGACAGAATCGCCGTCGGGCGCTCGCGAATGATCTCGTTGACGAGATCGGCCATGATCGACTTGCCGTAGACCTTCTTCAGGTGGGCGACCGGAACCTTGCCGGGACGGAACCCGTTGATGCGAACGCGATCCTTGGCATCTGCCAGGCGCTCGTTCATCTGAGCTTCCATATCCTTGGCCGGAATGACGACCTTGAGTTCGCGCTTCAGCCCTTCAGCGAGCGTTTCGATTACCTGCATGTTCAAACCTTCGTTTCGATATGGCGGTGCCCCGGCCGGAACCGGTCCTTTGGCGGGCACCCCTCCGGGTCCATTTGCCGGGAGTGGCTTTACTGTTATCGGTGGCCTTTTGGCAAGCAAAATGGCGCTCCCACGCACGATCCGCCCGTCGAATTTGCGTTCGATGGATCCTCATGCGCCAATTCCAGGCCATGCCGCGCCTCCTTCCGAGGCCGGACATCACTCATCGGGCAAGGCGCGGTGTGCCAGGCCTGAGCGCTTCTGGTGCGGGTAGAGAGACTCGAACTCCCACGCTTTTGGCGCTTGGACCTAAACCAAGTGCGTCTACCAATTCCGCCATACCCGCGTTCAGAAAGCCGCATCAGCGGTTTTGCCGTCCGGCGCCCAAGATAGGCGCGCCTCCCGAGCGCGGCGTCTCTATAGCACCCGTTTGGCAGGTATCAAAGCAAAAATGTGACCGCGAAGGCACATGGCGCCGGTTGTCCCACGACGCTGGAAAATCACCGGAAAATCACTCGAAAACCACGGTGATCTCAATAGAGCGGCTCGTCATAGACCGGTTTGCCGTCCAGCAAGATCTGCCGGATCTGCATCCTGCCGGCCGACGACACGCGCGCGGCGACTTCGAGCGCCTGTGCATTCCGAGCCTCCTCGAGCACCCTACCCTCGCCCTCCGGGACGTAGTAGCGCTCGATCCCGTAGGAGACGAAAATCGACTCGGGCACTTCGCCTTCAGCACCGGGATAGTAATCGAACGGCAAGGTGCGCGCGACGACGCTGCCGGGCTGTTCCGGCAGGGAACCGAACGACGCCTGGCTTGCACTCCATAGCTCATCCGCACCGGGCACGAGCCGCACCGCCATCGTCTGGCGCCCGGCCGTCTTCGGCGTCTCGCCAACGATCATCGACCGATCGATCGTCGAGATCGCATAGCCGAGCGTCACGTAATCGCCCCTCAGAAGGTCGCGCGGATCGATCGGCACGGTTTTCAAGCGCACGTCGACGCCGTTCCGCAGAATCGACGCCCGGCTTTCGACCATGTAGCCGAGAACGGCCGTCTGGATCAGGGCCACGAGCACGGCCGCCAGCAAGGGAGAAATGCGCAGGAACGAAACGGGTTTGTTCATTGCCCTGTCTCCATATTGCTGCGGCCGGCGAAACGCCGCTCCAGGCGAATGACGATCCAGGCGATCGCCGCCACCACCAGGCCGGAGATGAGAAAGAACCCGGAAGTCCCGAGAATGGAGCCGAGCGTATCCGACGCCAGGTAGAGCGATTCCACCGCGAAGGCTGCATAGGCGAGATAGCGCACGGCGCCATTGTCGCGTCCGGACAGGGCAATGCCCCCAATGGCCGCGGCCAGTGTCACGATGCCGAGGGCCAGCCGCTCACCGACGCTGTTCGTCTCGAGGTGCAGGATCGCAAGGCCGATCAGCAGCAGCAAGAAGGCATAGAAGGCCGGCGCTGCTCCCGCACTTGCGGCCAGCGGCCGAAGCGGCGATTCCTTAAGCGTGGCCAGCAGGTAACACACGCTGCCAACGCCGGCGATCGTCAAAGCCGTCGTGGGGCTCTCGTACTCTCCATAGAGGAGCAGGACCCACGCCATCATCAGGAGATAGGCGAGATGGCGCGCCCGCGATGCGCCAGTGAAGCGTACGAGACCGATCACGACGAGCGCCATAACGGGCATCAGCCAGAGCAGCAGCCTGTCATCCATGCCGAAGCTGTCGGACCACTCCACGCCGGCCACCACGAAGGCGAGGAAACCACAGACCACCGTGGCCGCGATCGAGCGATAGAGCAAAGCTGCGACCACGGCACCGGCAAACCAGACGAGAGAGGCCTCGGTCGCATCGCCAGAGAGATGGTACATCTGGCCGACGAGCGCGATCGCGCCACCGAAAAGCAAAAGACCAGCGACGAGAACGGCCTCGGACAGACGCAGGGCGTCGCGATTGCGAAGCAAGGCGGCCGCCAGATGGGCAGACCAGATCAGCGCGACGATGCCGATGAGCCTGGCGACGCGCGGGATTGCCTCCCAGTTCGCCGCGATCAGCAGCAGCACCGCACCTCCCAGCAGCAGCGCCGCGATCACCATAAGCACGCGGCCGAGACTGAACGAGCTCTCGCGCTGGTCATACTCGGCCAAAAGCCTGCCGGCCGTCGTCTGGTCGATCAGCCCCTTCTCGGCCCAGACCCCAAGGTCCCGCTCCAATCGTCCCCGATACATCGATGCCCAGTCCTTCCCGATAGCCAAAATTGGCGGCGCTCAGCCGCCTCTAATTGCCGGCCAGACTAGCGCGCAAGCAGCAAACGATACAACTGCAGCGGAAAGCATGGATGGCGCTTTCTTCACCGCAAATTAGGGCCATTCCTTGCTTCAATACCAGTTACAAGCTCATCGCCCCTGCAAGCCTACCGGTGGCATGCACCTGACGCATACCATCCATGCCCATATTGCACTGCACAAATCGGAAACACCCGACTATATTCAAAACATCGGATCGGGAATGATCCGAAGCCGCAGGAAACCAGGCGCCGCAGGGCGACGGAAGAAGCGGCGAAATGGCACCGGCCAGCCATCTGGATATCCAGAAAGGCCCGTCCGCTGAACAAGGCGGTCGACAGAATTCGGTGCGGCGCACTCCTCCTCCCAGTGCCGCCCCGATACGATTGGCAACACTCCTCCTCCCAGTTGCCAATCACCCTTAATGACGCCCGCCGGATCTCCTCCCCCGGCGGGCGTTGTTGATTCTGCCCCTGCCCATTGCTCACGATACATCGCAGCAGCCGCGGCCAGGTCAATTCACCCACCAGTTCGGTCATGTCGTTCATGTATCTGCCCAATTCCGATTCCAGGGGGCGACGTGGCTGCGACATTATTGCATGGGTGCCATTCACCGTTGCCCCTTTAAACCGCCGCAGCCCGCCTCTATATAGCGGTCGTCAATCGGGCGACGCACTCCTCCTCCCAGCGAAGCCCGATGCGATTGGCAACACTCCTCCTCCCAGTTGCCAATCAAGATAGCGACGCCCGCCGGATCTCCTCCCCCGGCGGGTGTCGCGCTTTTTGCACCGCAACAAACAAATTACGGATCCCTGCCCCAAAGGGCGCGGCATATGCGCGCCATTTGAGCAGAAGTTTGTCATTTTTCATCTTGACATGCACTACATGCATGACTGCCATTCGGCTTTGTCTCTGTCATTCGCACGCTGCTCAGCCTATATTCCAACCATCAGATCAGGGCGACGCCAACAGAGGCTGCCAGCCCCCAGAACCCAGGAAAGGGGTACGACCATGAACCTCGCACGTTCCTTCAGCAATTGGCGCAAATACCGTCAGACCGTCTCCGAGCTCGGCCGCATGAGCGACCGCGAACTCAGCGACCTCGGCATCGGCCGTTCGGACATCCCGTACGTTGCCCGCCAGGCGATCAAGTAAGCCCGACAGACGGTCTTTGCGATCCACATTTGAACGCCCTCCGGAGAAATCCGGAGGGCGTTTTTCTTTGCCGTCATGCCGCAACGCAGCATCCACTTGTCGGTCGGCCCTTGCGCACTCAAAAACGTGCGGTTACAAGAACATACCGCCCAAACAACAGGCACGCACATTTGCTGTTCACTGCAATGCACAAATGCATGGCAGCTGCACTTTCTTTGCACTGCACAAATCAGGGCAAAGAGAGTAGATAGAGATCAACAACCGAGGACGAGATGTCCCGGTCAACCCTGTGAGGAGAAGAACATGAACCCGCTTCGCATTGCCAAGAACTGGATCAGCTACCGCCGTACCCTGAACGAACTCGGCAACCTGTCCAACCACACGCTGTCCGATATCGGCCTGACCCGCCACGACATCCGCAGCATCGCAGCCCGTTCCTTCCGCTAAGACAGCCGAATTCCGACGCTGCGGCCGAAAGGCGACGCGCGAGGAACGTATCAAACGGCACCATTCGGTGCCGTTTTTGATTCGGGCGATTGGAAGTGCCGCAGCCGCATGATATGCACCCGCCCATGACGAACTCGACCTCCCACTCTCCAATCCATGTTGTCGGCGGCGGCCTCGCCGGTAGCGAAGCGGCATGGCAGATTGCCGAAAGCGGCATCCCGGTCATCCTGCACGAAATGCGCGGCGTGCGCGGTACGGATGCGCACAAGACCGATGGGCTGGCAGAACTGGTCTGTTCCAACTCTTTTCGCTCGGACGACGCGACAAGCAACGCGGTCGGCGTGCTTCACGCCGAGATGCGGCTGGCGAACTCGCTGATCATGCGTGCGGCAGACGCAAACCAGGTTCCGGCCGGTGGGGCGCTCGCCGTCGATCGCGAGGGCTTTTCCGCGGCCGTCACTGCCGCGATCGAGAGCCACCCGCTCATCACAGTCGTGCGCGAGGAAATTACGGGATTGCCACCGGTCGAGTGGGACCAGGCGATCATCGCAACCGGGCCGCTGACGGCTCCTGGTCTTGCCGCCGCGATCCAGGAACGCACCGGCGCGGATTCGCTGGCGTTCTTCGACGCTATCGCGCCGATCGTGCACACCCACTCCATCGACATGGACATCTGCTGGCACCAATCGCGTTACGACAAGGTCGGGCCTGGTGGCACCGGCAAGGACTACATCAACTGCCCGATGGACGAGGCGCAGTACAACGCCTTCATCGACGCGTTGATCGCAGCCGACACGACCGGCTTCAAGGAATGGGAGGGCACGCCCTATTTCGACGGCTGCCTGCCGATCGAGGTGATGGCGGAGCGTGGCCGGGAAACGCTGCGTCACGGCCCGATGAAGCCGATGGGCCTGACGAATGCCCACAACCCGACCGTCAAGCCCTATGCGGTGGTCCAGCTTCGGCAGGACAATGCGCTCGGCACGCTCTACAACATGGTCGGATTCCAGACGAAACTGAAATACGGCGCGCAGGGCGAGATCTTCCGGCTGATTCCGGGCCTGGAGAACGCCGAATTCGCAAGACTCGGCGGCCTTCACCGCAACACCTACCTGCAGTCCCCAATCCTGCTCGACCGCTCACTGACGCTGAAGGGCCGGCCGGGCCTGCGCTTTGCCGGACAGATCACCGGCTGCGAAGGCTATGTCGAAAGCGCCAGCATCGGTCTTTTGGCCGGTCGGTTTGCTGCCGCCGAACGTCGCGGCGAGACGCCGGCATTGCCGCCGGAGACGACTGCCTTCGGCGCGCTGCTCGGCCACATCACCGGCGGCCACATCGTGTCCGACGACGAACCGGGCAAACGCTCGTTCCAGCCGATGAACATCAATTTCGGTCTGTTTCCCGAACTCGAACCCGGCAGCATCGTCAAGCCCGAGGGCATGAAGCGGTTTCGGGGCAAGGACAAGGCGATCGCCAAGAAGCAGGCGACCGCGGCGCGTGCGCTCGAGGCTTGCCGGCAATGGTTGCAGGCCAGCCAATAATCGGGGACAAGAAGCGCCGCATTGGGATGCAGCGTGCAGCGGCGATGATCAGGTGTCGGTGATCAGCGCTCGCGGAGTTTCCTCTATTTCCGCTGCCGGAAGCAGGCTTCCCAGCAGCCACAACGACACTTCGGCCGCCTCGCCGCTCGTGCCGAACTCGAAAGCGCCGTTGTCCGAGGCGTTTCCGAGGAATTCCAGCATCAGCCCCTTGCCGCTGGCCGAATTGTGCACGCGCACCAGGCCGGGTTCGATCAAGTGACTGGTGAAATGCTGCCCATGCGCCCGCATGCAGCCGACCTTGCCGTCATGCAGCCGGAGAAACACGCTGTCGCCGTTCGCCGTGCTGATTACCTCGCGGATGGCCTCGTTCGGATAGGCCTGGCCGAATTCGAGGATCGCCAGCCCCGTGTCGTTTGAGGCCCGCCTGGGCTCCTCGCGCCATTGCACGCGCATGAAGATATAGCCCGCAAGGAAAATGCAGGCGATTACGACGGTCCAGATCATCTTGCATCCTCCCGACGGCCGCGTTGGATCGGACCCGACATACACCACGTGGCTTGCGCCAATTTTGCGTGTGGCAGGATCTTCGGATGAAATAGAGGGCTGTGGGGCGATTCGAAGCAAACGGACGACCCGCCGATTGGCAGGGCTACCGTCATGCCCCATCCGGGTACGTTCAGAAGGTGCCGGTTCGAAGCGCGCGCCACATCCACCACTGGCGGCGCCACTGCGCCGGCAGCAGCGTCCGCTCCAACGCGTCCGCTCCTGCCCTTTCCGCCAGCTTGAACACATGCGGCGCGATCACAACCGGCAGGAACGCCGCTCGATTGGCTGGCGCGATCTCCCCGGCCGCCCTCGCCTTGCGCAGGTGGTCCCGTCCGAGGCCGGCGAAGGCCTCCACTGCGCTTGCAATGCGCGCACGATCCGTTCCGGCAAGGAGTTCTTCGGCGCTAAGCCCGGTTGCGGCCAGCAGGTCACCCGGGATGTAGACCTGCCCGCGGCGGCGATGGATCGGCAGCAGCAGAAGAAGGCCCGCGATCGCCTGCGCAACGCCGGCATGGCCGGCGATCGTTGCCGATCGCTCGGCTCCGCCGGGATCGAGAACCAGGCTCGCAAGCTGGATCAACGCAGACGCGGTCTCGCCGGCATACCCTTCCAGCGCGCCCCGATCCGGCATCGGGTCGTCGTAGAGATCGAAGATGCGTGCCTCGATCATGTCGGTCAGCACGCGGACGGGCAGCCGGTGCTCGGAAATGCAATGGAGCAGGCCCGCCGCAAGCGGGTTCGCCTTGGCATCGCCTTCCCCACGGCCTTCCAGCGTATCGCGCCACCACTGCAGGCGGATTTCTCCCGGCAACGGCTCGTGAACGAGATCGCGGACGCGGGCGATCTCCGCGTTGAAGGCGTAAAGTGCCGCCAACGGTCCGCGCCGGTCCTGTGGCGCCAGCAGGCAGGCGAGATAGCGGTCGCGGTCGGTGTCGCGGAGGACCGAGAGGCAATGGGCGTAGTTCGCCTCGACAGGCGCCTTCCCGTCGCGCCCTTCCACTGGATGATGATGCTGCATTGGATCGTCCGGATGCCGTCGCGGGTTTGAATTCTAGACTGCGATCAGCGCCGCCGCGACGGCACGCGATTCGGCGAGCATGACGTTGAAGGTGCGCACGGCGGCGCCGGTCGACATCGGGTCGGCGCTTATCTGGTGCTCCCGAAGGATGGCGCGCAGTTCCTTGGAAAGCGGCTTGATCTCCAGACCCGTGCCGACAAGCAGCACCTCGATTTCCGCCGCTTCGGCCAGGACCCGCTCGAGATCCGCCGCGGTCAAGGACTGCGCGTCCTGCTTGTCCCAGCCATAGATTCCCGAAGGCAGGAAGAGCACGGAACCGCGATGCGACATGTCGGCGAAGCGAAAGCCACCATTGCCGTAAGCGTCGATCGGTGCGCGGCCGGGGAAATGCGCCTGTCGAATTTCGATGCCCTTTGCCATCGTCATGCCTTTTCTGCCTCGGTCCCGCGACCGCCGAGACGATAGCGATCGGGCCGCAATCCAAACAGGATCAGCACGGGGCCGGCTATATAGATAGAAGAGAAGGTCCCGACCGCAATACCGAAGAACATCGCCACCGCGAATGCGCGAAGGATCTCGCCTCCGAAGATGGCCAGTGCCGCCAGCGCGATCAGCGTGGTCGCCGCCGTCAGCACCGTGCGCGACAATGTCTGGCTGATCGCGGCATCGATCAGCAACGGCAACGGCATCTGCCGGTATTGCCGGAGATTCTCGCGAATACGGTCATAGACAACGATCGTATCGTTCAGCGAATAGCCGACGATGGTCAGAAGGGCGGCCACGCTGCCGATGTTGAACTCCATGCCGGTCAGCGCGAAGAGGCCTGTCGTCAGGAGGATATCGTGCATCGTCGCGACGACCGCGCCGATGGCGAACTGCCAACCGAATCGAACCCAGACAAAGCCGATCAGAGAGACAAGCGCAAACGCCATGCCGATCGTGGCCGCGGCAATCAGGTCGCCCGAGACGGTGGGACCGACCACTTCGACCCGCCGTATGTCGTAGTCGGCCTCAAGCTCGCCGCGCGCGACCAGGGCCGAGGTCTGCTCGGCGTTCTCGCCGCCACCCTGCGGAGGAATGCGGATCGTCGCCATGGCGGGGTCGAGGCCGACCCGCACCGCGACGTCACCCAGATTCATCTCTTCCAACTGGCCGGCGATCTGCGCCGCATCGGCCTTGCCCTGTCTCGCCTTGACCTGGAGGAGCGCGCCGCCGGTGAAATCGATGCCGAGGTTGAGGCCATTCAGCGAAACGAGGACGGCCACGGCAATGGAGACCAGCGCGACCGCCGAGAAGACGTAGTTGCGGATCGCCATGAAGCGCAGATGCAACCCGCCGAACAGGCCGCTGCGGACGGTTCGGGGCAGATGCGAGATCTGCCGGCTCTTCACCCACCGCCAGGCGAGCCAGTGCGACAGCGTGAAGGTGATGAAGACGGTGGTGACAATGCCGATGCCGACGATGGCGGCAAAACCCTGCATCGGCCCGGATCCGAGGAAGAACAGGACGAGGACCGCGATCATGGTCGTCACGCCGGCATCTGCTACCGTCGAAAAGGCACGCGAGAAACCGGATGCGAGCGCCTCCGGCAAGGGGCGGCCATTGGCCGTTTCCTCGCGCATACGCTCATAGATCAGCACATTGGAATCGACGGCCATGCCGATCGTCAGCACCATCCCGGCGATGCCCGGCAGGGTCACGACGGTCCCGGTGAGCGCGACGATCGCCAGAATGAGCAACAGGTTGAAAGCCAGCGCGATCGCGGCGATGGCGCCGAACGCACCGTACCACCCGACCATGAACAGGGTGACCGCAACCCCGGCAACGCCGACCGCCAGAAGCGCCGAACGCAACGAAGCCGATCCGAGCGCCGGATCGACCGAGCGTTCCTCGACGACGGTCATGGAGGCCGGCAATGCGCCGCTGCGCAGAACCGCGGCGAGGTTTGCGGCGCCCTGCTCATCGAACTCGCCGGTAATCTGGCCGCGCCCGTCCGTAATGGGGCCGTCGATGGTGAAAGCGGTCAACACCTGATCATCGAGCAGGAGTGCCATCGTTCGCCCGACATTGTCGCGCGTCGCTTCCGCGAGCCGGGTCGTTGCCTCTGGCGATAAACGGTAGGCGATCGAGGTCGCGACCCCTTCCTCGCCCGACACGACCTCGGCGGCAACGAGATCGCCTGAGGTGAACAGGCTCGCTCGCCTCACGACGTAGCCGACCGGCGGCTCGCCCATCGTGTAGGCGACCTCGGTGCCGGGCGGCGGTCCATTTTCGAGCGAAGCGTTCGGTTCGACGAGACGGGCGGAAAACGCTCCGCGCTGCGCCAGTACGTCCTTGAGCCGCTGCGGGTCGGAAAAGCCCGGAACCTGCAAGGCAATGCGATCCTGCCCCTCGCGGCGAACGTTCACCGCCAATCCCCCGACTTCGCTGACGCGCCGGCTGACCACGTCCAGGCTTGCGGCCGCCGCCTCGTCCCGCGCGATGTCGAGCGATTCATTTGTCAGATCGAGCCGCACCACGCCGTCGGCTTCGATGGTCAGCGCGGTCCCGGATATCGTGGCGAGCGCAGCTTTCGCCTCTTCGGTGCGCGCGGCATCCGTGATTCGAACAGACAGGCTGCGCTCGGACCCGGCAAGCCCGGCATAGGGGATCTTCGCTGCCCGGAGTGCTGCCCCGGCCGCGTTGACCGCGGCCACCAGTCGATCGTTATCGATGTCCGACCGTTCGAGCTTGAGCACGAGACCGGCCCCGCCGCTCAGATCAAGGCCGGGCAGCAGCCGAGGAAGCGGCATGCCGGGAAGGTCCGACCGCCGATCTGTTCCCAGTGTATTGGGCAAGAGAACGACAAGGCTCGCCACAACGGCGAGCCAGGCGAGCAAGGTTTTCCAGCGGGCAGGTTGCAGCATCACACTCTCGAAATGCCCGGCAATCGTGCCGGCAGGAAACCCGACAAAACGACGTCGCCCGGAAGCGGTGGTACACCGCCGCCGGAACGAAGATCACATTATTCCTTTACCGGCTCGCCCTTGACGCGAACCTCGGAAATGCCGCCGCGCACAACCCGAACCTTGATCCCTTCTGCGAGTTCAACCTCGAGCTCCTTGTCGTCGATGACCTTCGTCACCTTGCCGACGATGCCGCCGCCGGTCACGACCTGGTCGCCGCGCCGGATGTTCTTCAAGAGTTCATCCCGCCGCTTTGCAGCAGCGCGCTGCGGACGGATGATGAGGAAATACATCACGACGAAAATCAGAAGGAACGGCAGCACGGACATCAGAAGATCCGTACCACCCGGTGCGGCAGCCGGCGCCGTCTGGGCGAAAGCCTCGGTAATGAACATTCAAAACTCCTTGAAACTGGTAGCACCGGGCGAAAATCCACTCGATGCAGTCGGCGCGAATATAGGCAAGCCAAGCTCGAATGCAACAGAACAGCCCCAATCCTGCCGGAAATTCAGGGATTTCTCTCTTTTCGCCCCAACACCGACATGCTACCGCCCCAGAGCAATGTTTGCCGTGGACGGCAAAGGAGTGAGAAACGTGCAGGAAGAACAAACGCAAGCGATCCTGAATGAAATCGCGGGCCTTCGGGCGGCACTTGAGCGACTTGCCGGCCCGCCACCGGCCGAGAATGACTGGAACGCCGCGGAATGCTTCGTCTGGGTACCGGCGCGGCAGTATCTGCAGCCGGTCTCCCGGCCGAATCGCGTCGATCTAAGCCTGATCCGCGGCGTCGACCATGTGCGGGACATCCTCGCCGACAATACCCTGCGCTTCGCCAACGGCCTGCCCGCCAACAACGTGCTGCTCTGGGGCGCGCGCGGCATGGGCAAGTCTTCGCTTGTCAAGGCGGTTCACGCCTCGACCGCGCGCGAAACGGGATTGCCGCTGAAACTGGTCGAGGTTCATCGCGAAGACATCGCCACCCTCCCCGCGCTGATGGAGATCCTCAAGGCTGCGCCGATGCCGGTCATCGTCTTCTGCGACGACCTTTCCTTCGACCACGACGACACATCCTACAAGTCCCTGAAGGCGGCGCTCGACGGCGGCGTCGAGGGGCGGCCGGACAACGTCATCCTCTATGCGACCTCAAACCGCCGGCATCTCCTGCCACGCGACATGATGGAGAATGAGCAGTCGACCGCCATCAACCCGTCCGAAGCCGTCGAGGAGAAGGTTTCGCTTTCGGACAGGTTCGGCCTGTGGCTAGGCTTCTACAAGTGCAGCCAGAACGAATACCTGGAAATGATCGACAGCTACGCCGACTACTTCGGGCTGGACGGCGACCGCGGCGAGATCCATGCCGAAGCGCTCGAATGGTCGACGACACGTGGTTCGCGCTCCGGCCGTGTTGCCTGGCAATTCATCCAGGACCTGGCCGGCCGTCTCGGCAAGTCGCTGACGAAATGAAAAAGGCCCGGTCTCCCGGGCCTTTTTTCTTGTTTGGTTTGCCACGTCGCTATTCGAGGAATGTCATCGGATTGACCGGCGAGGCGTTCTTGCGCACCTCGAAGTGAAGCTTCGGACGGGCGGCGCTGCCGCTCATGCCGGACGCAGCCAGCGTCTGGCCGCGCTGGACCTTCTGACCGCGCTGGACATTCAGGCTCGATGCGTGACCATAGACCGTCACGGTACCGTCGTCGTGGCGGACCAGAACGGCATTGCCGAGCTCCTTCAGGCTGCTGCCCGAATAGATGACCACGCCGTTCTCGGCGGCCTTGATCGGAGTTCCCTCCGGAACTGAGATATCGATGCCTTCGTTGCGGCTGCCCTCGACGTTTGCACCGTAGCCGGCAATGACCGCTCCGCGCACCGGCCAGCGGTACTTGCCGATGCCGGTCGACTCGGGTGCCGCCTCGCTCAGATCCGCCTTCGTCTCGATCTCGGCCACCGTCTGCGTCTTTGCCACCGGCGCGTAGGCTTCGGCCTTTTTCTCGACCGGTTCTACCGCCTTCTTCGCATCCGGGAGCGAAGCCGTCATCGTCTTGTCGGTCGCCGACGGGCTTGGAATGCTCAGCTTCTGACCGACACGGATCGACGCCGCCGTCAAGCCGTTTGCCTTCTTCAATTCGTCGACCGTGACGCCGTTCCTGGCTGCGATCTTGGCCAGCGAATCACCAGGCTGGATTTCGTAACCGCCGGTCTTGCCTCCATCGCCCGCTGCAAGCTTGGTCTTGTCGGCATCACCGGCAGCCTTGTCGCGACCCTTCGCGGAACCGGGAAGGATTGCCACGTCCTCGCCCGTTTTCTTGTCGGGCAGCGGCTGCCGATTGTCGGTGTTGAGCGCGGTATCGATCGAGGCCTTGGCAGCACTGGGCGTCGTGCCGAACACCGGGATCGTGATCTTCTGACCCGGCTCGGCATCCGATGCGCTCTTCATGCCGTTGGCCTTGAGGATTTCCTTCTCCGGAACGCCATAGCGGTTCGACAGCGTCTTCACGCTCTCACCGGGGCGCATCATGACGACCGGAGCGTTGGCAGTCGACCAGCCGTTGCTGCTCTTGCCGCCCTTCGAGGTACCGGTATCGACGGCGGCCTGCGCCTTCGGAGCCGTCGGTATCGGCTGTGCCATCGCGACTTCCCGCTGGCTGGAGCTCGACCCGGCCGTGGGATCGGCAAGCGCGGTGCGCTGTACGTCCATCGGCGTCGTCGCCATGCGGGCGCTGGAGCCACCTGCGCCGTTGCCGGCGTCCTGCACCGGGTAGGGTTGGTTCATGGCCACAGCCTGACCGGCGCTGTTCACATCGCCACGCGGAACGGGGCTACTGCTGCCGAACAGCGTGCGGCGCGGGATCGAATTGGTCGTTATGTCGTCGGAAGATGAAAACAGTCCGCCGAAGCGGGTGGCATCGGAACTGCAGCCAGTGGCCGCACCGGCCAGCAACACCGCCACGAGAAGCCGTGGCGCGGTCTTACCAAAACTCGGTGATACACTCTTACGCATGTCTGACAACCCAATCGAAACACAACAACAGCCGTGCAATGATTAAAGCGCGTTAGAGTTACTGCCCGGTTAAGACCGGACCAACAGCGTCAGATCTTTGAGATATTGCTAATCATGATCCGGCCGAAAAGCGGGACCGACCGCCTGGGTCTCCGGCAAAAGCGGTCAGAAGCTGCCGAGATACATGGACGTGGCGCGGGAGGCGGCAAAGCTTTGCCGGCCCAGGCCATCGGCACTAAGAGGGGCGGCCCCCGGCGACAGCATCTGCGGAACATCGCGACGAATCGTGTTGCCGCTGGCGAGGATTGTATCCAGCACCGCCGGCACCTCGGTTCCGAGGTCGTCATCCAGCGCCTTTTCCGCATAGGCGAGCGAGCGCAAGGAGGAAACCGCAATCTGGCGGCTGCCGATATAACGCGGGCTCGATTGATCCTGCGGCCTCAGGTTGTCGAAGTACTCTATGAAGGCGCGGTAGTAGCTCTTCATGTCGCCGTCATCGCGGAAGTGGCGGAAAGCGGCGTACTCGCGTTCTTCAAGCTCCGGCGAGACGATATTGTTGCGCTCATCCTCGGTCAGGGGCCGAAAGCGCTGAGTGTCGCGGGACGCACTCAGGACCAACAGGGCTTCGACGGAAAGCGAAACCTGGTCGGACGGATCATACGAGCCGGCTGTGAAGCCGTTCTGCCGCCCACCGTCTGTGGCCTCTTCACCGGCCTTGCCCGCGGCCCTGGCGGCAAGATTTGCAAGGCTGTCGCTCGTTGCGCTGCCGGCGATCCTGTTCGAGATTTGCATGCTCATCTCCATCGGATGGCGATCCATTGCTGGTTCGTTCGACGTGTGGATACATGTCGCTAGACAACCCGCTTAGGGATCGAACCTTGCGCGAGGCTTGCATTGGTTAACAAAAGATTAACAAGCAATGATTTCCGGACCTCGCTGCCCACTGCATGAATGGGATGTCGAGCAACCGAGCTGGCGAACCGACGAGCAGATGCGCACCGGTCAAAACGGCCAGTCGATTCGCGTCC
The DNA here is from genome assembly GCF_031455855.1 of Mycoplana sp. BE70. Taxonomy (NCBI): domain Bacteria; kingdom Pseudomonadati; phylum Pseudomonadota; class Alphaproteobacteria; order Hyphomicrobiales; family Rhizobiaceae; genus Mycoplana; species Mycoplana sp. BE70. Next base: position 173,827 of record NZ_JAVDTM010000010.1, read on the forward strand.
GATGAGACGGGGGTGATCGGTTAGAGGCTCTTGGCCTGATGGGGCACGATCGGCAGGTATGGGACCTCGAACAGGTCCTCGCGATCAAAACGGCTGCCGGTCTTGACCAGCTTCACCATCCTGCATGTCTCGTCACTCACCATGACCGGGGCGAGCAGCATGCCGCCCGAGACGAGCTGATCGACGAACTGGCGCGGCATCGCCGGGAAGGCAGCGGTCACGAGAATCCGGTCGAACGTCCCCTCACCCACCAGGCCGTTGCTACCGTCGGCCTGGCGGACGATCACGTTGCGCACGCCGGTCTTATCGATGTTCTGCTGCGCCCCGGCGACGAGCGTCTTGTAGCGGTCGACGGTCAGCACCCGCTCCGTCAGGCGCCCCATGACCGCCGCGGTAAAGCCGCTGCCGGTGCCCACCTCCAGGACGCGCTGGCCGGATTTGAGATTGAGCAGATGCAAGAGCCGAACGGCCAGGTCGACCCCCTCCACGAAGGAGCCGCAGTCGATCGGCAGGAGCCGGCTCGAATAGGCGTCCCCGGAAAACTGCGGCGGCACGAACAGCGTGCGCGGCGTCTGCTCCACGGCGGTCAGGAGATCGAGGTTGTTGATACCCTCGCCGCGAAGCCGCAAGGCAAGTGCCGCGAAGCCTTCCTTCTCAATCACCCGTGCCGTGTTCAATCGCAACCTCCAGCTTAGCCAAGCGCACGCTTGACGCGGTCGAGGACCGCGTAGTCCGTCAGATCGAGCTTGAGCGGCGTCACGGAAATCGCATTCTCCCGCAGGGCATGGATGTCAGTGCCGGCGCGGAAATCACCGTGTCGATCGCCAAATCGCAACCAGAAATACGGGTACCCGCGGCCATCCTTGCGCTCTTCGATACTGATCCCGAAATCCAGCTTGCCCTGGGAGGTGACCTCAGTGCCGGCAACGGCATCGGCAGGGCAGTTGGGAAAGTTGAGATTGAAGAACGTCCCATCGGGAAGCTCGACGTCCATCAGACGACGGATCAGATCCGGCGCGTGCCGCTCCACGACTTCCCAGGGCACCATATGCCCGTCGGCATGGCGGAAGGCCTGGCTCAGTGCCATCGACCTTATGCCCTGCAAGGTGCCCTCGATCGCACCGGCGATCGTCCCCGAATAGGTGACGTCGTCGGCCATGTTCGCTCCGGCGTTGACACCGGACAGCAGCAGATCGGGCGGGCCCGGCAGGATCTCACGGACAGCCATGATCACGCAGTCGGTCGGCGTGCCGCGCAGGGCAAAGCGCTTGTCGCCCACCTTGCGCAGGCGCAGAGGCTCGGAAAGGGTCAGCGAATGCGCGAGCCCGCTCTGGTCGGTCTCCGGCGCCACGATCCAGACATCGTCGGACATCGTGCGCGCAATCCGCTCCAGGACGGAGAGGCCTTCGGCGTGCACGCCGTCGTCATTGGTCAGCAGAATGCGCATTCGCTCTTCCGTCTCCTCAAATCGCCTTTTCGATCTTCTTCAGCCCGCCCATGTAGGGCAGCAGCACGTCCGGGATCGTGACCGAGCCGTCCTCGTTCAGATAGTTCTCGACGACGGCGATGAGCGCTCGCCCGAGGGCGACGCCCGAACCGTTCAGCGTGTGCACGAATTTCGGGCTCTTGTCGTCCTTGCCGCGATAGCGCGCGTTCATGCGCCGCGCCTGAAAATCGCCGCAGACCGAGCAGGAGGAAATCTCGCGATAGGTGTCCTGCCCCGGCAGCCAGACCTCGATGTCGTAGGTTTTCTGGGCTCCGAAGCCCATGTCGCCGGTGCAGAGCGTCACGACGCGGTAGTGAAGGCCCAGACGCTTGAGAATCTCTTCGGCGCAGGCGGTCATCCGCTCGTGCTCGGCCACCGAGCTCTCTGCGTCGGTGATCGAGACAAGCTCGCACTTCATGAACTGGTGCTGGCGCAGCATCCCGCGCGTATCGCGGCCGGCCGAGCCGGCTTCCGAGCGGAAGCACGGCGTCAGTGCGGTGAAGCGCAGCGGCAGCTTCTCCTGGGCGAGGATTTCGTCGCGGACAAGGTTGGTCAGCGGCACTTCCGCGGTCGGGATCAGCCAGCGGCCGTCGGTCGTCTTGAACAGATCCTCAGCGAACTTCGGCAACTGCCCGGTGCCATACATCGCCTCGTCGCGGACGAGCAGCGGCGGTTGTACCTCGGTGTAGCCGTGTTCCTGCGTGTGGGTGTCGAGCATGAACTGGCCGAGCGCCCGCTCCAGTCGCGCCAGTTGGCCCTTCAGGATCGTGAAACGGGAGCCGGCGATCTTCGCCGCGCCCTCGAAGTCCATCCAGCCGAGTGCCTCGCCGATCTCAAAGTGTTCGAGCGGCTTGTGATTCCAGCCCGGCTTTGCGCCCCACTTGTGCTTTTCGACGTTGTCATTTTCATCGGCGCCGACGGGAACTTCGTCGAGCGGTATGTTCGGGATGCGGGACAGCGCATCGTTCAGCTCGGCGGTGATCCGGCGCTCTTCCTCTTCGGCTGCCGGAAGCATCGTCTTGATCTCGGCAACCTCGGCCTTCAGCTTTTCGGCAAGTGCCGTGTCCTGCTGGGCCATGGCAGCGCCGATCTCCTTGGAGGCGGCGTTGCGGCGCGACTGCATGTCCTGCGCCTTCTGGATGACGTTGCGGCGGGTCTCGTCGAGCGCGATCAGGCTGGCCGCGAGCGGCTCGGCGCCGCGCTTTGCCAGCGCTGCGTCGAGAGTCTCGGCGTTTTCGCGGATCCATTTGATATCAAGCATTGTCGCTCCAGGCGTAATAGGGTTGCGGCCCCTCCGCCCGGCAGCGTCCGCTTGCGCCAGCTATCGTGTCAAGCCTTGTCGGCTTCCTGCGATGCCGGCACGTCCGCCGCATCCTTTTCGGAGTCCGAATCCTGGGCGGCGCTCGCCCGCTGCCGTTCGATGAGTCGGGCCGTATAGATGCCAATCTCGTAGAGAAGGATGGTCGGTAGCGCAAGGCCGATCTGGGAGATTGGATCCGGCGGTGTAAGAACCGCCGCGGCAATGAAGGCGATCACGATCGCGTACTTGCGCTTGTCGACCAGCGACTGCGAGGTGATGAAGCCGGCGCGCACCAGGAGCGACGATACCACCGGCAACTGGAACACCAGGCCGAAGGCGAAGATCAGCGTCATGATCAGGCTGAGATACTCGGACACCTTCGGCAGAAGCTGGATCGAGACCTGCCCCTCACCGCCGCCCTGCTCCATCGACAGGAAGAACCACATCACCATTGGGGTGAAGAAGAAATAGACGAGCGCGGCGCCGATCAGGAACAGGATCGGCGAGGCGATCAGGAACGGCAAAAACGCGGCGCGCTCGTTCTTGTAGAGACCGGGCGCAACGAACTTATAGATCTGCTGGGCGATGATCGGAAAGGCGATCACCAGTGCGCTGAACATCGCCACCTTGATCTGGGTGAAGAAGAATTCCTGCGGCGCAGTGTAGATCAACTCGATATTGCGATGCGTCAGCCCGGCCCATTCGACCGACCACTTGAACGGCAGTACGAGCAGGTTGAACAGCCCCTTGGCGAAATAGAAGCAGACGAGAAACGCGACGAAAAACGCGCCGACGGCCCACATCAGCCTCCGCCGCAGTTCGATCAGGTGCTCGATCAGCGGCTGGGGCTTGTCCTCATAATCGCCGCTCATGCCTGATCCTTCTTGGGCTTGCGTGTCGTGGCCTTCTTGGCGGCTTCGCCGGCGGCCTTGCGCGCCGGCTTGGCAACCTTGTCCGCGGCCTTGGCGGCGCTGGCGGACTTCGCGGGCGCTTTCGCACTCGAAGGCTTCCGTGCCGGCTTCTGCTCCGGCTCCTTGGCCTCTGCCGCCGGCGCCGGCTTTGTGGTTGCCGGCCTTTTCGCCGTTGCGGCTTGTTCGATCGCCTTCGCGGTCGCCTCAACCGGATTGATCGGAGCCGATTTCACCGGTTGAACCGGGGCCGCCGCCACAGGCGAAGCAACGGTTGCCGACGCTGCCGCCCCGGCGGCCGGCGCACCTGCACCGTTTTCGGTGACGGCAGGTTGAGCCTCGCCGGGCGCCTCCGTCGAGAGCGAAGAAGCGGCAGTCGATTCCATCTGACCGACGCTCGTCGCCTTCTGCAGGTCCGACTTGATCTCGTCGCCCACCTGGCGAAGCGGATTGACCGCGTCCCGGATGGCGTTCATCGGGTTCAGCTTCTGTGCGTCGTCGATCGTCTTTCGGACGTCGTCGAGATCCGCTTCCCGCAGTGCCTCGTCGAACTGCTGGCGAAACTCACCCGCCATGCTGCGCAACTTGGTGACCATGCTGCCGAACGTCCTGAGCATCTGTGGCAGGTCCTTCGGACCCACCACGATTATCAGGACGATCGCAATGACAAGAATTTCGGTCCAGCCGACTTCAAGCATAAGAACATTTCCTCAGACCGCTGCGACCGCCGCGGCCATGGCCGGTCACTTGGTTTCGTCGGCCTTGTGCTCGACAGTCTTGGCCTTGTCGGCGGCTTCCTCGTCCGACATGCCTTTCTTGAAGTTCTTGATGCCCTTGGCGACGTCACCCATCAATTCCGGAATCTTGCCGCGGCCAAACAACAGCAGCACCACTGCCAGAACGATCAGCCAATGCCAGATGCTGAAAGAACCCATTCCCGTACTCCTTTAGAATTCCATCGATGTAAGACGTTCAGCCGTCTTTTTCAAATACTAGTATATCTCGCTCGTTAGCGGAAAGCTTGACCTCGCGCAATCCAAACGGAAGTTGGCCGGCACGAATACGGGCGCGAACCGGTTGATCCGTGCCTGGAACCGCCAGTTCCAACAGCTCGACGACCCCGAGGAAGCGCCGAGACAGCACGCGCGCCGGAACCGCGCCATCCGACTGCGACACCGCGACGCCCGAAAGCCGCACCGCGATGCGCACTTTCGCACCGTCCGGAAGCGGACCGGCCGCAACATTTCCCAACGGTGTCTCCACCTTTCCCGCCTGAACAGACCCGCGAAAGATGTTGATCTCGGAAAAGAACCCGGCAGCAAAAAGGTCCGCGGGCTTGAGATAAAGTTCCTCGGCTGTTCCGACCTGCACGAGCTTCCCGTCGCGCAGCAGCGCGATGCGGTCAGCCATCCGCATCGCCTCCTCTGCGTCATGGGTGACGACGATCGCGGTTGCACGGGAATGGCGCAGGATCGCCAGCGTATCGGCACGAATGGAGTCCTTCAGCCGCGAATCGAGCCCAGAGAACGGCTCGTCCATCAACAGCACCGACGGGCGCGGGGCGAGTGCGCGGGCAAGGGCGACGCGCTGCTGCTCGCCGCCGGAAAGCGCGTGGGGAAATTTGTCGGCGTAGTGCGCAAGCCCCACGCGCTCGAGCGCCAGATGCGCCTCGGCCACGGCTTCCTTCTTCGGCAGGGCTGTCAGCCCGAAGCGGACGTTGTCCAGCACCGACATGTGCGGAAAAAGCGCGAAATCCTGAAACATCAGGCCGACACCGCGACGTTCCGGTGGCAGGAAGACCTTGGGACCGGCAATCTCCTGATCGTTCAGGAGCACGCGCCCGCCCTGCTGCGCCTCGATTCCAGCAGCGATTCGCAACAGCGTCGTCTTGCCGGAGCCGGACGGGCCGAGCAGGCACAGGACCTCTCCCGGCTGCGCCGACATCGTAATGCCGCGGATCGTCTCCTTGCCGTGATAGCTGTGGTGAATGTTCTCGAAGGATAGCTTTGCGGCAAAGGTGACCGCCGATGCGGTTCGCATTGCGCTCCCGTTCAACTCAGACGAACCTGAAGCCATGCCTTGCCAATCCCTGCCTTCACGCTTGAGCGCAGGGAGGCCCCTGTCGCTCCTGCCCTTCGTCCGAAAAGCGCAGGCAATTCAGGACGACGATAAGCTTCCGCTATTCGTCTTCTTTTCCGCCCGGTGTCAAGAGGCCAAGCTCCTCCAGATCCAGCGATGTGATCGGATCCTCGTCCTCGGCGAGTTCATCCTCGCCGAGCGGCAATGGTATCTGGAAGTTCGAGGGGATGCGGCCGGACAGGAGGCCGGCCCCTTTCAATTCCTCCAGGCCCGGCAGATCTCGAAGCTCCTCCAGTCCGAAGTGATCGAGAAAGTCCTTGGTGGTTCCGAACGTTACGGGGCGGCCAGGCGTGCGCCGGCGACCGCGAAAGCGAACCCAGCCAGCCTCGAGCAGCACGTCGAGCGTCCCCTTCGACGTCTGCACGCCACGGATGTCTTCGATTTCCGCGCGCGTCACCGGTTGGTGATAGGCGATGATGGAAAGCACCTCGAGGGCCGCACGCGACAATTTGCGTACCTCACCCTCTTCGCTGCGCACGACAAAGGAGAGGTCCGCCGCGGTGCGGAATGCCCAATGATCGCCAACCTGAACGAGATTGACACCGCGTCCCGCGTACAGCGTCTGCAACTGCCGCATCACATGGCCGACGTCGACGCCGACCGGCAGGCGATCGGCGATGTATCCTTCGGCCACCGGGCCGGCGGAGGCGAAAACCAGGGCTTCGGCAATGCGGGCGGCCTCGTGCAGGCGACGGGGATCGACGATCGTCGCGCTATCGGACGCACTGGCCTTGCTTTCGACGTCGCTCGCCTCAGACACGGTCGTTATCCTCAGCGCTGCCTGTGCGCGGCGGCACGCCACGGCGCAGATAAATCGGCTGGAACGCACCTTCCTGCCGGATTTCGAGGTGTCCCTCGCGCACCATTTCGAGAGAGGCGGCAAAGGCGCTGGCGATCGCCGTCTTGCGCTCGGAAGGGTCCGTCATGTAGCGCAGCAGGAAATGGTCGAGGGCCGTCCAGTCATCGATCTCGCCGATCAGCCGATGCAGGATCTCGCGCGCATCGGCCAGCGACCAGACATTGCGCTTTTCGATCGTGACCTGGGTAATGGCGTGGCGCTGGCGGAGCGAGGCATAGGCGCTGAGCAAGTCATAAAGCGAGGCGTCGAAGGCCGACCTGCGCTGGGTCGGAATGTGCTCCGGTGCACCGCGCGCGAAAAAATCGCGGCCAAGCCGGTTACGGTTGATCAGCCGTGTCGCCGCGTCGCGCATCGCCTCCAGCCGCTTGAGGCGGAACGCCAGCGTCGCCGCCATCTCCTCGCCCGTCGGGCCTCCGTCCTTGGGAGCCTGCGGAATGAGGAGCCGCGACTTGAGATAGGCAAGCCAGGCCGCCATGACGAGGTAGTCGGCGGCCAGCTCAATGCGGATGCGTTGGGCGCGATCGATGAAATGGAGGTACTGTTCCACGAGCGCGAGGATGGAGATGCGCGCGAGATCCACCTTCTGGGTCCGGGCGAGGTGCAACAGCAGATCCAGCGGCCCTTCGAAGCCGGCGATGTCGACGACGAGCCCCTCTTCGTGCAGTCCACGACCGTCGTCGTCCTGCCACAGCTCTTCCATCGGCGCACTGTCCGATCCTTGAAGTTTCTGCGGCTTGAACCTCGATCCGTACACCTGTGCTCCTAGCGCACGCTTGCCTGACCGCGCAGCCTCAGGCGATCGCGATCAGGGCATTGAATTCCTCTCGCAGCGCCTGTTCGTCCGCGCCGTCGGCCTGCGGGAAAGCGGCCGTGACAGCGTCAGCCCGCTGCCGGCCTTTTCCTACCAGCGGCGGCACATTCTCCGCAACTGCAATCATTTCTTCCATGATGCCGTGGCAGTGCAGCACCAAGTCGAGACCGGCCGCGACGATCCCGCGCGCCCGCGCCGCGATATCGCCACGAAGGGCGTTCATCGACACGTCGTCGGACATCAGCAGTCCGTCAAAACCAATATGGCCACGGATGATGTCGCGAACGACCTTCGGCGAAGTCGTCGCCGGATTGTCCCGGTCGATTTCCGTGAAGACGATATGAGCCGACATGGCCATCAGTTCGTCCTTCATGCGCCGGAAGGGAACGAAATCGACTGCCTCAAGCTCCTTAATCGGCGCGTTCACCACCGGCAGATCGTGATGGGAATCGACCATGGTGCGGCCATGTCCGGGCATGTGTTTCATCACCGGCAGCAGGCCGCCCGCTTTCAGGCCCTCGGACGCCGCCTTCCCCATCACTGAGACGATCTCCGGTTCCTGCCCGTAGGCGCGGTTGCCGATGACGTCGTGCACCCCGGGGACCGCTACATCCAGCACCGGCAGGCAATCCACGTTGACGCCGAGGCGCGAGAGGTCGAAAGCGAACAGGCGCGACATCAGCCAGGCGGCGCGAAGCCCCTTTTCCTCGTCCTGCCGATAGATGGCCCCGAGTGCCGCAGCGTTCGGATACTGCGGAACATATGGCGGCTTCACGCGCTGAACCCGACCGCCTTCCTGATCGATCAGCACGGGAATGCGCGCGTCACCGCCGATGGTATCGCGCAGCGCGGCCGTCAGATCGGCAACCTGCGACGGCTCGCCGATATTGCGGCCGAACAGAATGAAGCCCCAGGGGCGTTCGTCCCTGAAGAATGCTTTTTCGTCATCGGTGAGGGTGAGCCCCTTGCAACCGGAAATGAAGGATTTTGATTCGCTCATGGGGTCGAATCATACGGGGCCTGACGCGAAAGGCGAGAGTGGTCACGGCTCTTTCACAAAAAAGCATGCCGCAAACGCAGAAGTGGCGCGGGATGACCGCGCCACTTGTCGATATGCCTTGTAGGTCAGCTTACCGCGTCACGAGGCAGCTGCCGCCTGCACTCTTGTACTTGGCACAAAGCGCATTGGCCTCTTCGCGCGACCCCGCCGGAATTCGGACGCGGAAGTAGGTTCCCTTGTTCGGGATATCGGCCTGCTTGATGTCCACGCCGCGACCGCCGATGACGCCGGAGAATTTCGCAGAAAGGCTGTTGTAAGACTTCTGCGCTTCCTCTGCCGACGGCAACGAAGCGATCTGGATGACATAGCCACCCGGATTGGCGGCGGCGGCCGGTGCCTGTTCAACGGCCGGCTGCTGAGCTGCGTCCGACGCGAGTGCCGCGGTCTCGGTGGGGTTGGCATCGGCCACGCGCCCGCGCTCGGTCACCGTTCCGACGACATTGACGGGCTGATCGGCCGGCCGGGTGACGGGGACGGCCACCTTTCCAGCCGCCTGTTCGCCGCCGGCCGAAGCCGTTGCATCGGCAGCAGCGCCGAGGGTTGTCGTCCGTACGACACGAACCGGCGCGCTGTCCGTAACTGCGGCGTCGGCGGCATCTTGCAGCGCGCGCGCGTTTTCATCCAAAGCTGCGGCGGCTTCGCCGGTACGCTCGGCCCGCAGTCCGGCCTCAGCCGTTGCCGAAGCGACGGCGGACGCAGGCGCGGTGGATGAACCTGCATTCGCATTGGTCCCGGCGCCCTCGACAGCATTATCAGCGGAAGCGAGCGCGCTTTCCGGTGCCGAGACGGGCTCCTCGCGGGCAACGAGCGTTCCGTCGGGCTTGACGATCATCGTGCGGACCTTGCGCGGCGAAACGACCGGCGATCTGTCGTCGTGCCTGCCGGGCTCCCCTGCGGTATCGTCGACGCCAGGCAACAGACGCTCGTCCACGGCGGTTGCATCGTCGGCCGGCATCTCGTCTTCCGGTCCGTCGAAGGGCAGCGATTCCGGCGCCAATGTGCGTTGGACAACGTCCACCGGCTCTTCGGTCGAGGTGACGAGCTGCTCCTGCTGCGGCCTCGCTTCGGACGATCCGGCAACGCGATCATAGACGGCCTTGTCCTGGTTCGGCACCGTCTTCCCGCCCTTTTCTTCGGGCACGATCTTCACCGGCTCTTTGTCAGCCATAATGACGCGCGGTTCTCCACCACCGGTTCCGATCGCGCCCGAACCAGCCATGAAGGCATAAACACCTGCACCACCAAGGACGACCACGGCCGCCGCGGCGGCAACCAGCAGCCCCCTGCCGCGACGCACCGGTTCGTCATAACCATCGCCGACAAAATCGCCGTCGACCTGTTGCGCATCGAGCGGGATGGCGTGGCGCTCCGGCTGGGAGAGCGAGCGGCGCAGATCCTCCTCCAAGGCCTTGTCGAACTCGTCGGTCTCGACGGATCCTGCTTTCGCCGCGGTCGCGGCGGGCGCGGCAGTGCCGGCCCGCTCGCCATCGCGAGCCTCCCCGGCCCCGGGATTTGCGAACAGCTGTGCCATTTCGGCATCGATGTCGAAATCGAATTCCGGCGGATGAACCGGCGGCTTTTCCTTTTCGATTGCCGGCAACTGCGGCACATCCAACTCGGCGACGGGCGCGACGCCGGTATCGGTGTCGGCGATCAGCGACGGATCGAACGGCAAGACGCCATCATTGTCGAGCGGCTCGGGCGCATTTGCCACTGCAGTTTCGACCGGCAATGCAGGCTCGAAGCGCGCCTGTGCAACCTGACGTGAAAGCGGCTGTGCCGGCACGCCCGCAACGTCCACCGTTCCGGTTAGGGGAACGGATACCGAAACGGGCGCCGGTTGCGGCGCCAATTGCGCAGCCGCGGGCTTCGCCTCATCCCCCAGCACGAGCTCGGCAGGATCCAGGTTGAACTCAACGTCGGAGAAATCGATCTCGAAATTCGCGAAGGCGTCGTCGACTGCAGCTTCGGCAGCGTCGCGATCGCCCACCGGCTCCGCCGGCTGCTGCACTGCATAGCGAGGCGCCGCAACTTCCGGCAGCGACTGGACAGCCACGACAGCCGGAGGCACCGCCGGCGCAACCGCCTGGGCCGGTGCAACCGGTGTCGGCGCGGCCGGCAGCGGCTGTGCCGCAGCACTGGCCTGCTGCCGATCGAGCGCAATCGGGGTGGCGCGGCCGAACTTGATGCTCGAAAAGCCGTCCAGCGTTCCAGGGCGCGGGCGCGACGTCTCCAACGGGGTCGTAACCGGTGTACGGCTCTCCGGCACAGGGAAGCGTTCGACCTCGGCCAGCAGTTCATCGAGCTCGTAGCCATTTTCCGCGCGCGCGGCAGGTGCAACCTCGTAGGACGGCTCGGGCTCGAACGTTTCGATTGTTTCCGCTGCGGATGTAGCCAGCGCATCCTCGGCGACAGCCAAAGGAGCATCGACCTGCTGTTCGGGCAGCCAAGCAGGCACGAAATCGACCGAACCAACCTCGACCGGGAGCTCCGCAGCCGCGAAATGCGCCCCATCGCCGCCTTCCGGACCTACCGGCATCAGCTCCGAATAGGCAGGCGGCGGCAAATCCGCGTCCGCACGATCGGACGCGTTCCCCGTGAAAAGTGATTCGATGATTGAGCCGCTCACCGCACCGACGTTCGCGTCGTCGGCAACCAGGCCGGCCGCGGCTGCGTCATAGGATCGGGCCGCTTCCGGCAGGCGCGGTGTATCGGCATGATGCGTCTGCGCCGCAACGTGCGAGACTTCCGTTGTTTCGGCGAACGCATCCCCGAGCGACAGTTCCAGCTCACGATCAAGGTCGAGCGGAGCCGGTTCGACGGCTGCGTCAGAAAACTCGGCGGGCTGCAACCCGAGGAACACGGGCTCATTTGTTGGCGACGCATCGTGAGCGAGCACAGGCACAGGCGTTGCTGGCACAGGCGTTGCGACAGGCCACCATTCGACATCCGAAGCCGACAGATCCGGCACCGGCTCCGCCGTACCGGGGTTGTCGGCTGCGACACCGTGCGGCCCTTCGTCAGGCGGCAACGTGCCAGCGGCCGGCAGCGGATCGAACTGATCGGGCATCGGCAACTGGGTTGCCTCATCGGAATGAAGCCCGGAATGCGCAACAACCGTGTCCGACAGGTCGGCTACGGCCGGGACGCCGTCGCCGGACAAATCGATCGCGACATCGCGATCGACATCGGCAACTGGGTCAAGCGGCGGAGCGTCGTAGCGCGCAAACTCGCGGAGCAACTCGCCTTCCAGATCGAAGGCGGGCTCCTGCAAGGGTTCCGGCGGCACGGGGCGCGCCGCCGTCGGCACATTGCGTGGCTCGTAGCCGACAATGCGTGCGAGCTCCGCCAATGGATCATCGTCCGACAGAACGTCGATGTCGGCGGCTCCGCTACGCGCAAGATTTTTGTCTGCCATACTGCTCCACTCGCAAGCTACAAAACGCGTTTGCCAGCTTAATGTGGGCAAATGGTGACACTACCGCATCTCGTCCGGCGCGGCAGTGCCCGTAATGGCAAGGCCCGACTTTAGAACAGATGCGACGGCATACACCAGCCCGAGTCTGGCTATACTCAATTCTCGGTTTTTATCATTAACAAAACGTAAGTCGGGCTGATCTTTGCCCTTGTTCCAGTGCGCATGGAATGCACTTGCGAGATCATAAAGATAAAACGCAATCCGGTGCGGCTCGTGGGCCGATGCCGCCGCCTCGACCGCACGCGGATACTCTGCGAGTTTGGCAAGCAACTGCAGTTCCGTGGGATCAACGATCTTGTCCTTCACCGCCGAAGCGAGATCAAGACCATCGAAGTCGACGTCCGGGAAGGCTTCCGCCGCCTGCCGGAAGACCGACATGCAGCGCGCGTGCGCATACTGCACGTAGAAGACCGGATTGTCCTTCGACTGCTCGGTAACCTTGGCGAAGTCGAAATCGAGCGGCTCGGAGCTCTTGCGATAAAGCATCATGAAGCGCACCGAATCACGGCCCACCTCCTCGACGACCTCGCGCAGCGTGACGAAGTCGCCCGAGCGCTTCGACATCTTCACCGGCTCGCCGTTGCGATAAAGCTTGACGAGCTGGCACAGCAGAACCGTCAGCTTCGCCTTGCCCTCGGAGATGGCGCGGCAGACGGCTTCAAGCCGCTTGACATAGCCGCCGTGATCGGCGCCGAGGACGTAGATCATCTCATCGAAGCCGCGGTCGAACTTGTCCTTGAAATAGGCGACGTCGGCGGCGAAGTAGGTGTAGCTGCCGTCGGACTTGATCAGCGGCCGGTCGATGTCGTCGCCGACTTCCGTGGAGCGGAACAGGGTCTGCTCACGGTCTTCCCAATCCTCCGGCAACTGGCCCTTCGGCGGCGGCAGCACACCCTTGTAGACATGCCCCTTGAAGGTCAGGTCGTTGATCGCCGTCCGAATCGATGCGCCGCCATTGGCGTGCAGCGTGCGCTCGGAGAAGAAAACGTCATGGGAGACGTTCAGCGCCAGCAGATCCTCACGGATCATCGCCATCATCGCGTCGATGGTGCGGTCCTTGACGATCGGCAGCCATTTTTCCTCCGGCATCAGCCGGAGACTCGAGCCGAACTCGGCCGCCAGCGCCTCGCCGACCGGGACGAGATAGTCGCCGGGGTACAAGCCAGCCGGGATCTCGCCGATGTTCTCGCCGAGCGCCTCGCGATAGCGCAGGAACGCCGACCGGGCGAGGACGTCGACCTGCGAGCCGGCGTCGTTGATGTAATACTCTTTCGTTACGCCATAGCCGGCGAAAGCCAGAAGATTGGCAAGCGCATCGCCAACGACGGCGCCGCGGCAATGACCGACATGCATGGGACCCGTCGGGTTGGCCGAAACATACTCGACATTGATCCTGCGCCCCGAGCCCATCTGGCTGCGGCCGAACCCCGTGCCCTGGCGGATGATGTCGGCGAGCACCTTCTGCCAATAGCCGACCGACAGGCGGACGTTGATGAAGCCGGGACCGGCCACCGAGACCTCGGCCACTTCCGGGTCCTCGCGCAGCTTGCCGACGATCAGTTCAGCCAGCGCGCGCGGATTGGTGCCAAGCGCCTTGGCCAGCACCATCGCGGCGTTCGTCGCCACGTCACCATGGCTGGCATCGCGCGGCGGCTCGACACCGACTCGAGAGAAATCGACCTCGGCGCGCTTCTCGCGCACGACATCAAGTCCTTCCAGTACGTCTTTGATTCTGGTCTCGAAATCGACAAAGAGGTTCATGTCATCCATCCGTGCGCCAAACCGCGCCACGCGCTCAAAGCGCTGATTTTCCGGTCGGCCGGGTGACTATCGCAATTCCGGGGTCCGGTCAAACAGCCGTTTGTGGGTATCGATTGCGTAATTGTCGGTCATGCCGGCCAGGTAATCGCCGACGTGGCGCGCCTTCGCCGCCTCGGGCATTTCCCGGATATGGTCCACCCAATAGTGGCCCTGCATCTGTTGCGGATCGTTCATGAACGCATGGAACAGGTCGGTGACGATGGTCGCGGCATTGGCGCGCACCCGCATTACCTCGGGATGACGGTAGATGCGGGAAAACAGCATCTTCTTGATCGCCTTGTCCGTCGCAGCAAACGAATCAGAAAAGGTCGCCATGACCCGCCCGGCCTGGCGCACGTCGTCTACACATTCCGGCCCGACCTCGCGCAGCGCAGCCTGCGCATAGCCGATCACGTCCTCGACCATGGCGGTGATCTGCCGGCGCATGATCTCGTGGGTGAAGCGGGATGGCTCCAGCCCCGGATAGAGACGCCGTACCTCCGTCATCAGCCCGACGAGGAACGGAACCTCCTCCAGCATCTCCAGCGTAAGATAGCCCGCACGAAGTCCGTCATCGATATCATGGGTGTTATAGGCAATATCGTCGGCAATGGCGGCAACCTGAGCCTCGAGGCTGGCGTAGCTGGCAAGTTCCAGATCGTGCAGGGCGCAATAGTCGAGGATCGGCTGAGGCACGGGGCCGCGGGTGCCCTCGCCTTGCGGCGTCAGCAACGGCCCGTTGTGCTTGACCAGCCCTTCGAGGCTTTCCCAGGTCAGGTTCAGCCCGTCGAACTCCGCGTAGCGCCGCTCCAGCTTGGTGACGATGCGCAGGGATTGCGCGTTGTGGTCAAAGCCCCCATAAGGCGCCAGAACCTCGTGCAGGGCGTCCTCGCCCGTGTGACCAAACGGGGTATGGCCGAAATCATGCACCAGCGCCACGCCCTCGGCGAGATCCTCGTCGAGCTTCAACGCGCGGGCAAGCGCGCGTGCGATCTGCGCCACCTCGATCGTATGGGTCAGTCGGGTGCGGTAATGGTCTCCGTCGGCGGCGATGAAGACCTGGGTCTTGTGTTTCAGCCGGCGAAACGCGGTCGTGTGGACGATCCTGTCGCGGTCCCGCTGAAAATCGGAGCGGGTCGGGCTCTGGCCCTCTTCAAAAAGCCGCCCGCGACTCGACCATGGATCGGCCGCATAGATTGCCCTCTGGCCTGCGCCGAACCCGAGGGCGTGTCTGTCCAGTGTCATAGCTCACCTGCTTCGGGCCGCCCATTGACGCGGCCCCGACGCCTTCATACCTATACTGTGCACAGCGTAAAGGCGCACTGCAAGAAGCATGCTTCTTTATATATGAGATCAATCACTTATCTCAGCGCACGCCGACGTGTGCAGCAGCCGATTGGCAAGGATCGGCAAAGAAATCGAATCTCGGCGGACCTTGACCCCGCCCGGAGGCCGCCATGAGCGACAAGAACGTCACCCTTTCGGACGCCGCAGCCAAACGAATTGCCGCCATTCTCGGCGCCGATTCCGCCAAGACGGCGATGCGCGTCTCGGTCGAAGGCGGCGGCTGCTCCGGCTTCTCCTACAAGTTCGATCTCGTGGACAGTTCCGAAGCGGACGATCTGGTTCTTGAGAAGGGCAGCGCGCGCGTGCTGATCGATCAACTCTCGCTCGTGTACATGGACGGCGCGGAAATCGACTTCGTCGACGATCTGATGGGCCAGTCGTTCCAGATCAAGAATCCCAATGCGGTCGCAAGCTGTGGCTGCGGCACCAGCTTTTCAATCTGACCGTTCGACGCTCCGCCGACATGATTACCCCAACCGATCGTCCAGAAAGACAGATGCCGATGAAGATCGCGACATGGAACATCAACGGCGTGCGCGCCCGTATCGACAATCTTCTCACCTGGCTCAAGGAATCGGCACCGGACATCGTTGCGCTGCAGGAAATCAAATGCCAGGACGACGCCTTTCCGCGCTTTGAGGTCGAGGCGCTCGGCTACCACGTCGAGACGCACGGCCAGAAGGGCTTCAACGGCGTCGCCCTTCTTTCGAAAATCCGCCCGGACGAGATCAATCGCGGACTACCGGGAGACGATGGCGACGAGCAATCGCGCTTCATCGAGGGGGTCTTTTCCCGCGATGGCGGTGTCATCCGCGTCTGCTCGATCTATCTGCCGAACGGCAACCCGCCCCAGGATCCGACGAAATACCCCTACAAGCTCGCCTGGATGGACCGGCTGGTGGCGTTCGCGCAGGACCGGCTGGCACTCGAGGAACCGATCGTGCTCGCCGGCGACTACAACGTCATTCCCGAACCCCACGATTGTTGGGACGTGAAGGTTTGGCAGGGCGATGCCCTCTACCTACCGCCCACGCGGCAAGCGTTCCGGCGGCTTGAGAACCTCGGTTACACCGATGCGGTGCGCGCATCGACCGACGAGACGCCGCTCTATACCTTCTGGGACTACCAGGCCGGCTGCTGGCAGAAAAACAAGGGCATCCGCATCGACCATCTGATGCTCTCGCCGGAGGCGTCCGATCGCCTTGTCTGCACCGCTGTGGAAAAGCACGTTCGCAACTGGGAAAAGCCGTCAGATCACGTGCCGGTCGTCGGGCATTTCGCCTGACGCGCCGATGCCGCGTCGAGCGAGGCGGCTGCCGGAGACCGGGACCGGACCTTAAATCTAATTGACGCCCTGCTTCATCTGCTGCGTCATTGAGACGGCTGCGCGGCGATCCTTTTCGCTGGCAAGCGAGAAGGCCTGCTCCTGCATCTCCTGCAGCCAGGAACAATCCTTCGGGGCACAATTGTCGAGGGCGGTGGTCATCATGGCCAGGCCGCGGGCCGACTGCCCTTCCTGGAAGATCAGATTGCCGAGCAGGCCCATGGCACCGGCATGGCCGTGCTTCTGGGCCCTGTTGAGCCACTTCTTGGCCTGATGGACGTTGGCTGTGCCGCCCTCTCCGGACAGGATCATGCGCGCCAGTTCGAACTGCGCCTCCGGAATGCCGAACGTCGACGCGGCCTGGAAATAGAGCTGTCGCGCCTGCCCCAGGTCGACCTTTACCGGCGTATCCGGGATGCCACGCCGATAGTAACCGGCAAGCGCGATGAGCGCATTCGCGAAAAAGCCGGTGTCGTCGGACCCGGGCTCCACGCCCTGGTTGGCAATCGCGCTGTACATCTTGAAGGCCTCGAGATCGTTCTCGGCCACGCCGTCGCCGTCGGCATACATGTTGGCGAGCGCCCAGCGCGACCCGGTGTGCCCCTTCTCGGCCGCATAGCGATAGGCTTCGATGGCATCTTCCTTGCGGCCTTCCTTGTAGGAAAAGAAGCCGAACTTGAAGAGGTCGAACGGCCGGCTCTCCTTGTTCACGCCCGATGCCGGATCGAAGGCGTGAGCGCCCGTCGCCGTCAGCCCGTTGCCCAAAGACAGACAGAGACCAAAGGCCAGACATTGTATCGAAAGTGACGCAGACTTGGACATGGCTACAACTATCTTCCGCCCTACCCCTTGCCGGAATGGATGCGGTTTTCCAAAGGGCAAACAGTGACTTGAAGAAGGCTACCCATGTCCCGAACGCGCGCCGGGGGACATGCCACTCGCCTTGCCGATGCACCGCACCATCCGCGTTCCTCCGGCAATCTTGTCAACAATGACCTTACCAATGGCACCACTCGGTTCATGGTTTCCTTCCGCGCCTTTCCAGCGCGCTCTCGGGCCTATCGCTGCTCCCCGTTTGTGGCGGGAAATGGACAGATCGGTCCGCCGTTACTGTCTAGCAAACTATCGCAAAGAATGTGTTGCCAAATCGGCACAGACACCGGAAGGCGAACCCGGCCTGCCGAGCAGCGTTCTTTTGCGACCTTGCCGCTGAGCATCGAATAAAAAAAAGGCCCGGGTATGACCCGGACCTCATCGCGGCAATGTACAGTGGATCAGAACTTGACCTTCAACTCGGCCGACAGGGCCGAGACCAAGTCGGTGCCGTACTCGTAGCTGGCAGTGGTCATGTTGGTCGGATTGGACTCGCCGCCGGTCAGGATGCCGAGGGCGCCGGCAAAACGCAGTTCGACGTTCTCAGTGGGCGTATAGGCCGTACCAAGCCCGACGGTCCAGCTGTCGGAATTCGATCCGGTCACGGTGCTCGTGCCGCGGTCCCAGGTCAGGCTCGCCCCGCCACTCCACTGTTCGTTGAACTTGTGGCCGACGCCGCCCGTCACGGTCCAGCCATCGCGATAGAAGAGGTCGAGGGCGGTCAGCGGCACACCAGTCGCATTGCCACAGAAGGCGGCACTGCCGTCGCAGGTGAATGCCACCGACTGCAGCAGGCTCCAGTTCGTCCATTTGACAGAACCGAAGGCCAGCCAGTCGGGCGCAACACCGGATTGCAGCTTCAGTTCCAGCGAATCCGGCAAGGTCGCTGAACCTATTACCGGGGTCTTCTGTCCAAATACACGCTCATAGACGGCCCGTTTGAGCAAGTTTGTTTCCAGCAAGGCCGTAGCCGCTGGAACACCGGTCAGGTTCAGCGTTCCACCAATGCTGTCATACTTGACCCTGCTGTTGTATACGAGGCTGGCGCGCATGGCATATTCAGGGATTTCGTAGCCGATCCCCAACCGCCATCCGCCGCTGCGATCCTCCATACCCTCGAGCCGGCCAAGCCCGCTGAAGCCAGAAAAGTCCAATCCTCCAAGCTCCGCCCCGAGCGCCGGCAGTATTTCCGGCGCGAACACGATAGCTTCCTTGTGGCCGCCGATCTCCTGGTAGAAGCCACCACCGATCACCCGGAACTGTCCCGGACCGGCATCGAACTTGTAGGAGCAGGTGCCGCCATAATTGCGACTGAACACCTCGATCTCGGTCATATCCTTGGCGCCGGTCCAAAAGCGCCCCGGATTGGCGTTGGCGCCCCATGGCTCCGAATAGTCGATCATGCAGTCGATTGAGTCGCCGATTGCCGCTTTCGCGCCGACATAAGGATCGACGTAGTTTTGAGCCCCGTCCGCGGAGGTCGAATAAGTGCCGATGTTGTTGAGATTGGTCGGATTTCCTGCCGGAACGCTATGATCCACCGCGTTTTTGAGCTCGCGGTTTGGCATGACATAGGTCACCGTGCCATCGAACACGTAGGGCGATTTCTCGAACAACAGGTCGACGTCATAGCCGTGACGTTCCAGGCCGCCTGCAAGTGCCGTGCTAGACAGGGCGAATGCCGCAAGCCCAATCGCGCCTGACGTCAGTGTATTTCTGTGCATGAAAGTCCCCTTGCATCACCGCGCCGGCCAGGTCCCCGAAACCGTTGCAGTGGCCGGACTATCGGAAAGTGCGCGCGGATTTGCAAACGGGCGAATTGCGCAAGTCGCCCTGAGGAGACGAACTGAATTGCGTAAGCTCTTCCCACCGCAGCCGGAATTGCACTGCCGTAGAAATTTATTCGCCTACCCTCAGCGCAATGCCCCGAACTGAGGTATTCCATTCCACGCCATCGGCGGCGTGTCACATTTCGACCACATCGGCAGTTTTGGTCTGGCCTAACAAAACACAACCGCGCCATCGAACGGCGCGGTTGCATTGTTCCCGCAAAGATAGCGGCTCTGACCGACTCAGCCGGCCTCGGCGACTCGGGCAAGTGCAATGCCGAGGGTCGACAGTTGCTGCTCCAGCTCCGCAAGCCTTTCGCGCTCGGCCTCGACGACCTCCGGCTTCGCGTTGGCGACGAACTTGTCATTCGACAGCTTGCCGCGGATGCGATCCGCTTCCGCGCCCGCCTTGGCGATCGCCTTCTCCAGGCGAACAGATTCAGCGGCGAGATCGATCAGGCTGCCGAGCGGCAGGCAGGCCGTCGCCTCGCCGACCACGATCTGCGCAGACCCTTTCGGCGCGTCGTCGGCGAGCGTAATCGCATCGACGCGGGCCAGCCTGCGGATCGCCGAATCATGACGCTCCAAGCGGGTCCGGGTCTGCGCATTTGCGCCGACGACGACGAGCGGCGCCACGGCGGCCGGGGGAACATTCATTTCGGCGCGGGCCGAGCGGATGCCTGAGACGAGATCGACCAGCCAGTTGATCTCGTCGGCGGCGGCGTCGTCGCCATAGGCGGGGGACGGCCATTCGGCATGGCAGATCAAACCGATCCGCTCGCTGTCCTCGGCTGCCGTATGCGCCCAGAGCTCCTCGGTCATGAAGGGCATGAACGGGTGGAGAAGCTTGTAGGTCTCCTCAAGGACGTAGGCCGCGCAGGCTTGCGATTCCGCCTTCGCGCCGTCGTCTTCGCCGTTGAAGACGGGCTTGAGCAGCTCGAGGTACCAGTCGCAGAACTGGTTCCAGATGAAGCGATAGAGAGACCCGGCCGCGTCGTTGAAGCGATAGTTCTCGATCGCTTCGGTCACGTCGCGGGCGGTCCGGGCGAGTTCGGTAAGGATCCAGCGGTTGATCGTCAGCGAGACGGCTTCCGGTACGAACTGCGGATCGGCCTTCACGCCGTTCATCTCGGCAAACCGTGTCGCGTTCCAGAGCTTCGTGCCGAAATTGCGATAGCCGGCGATCCGCGCCGGGTCGAGCTTCACGTCGCGGCCCTGCGCGGCCATGATCGCCAGCGTGAACCGCAGCGCGTCGGCGCCGTACTCGTCAATGAGCTCGAGCGGGTCGATGACGTTGCCCTTGGACTTCGACATCTTCTGCCCGTTTTTGTCGCGCACCAGCGCGTGGACATAGACGGTGTGGAACGGCTCGACCGGGTTGCCGACTTCGTCCTTCATGAAGTGCAGTCCCATCATCATCATCCGGGCGACCCAGAAGAAGATGATGTCGAAGCCGGTGACTAGCACGTCGGTCTGGTAGTAGCGATCGAGTTCCGGCGTCTCCTTCGGCCAGCCGAGCGTGGAGAACGGCCACAGCGCGGACGAGAACCAGGTATCGAGCACGTCCTCGTCGCGGGTCAGGATCTCCCCAGGCGCGAAATTCTCCAGCTTCTCCTCGACCCAGGCCTTCCACGGGCCTTCATGGGCGATGTAGTGCTGGATCGCGGCGTGCAGCGCCTCTTCCTCGGTCTTCTCGACGAAGACCTGGCCATCCGGGCCGTACCAGGCGGGGATTTGGTGGCCCCACCACAGCTGGCGCGAGACGCACCACGGCTGGATGTTCTCCATCCACTCGAAATAGGTCTTTTCCCAGTTCTTCGGCACGAATTTGGTGCGACCTTCGCGTACCGAGGCGATCGCCGGCTTTGCGAGCGTCTTGGCGTCGACATACCACTGCTCGGTCAGACGCGGCTCGATCGGCACGCCGCCACGGTCGCCGTGCGGAACCGTGTGCTTGTGCGGCTCGATCTTGTCGACGAGACCCGCTTCCTCGAGGATCGCAACGATGAGCTTGCGCGCTTCGAACCGGTCCTTGCCCTCCAGTTGATCCCAGGCGCCATGCAGCGCTGCGGGATGATCGAGGCCTTCGAGGAAGTCTTCGTTGTCCTTGATGGTGACGCGTCCCTCGATCGTCAGGACGTTGATGGCACGCAGGCCACGGCGCTTGCCGACCTCGAAGTCGTTGAAGTCATGGGCGGGTGTCATCTTCACTGCGCCGGTACCGGCCGTCGGGTCCGGGTATTCATCGGCGACGATCGGAATGCGCCGGCCGACGATCGGCAGGATGACGTGCTTGCCGACGATGCCCTGATAGCGCTCGTCGTCCGGGTGAACGGCGACGCCGGTGTCGCCGAGCATCGTTTCCGGCCGCGTCGTCGCAACGACCAGATAGTCGCGCGTCTCCCATTCGACGGGGTTGCCGTCGTCATCGAAGGCGACCGGATGCTGATAGGTGACGCCGGGCTCGAGCGGATAGCGCAGGTGCCACAGGTTGCCGTTCATCTCGACTTGCTCGACCTCGAGGTCGGAGATGGCGGTCAGAAGCTTCGGGTCCCAGTTCACAAGGCGCTTGTCCTTGTAGATGAGGCCTTCCTTGTAGAGCGAGACGAAGACCTCGAGAACGGCCTCCGAGAGACCCTCGTCCATGGTGAAGCGCTCGCGCGACCAGTCGGCCGAGGCACCGAGGCGGCGCAGCTGGTTGAAGATCAGGCCGCCGGACTCGGCCTTCCACTCCCAGACCTTCTCGATGAAGGCTTCGCGGCCCATCTCGCGGCGATGCTGCTGCTGCTCCATCAGCTTGCGCTCGACGACCATCTGCGTGGCGATGCCGGCGTGGTCCATGCCCGGCTGCCACAGTACGTCCTTGCCGCGCATGCGCTCGAAGCGCACCATGACGTCCTGCAGTGTGTTGTTGAGCGCGTGGCCCATGTGCAGCGAACCGGTCACGTTCGGCGGCGGAATCACGATCGAGAAGGTCTCGGCGCCGGGCTTCGCCCCGGCACCGGCGCGAAACGCATCCGCGTCTTCCCAAATTTTCGCAATTCTCGGTTCTACGGCCGCGGAATCATAGTTTTTCTCAAGCATCTTACTGGCCACGCCCATTGTTGCAGTCATCGGGTTCTAAACCGGATGCCCAGATTGAAGTCAACAACAACACAAGAGAAAAGCCACGCCACGCGGCGCGGCCTAGTACCGGCCTGCGCCGATATTGTCCTCTTGCGCCGGAACGATTTCGATCGCGCTCCGGCCCGAGCAATCGGTCGACACTAGCGCAGGCTTATATTGCTCGTGGCGCATCCCCATCGGATCCGCCATGGATGCGTTAGCATCAGAATTCGCGCAAAATGCGATCCTGAACCAATATCGCTTTCTGCAGGAATGCTGGGGATGGTTGCGTGGACGGTTACCGGCGCGGCCCACGCGCCACGCGCGCGATTTCTTCCCGCACCAACCGCTCCACCAACGTCGGCAGATTGTCGTCGAGCCACTCCTGCAGCATCGGCCGAAGCATTTCCTCGGCGATCTCGTCGAAGGACCGTCGTGGACCGGCCTCCACGGCCTCCACCAGCGCGCCGAAAGAACTGGCGACCTGCGCACCCACTGACGGCGACACGAGGGATACGGGTGCAGCCGGCAACACCGCCTCGGACACCGGCGCAGCGGTCGCAACGTAGGCGTCGTCGGCTTCGTTCGAGCCGGATGGCCGAAGGTTCTCGTCGGGCATGACGCCTTGCGCCCGGACACCCGCGGCACCCGATGGCATCATGCGCGCCGTCGTCAGCGGACTGGTGTTGTGTTGGGGCGCCGGCGTGTCGACGTCCAGGTCGAACCTGCCGACATGTTCGTCACGCGGCAGCATCCCGTTGCGCTCGGAGGCCGCACGCACCCGCGCTGCGACGTCGGCCAGCGACATTGCGGGCTGAGCCGCACGCGGTTCTGGCTGAACCGGGGGCGCGTCGACAACCTCGATCTCACTCGTTGCAGCGGCGCGGCGGGCCTCCTCCGCGTGAAAGTCGGCGACGATCGTCTCGTCATCGAAGCGGTCTTCGTTGGACGCATCTTCTGCGTCGGCCGTCGAAACCAGCACCGGTGGGGGGCCAAGGGGGGGCTCGTTGCTCTCGATGATCCGGCGGATCGACGCCAGGATCTCTTCCATCGAGGGTTCACGCGCTACATTCGGCTGAGCCATTTTCATCCCCGTTCACTGCAATTCGCAGCCGATGCCGAACACGATTCGAGGTTCGATGCGGTGCGAATAAGCAAGAGCATAGGCCACTCGCGAGGGCAAAAAAATCGTCGCGAATCAACTCTTAACAGTGATGCACAGAATTGTGGGCCCTGCCAATGCGCGGGGTATCAGCGGCCGTCGACGGTGCGCAGGCCGAACCACTTGTCCTTGACGGCTTGATAGTGATCGCCGGCGCGATATTCGGCAACCTGCAGCCCCTGGTCGCGGACTGTCAGACGTCCCATCGACGCAAGGAGCGAATAGCTGGCGACGACTGCGATCCGCTGCGAAATCACAAGCCGCTCCTGCGCATCCAGCACGGTCTGCTGGGCGATCAGCACGTCGAGTGTGGTCCGCTGGCCGACGTTGCGCTCCTCGATCACGCCCTTCAGCGCGAGGTTCGCGGCTTCGATTTCCGCCTCGTTCGCCTTGATCGACGCAAGTGCGGCCTCAAGCTGCGTATAGACCGAAATGATCGTCTGCTGCACCTCAAGACGCGCCGAATCGACGAGAATGCGCTGCTGGCCGAGCCGCTCTTTCGCCTGGCGGATCTGACCATACTCGGCGCCGCCCTGGTAGAGCGGGATGGTCACGCGGGCGGAGATGCTGCCGGCGACGTTGTCATTGGTGCTGCCGCTATCGTTCACCGACTTGAAGACATCGCCCTGGAGGGAAACGCCCGGCAGCATCGTGCCCTCAGCCGCCTTGACGTTGTAGCCGGCCGCATCGACGCTGCGTTCCGCCGAGAGAATCTGCGGATTGTCGCGCAATCCGGCCGCGACCGCCTGATCGAGGTTCCTCGGAACCCCGCGCTTGGCCGTCGGTGGCTGCTTGATGTTCTTCGGCTGGTCCCCGACGATCTGGAAATAGACCGCCTCGCTCGACTTCAGCGCGGCCTGCGCGGAAACGAGCAGGGCCTCGGCCTCGGCGAGCTGGGCCTCGGCCAGGCTCACGTCTGTCTGGGTGCCCTCGCCGACATTGAGGCGTGCCTTGGAAGCATTGAGCTGCTCGCGCAGGAACTCCAGGTTCTTCTGGCGGATGACGACGATCGCCTGGTCGCGGGCGATGTTGGTGTAGGCTTCGACGGCGGCAAGAAGAATCGAGATTTCCTGCGCGCGCAACGCCTCCTGGTTGGCCAGCACGTTCGCCTCGGCCGAACGGACCCGATTTAGCGTCTGGAAGCCGTCAAAGATCTGCTGCGTGATGGAGATGCCGTAGGAGGAGTTGAAGGTGTCGGTCCTGTTTCCAAACCTAATACAGCCGAACGCACTGCTTTCCACGCATTGGTCTTTGTCGAAAGTCCTGCGTGCCGCGGTCGCTTCGGCTACACCGCTGACCTGCGGGCGCATGGCGGCCTTGGCGATGGTCACGTTCTCGTCGATGGCGCGCAACGCGGCCCGCGCAGCGTTCAGATCCGGGTTATTCGCGTAGGTCTTCGCCATGGCGCCGGCGATCGTTTCGGCCGACACCGAATGCGTCGTCGCCAGCAGGAAGGGAACGAGTGCCGCTGCCAGGGCGGTCTTGCGAATCATGGACACGTACAAACTCCAGACTGGACCGGCGTACCGGTCCCGCTTTACGTAACAACGACACCGACTGGTGTCGCAACACGCATGATTTCCTCGCGAGTGCAGCGATCGAACTGGTCGCCGCACTCAAGCTTCAAGCCGTCACCTGTATCTTTTCCCCACTCTCAGCACAAGTACTGAGGGACCATTGCACTTCATTCCGACCTGCGTCAGAGTAACATTCCACAGGGCTGTCGCAACCCCAATCCCCTTATGCGACGGCCAGTCGGCACGCGATGCACGTGATGACATGCTAAATTACAACAAAATCCTTTCTGAAATCCGACTCGAATTTTCGGCGATTTTTCAGAACACGAACTCGGCAGTCTTGCGGAAGCCCGGCAGCGGCTTGACGGCGGTGTTGAAGGCGGCGCGCTCGGAGACGAGACCGCGCTCCTTGACGAACAGCCGAGCCTGCGAGGCGTTGCCATAGCCCTGCACGACCACCAGCCGGCCGCCATCGCGCAACTGAGCAAACAGCGCCTCCGGAATCGTTTCGACTGCGCCGTCAACGACAATCACGTCATAGGGCGATTCCGCGCCGTAGCCCTTTTCCAATTCGCCGGTGACGACAGCGACATTGTCATAGCCATGCTCCGCCAGGGTCTCGCTGGCTTTCGTTGCAAGCGCCTCGTCGCCCTCAAGCGCAACCACCGATCCGGCAAGCGTCGACAGAATTGCCGAGGCATAGCCAGTCCCGCAGCCGACCTCGAGCACCAGGTCCTCCTTGTTGATCGTGGCCAGCTGGATGAGCTTTGCCAGCGGCGACGGAGACATCAGATAACGACCCGGTGCAAGTTCGATGTCGTTGTCGATGTAAGCGAGTGGCTTCACGGCGGTCGGCACGAACGCTTCACGCGGCACCGTCAGGAACGCCTCGAGGACGGAATGCGACGTGACGTCCGTCGTCCGGATCTGGTTGTCGACCATTTTGATGCGCGCTGCGGTATAGTCCATCATTGCTGCCCTGTCAGAAGCTCGCGACCGTTTGGCCGGTCGGCGGATATATATTCGGCCTGTCTTAATGCCCTTTCCCGTTGGGTGTCCATATCCATTGCTGCCACCTGTGGGCAAAAAAATGACGCAGGACCAAAGCGGCAGCCGATAAATATCATCGCGTCGTCGTGCTATATTGACCGGGCAGGCTAATTCTGCCCGCCGGCGGTTGCCATGGCATATCTGTCATGTGGCAGATTTATCGGCCGTTGGGATGCACTTGCCACTGATCGGCAACGAGAGGTAGATTGCTGCATGCCACATGCCCGGCAACGGAGGACGCCCATGACCTACCCTGCTACCATCACCATGCTTGTGTTGGCGCTTCTCGCACTGTCCGGGTGCGCCACGCAATCCGGCGCCTACAATACGTCTTACGCCCAGTATCAAGGACCCTCACCCGACGCGGAAATCACCGGGATGCGCAGCGGGACGATAAACGCCCAATACTAGAGACCAGCAAGAAGGATGGGTGCTGCAAGGCGGGCACCGACGAGGCGACGCGCCGCCGAGGGCGCGTCGCGCAACAGTTTTTCCCTTTATAGATGAGCCGGAAATCAGATGCCCCCGCGACGTTCACGCTGTCGCCGCCTTGATCAAAGAACCGGCTTACGCAAATGCCCCGAACGTCACGGGCATGCTTCGCCTCCGGCAAAGACGAGGCGGAACGTCCATCGGCGCACCCGAGCGTTCAGTCCTTCGAAGCCAGGCAAATCGGCAACAGGTCGACGGTGTCTGGAAGCCGCCGACCTACCGGATTGCCTCATACACAATACCGTGTCCAGGTGCCAAGTGTACCTGAACCTGCCCAAGCAAACATCATGATGCGAGCTTGAGCGCTGCTAACCACGATCGAGGCAGAAGGTTCCCTGTGCTCGCAAACGATTTGAAGAAATTTCTTTTGAAATCCAAACAACAGCCGCCACATCTTGCCACACGATGACAAACCGAGACGCTATACAATTCATCCATAACGGCTTTTCCGGGCACTCGTCCGTGTGCGAGCGGTTGCCGCGATCAGAGGGCAAGCCATGAGGAAAATGATTGGGGACCAGATCCCGGAGTTCGTCCAAGAGGTGCTGGCAACCGGCTGCGACATTCGCGCCGTCGGCGATGACGCGTATTCCATCGCAGACGCCCATCTCCCGGACGAGGTTTACGAGGCGATCGAGCCGGAACTGGAGCGGATCTCTGAGAAGTACGGGCGGCGTGACCATCTTCGACTTCAGATTGTGGCATACCTCCAGTCCATAGGCCGGACCCAACCTTCCAATCACCTGCATTAGCCGCGGGAACGGGCGCAGCAACGCGATCAGCGTTCGCGTACGAGCCTTGGGACGAATTGACGGGCAACATCTTCGATTGTCGGTTAAAGGGGCGGCTTTCGCACCTCAGACAAACAACATCACGACGGCTCCACCCACGCTAATCAGGAAGAGCCCTGCAATGAGCATTGGGATGAGCGTGCTTTCACTTTCCGGTCGATCCATATCAAGCCCTCCAAGCGTAGGTCACCGTGACAGGCTGCACGCGGGAGTCAAGCGGGGGAGAACTACCCGGCTTTGGCGTTGTCCGCTGAACAATAGAAGTCGGGAAGACCTCCTTTGTCTCTGGGACCTTCATAGAAGCCGGCCGGCACGAAATCGACGCTGGTCGACTCGTCATTCTTGAATGCCCATCCATCCGCCTGCGATGCACTCGGACGTACACGCTGCTAGACCTTGCAGACTGCGACCTTTATTCCGAGTTTCTCGCGGATTTTGATGCCGATCAAACCGGAGTTTTTCACGCTGTTCAACGCCGCCGCGAATAGCCAAGGCCTCCGGGTTCGCTCCGCAGTCGAGCGCGGAGAACTGGCCAATCTTGACCTCGGTCACGTGATAGCCGGGCTTCACGGGCTTTCCGTCGTACAGGAACACCAACGCCAGGTCCGGTGTTTCCGCGGCGTTGCCGAGCAATTCCCCAAGCGAGATGTCGGTTCTGTCAGAATGGTCATTGCCGATCGCGCTCAGTTGCATATATCGTCCGATCCAATTATTAAAGGATTATTGAAATATGGACGAGCGTGAAGCCCTCGCCTCCTTCGCCGCACTTTCCCAGGAGACCAGACTCGCCACCGTCAGGACACTGGTGGTCGCCGGCCCAGAAGGTCTGGCGGCCGGCGCGATTGCGGAGCGCATGAGCGTCTCCCCATCGAACGTCTCGTTCCACCTCAAGGAGTTGGACCGCGCGGGTTTGATCTCCCAGCGTCGGGAATCGCGTTCGATCGTTTACAGCGCAAATTACGACACACTTGCCGACTTGGTGACTTTCCTGATGGAAGATTGCTGCGCAGGACATTCGGGCATCCGTGGATCGGTAGAACGATCGATGGGATGCTGCCCGAGCGAAACGTAGGCCACCGAGGAAACCGGCATTGCACACCATCAAGGTTCCGGCGGGTATCGTCTCCGCTCTCGGTGTCACGCAGATCATTGGCTACGGCACTCTCTATTACTCCTTCAGCATCCTCGCGCCAGGGATGGCCAAGGACCTGAGCATCAGCCTGGAACAGGTCTTCGCTGTCTTTTCGGTCTCCCTGTTCATCGGCGGCCTGACGGCCCCCTTCATAGGCAGACACATGGACAGGGTTGGCGCGGCGGCCGTCATGACGATCGGCTCCGCACTCTCCTCCATCACGTTGGCGTTGTGTGCCTGGTCACCATCCGTGGCAATCTTCGCTTTTGCGATTGTCCTGCTCGAAGTCTCCTCGGGCATGGTGCAGTATCAGGCCGCCTTCGCGACGTTGGTCGAGCGCGAACCCCGCACTGCCTCTCGCAGCATAACGTATCTGACGCTGATCGGCGGGTTTGCATCCACGATCTTCTGGCCGATCGCCGCGGTGCTGACCGGATACCTGTCGTGGCGGGAAATCTACCTGGCGTTTGCAGCGCTGAACCTTCTCGTCTGCATGCCGCTGCACTACTGGATCATGCGGTCCAGAAGAGCGAGTTCCAAGCTGGAGGGCGCGAGAACCCGCGATGTCGTCATCGGCGCGCTCGAGCCGGAGGCGCGTCGCCGCGGTATGGTCCTGGTCTCATGCGCCTTCTCGCTTTCGGGTTTCACACTTGCCGCGATCCTCGCGCATATGGTGCCGATGCTCGGCGCGATCGGGCTTGGCAGCGCAGCAGTGGTGATCGGTTCGCTGTTCGGTCCGGCACAGGTCATGAGCCGCCTGATCAACATGGTCTTCGGCAAGAGCCTATCGCCGCCCGCGCTTGCTATCGTTTCCGCGACCCTCATGGTCCTCGGTGTCATCATACTCGGGGTTTCCGGCAACTGGCTGCCGGGCGCGGTGGCGTTCGCCGTCTTCGTTGGCCTCGGGTCCGGTATCAACAGCATCGCCCAGGGTAGCTTGCCGCTCTATCTCTTCGGGTCCGCTGGCTACGGGGCGATCACGGGGAAGATGGCAGCGGCGAGGCTGGCAGTCGGTGCGGCCGCCCCGTTTGTGTTCGCCACGGCGATGGAAAATCTCGGCATCGCCATGGCCCTGCTCGTCAATGCGTCGCTTGGCGCGCTCGGCATCGCTGCCTTCATGGCGGTGGCTGCGTCTACGCGGAGCTCCACAAAAGCGGGTGACTAAATCGACCTCAACGACACCCGCCTTTCGAGTTCGGCCGCACGCTCCTTCCGCTCGCTGTAGCGATCGGTCAGGTAGGCCGAAGAATCCCTCGTCAGCAGCGTGAACTTCACCAGCTCCTCGCAGACGTCCACAACGCGGTCGTAGTAGGAAGACGGCTTCATCCTGCCGTCGGCGTCGAACTCCTGGTAGGCCTTGGCAACCGACGACTGGTTCGGGATTGTGATCATCCGCATCCAGCGTCCGAGGACGCGCATCTGGTTCAGAGCGTTGAAGGACTGGCTGCCACCGGAGACTTCCATGATCGCCAGCGTCTTGCCTTGCGTCGGCCGGATCGATCCGAGCGACAGCGGAATCCAGTCGATCTGTGCCTTCATGATGCCCGTCATCGCACCGTGGCGCTCGGGGCTGACCCACACCTGGCCTTCCGACCATTGCGACAGATCACGCAGCTCCTGCACTTTCGGATGGCTGGCCGGGGCCTCGTCGGGAAGCGGCAATCCCCTCGGATCGAACATGCGTACCTCACACCCCAGACGTTCGAGAAGACGTCTGGCTTCGTGCGCGAGGAGCCGACTGTAGGACACCTCCCGGAGCGAGCCGTAGAGGATCAGGATGCGCGGCTTGTGCGTCGAAAAGGCTGGACGCAACGCATCGAAGTCAGTCGTCTGACGAAGATGCTGCTCCTGCAAGGCTGGAAAGGTCTCAGACAATGCGCTTGCCCTCCCGGTCGAGAACCTGCTCGCCGTCTTCCTTGAAGAAGGCTCCCTTGAAGGCGTCCGGCAGGATGTCGAGCACGACCTCGGATGGGCGCGCGAGCCTGGTGCCGAGTGGCGTGACGACGAACGGGCGGTTGATGAGGATCGGGTCCTTGAGCATTGCCTCGAGCAACTGGTCATCCGTCAGGTTAGGGTCGTCGAGACCCAGCTCCGCGTAAGGAGTGCCCTTCTCGCGGATCGCCTGACGGACGGTCAATCCGGCGTCAGAGATCATCCTTGCCAACTCGTCACGCGACGGCGGCGTCTTGAGATATTCAATCACGGTCGGCTCGACCCCGGCCGCGCGGATCATCTCCAGCGTGTTGCGGGACGTGCCGCAGGCCGAGTTGTGATAGATGGTGACGTCCATTGTCATGCCCTTTCAGTAATGGTGTTCCGGGAGACGGCGGGAGCTGCCTCGTACCAACCCTTGGTGCGGTTCACAGACCAGACGACCGTGAGCATCACGGGGACCTCGATGAGCACGCCGACGACAGTCGCCAGTGCCGCACCGGATTGGATGCCGAACAGGCTGATGGCAGCCGCGACCGCCAGTTCGAAGAAGTTGCTGGCCCCGATCAGTGCCGAAGGCCCGGCAACGCAATGACGCTCCCCCGACAGCCGGTTCAGGAGATAGGCCAGCCCCGAGTTGAAGTAGACCTGGATCAGGATGGGGACGGCCAGCAGGGCGATGATCGTCGGCTGGGCGATGATCTGCTCGCCCTGGAACCCGAAGAGGAGAACGAGTGTTGCCAGCAAGGCGACAAGTGAAAGCGGCTGGAGCTTCGCCAGCATTGCGTCCAACGCCTTCGTCGAGCCGTCGGCGGTCAGACGCGCTCTCAGGACCTGCGCGAAGATGACCGGGACGACGATATAGAGGACGACCGACAGAACGAGCGTGTCCCAGGGTACGGTAATGGCCGACAGACCGAGCAGTAGGCCGACGATCGGTGCGAAGGCAACGATCATGATGGCATCGTTCAGGGCGACCTGGGACAGCGTGAACAACGGCTCGCCGCGGGTCAGGTTGCTCCAGACGAACACCATCGCGGTACAGGGCGCAGCCGCGAGGATGATCAGGCCTGCGATGTAGGAGTCGATCTGGTCGGCCGGCAGATAAGGACGGAACAGCCAGCCCACGAATAGCCATCCGAGCAGCGCCATGGAGAACGGTTTGATGGCCCAGTTGATGAACAGGGTCACGCCGATGCCACGCCAAAACCTGCTTACCTGCGCCAGCGAGCGGAAGTCGATCTTGATGAGCATCGGGATGATCATCAGCCAGATCAGGATGGCGACTGGCAGGTTCACCTTCGCGATCTCCGCCGCGCCGATGACCTGGAATACACCGGCCATCAGATGGCCGAGGGCGACGCCGACGACGATGCAGAGGAACACCCAGATGGTGAGGTAGCGTTCGAACGTAGACATCAGGCCGTCTTTCCCTGGGTTCCCGTCGAGCCTTCCATCGCACCGATCCGGCTAAGTTTCGTTTCGAGCGCCAGGCGGTCGATCGATGCCAGCGGAAGACTGACGAAAGCCGTGATGCGGTTTTTCAGGAAACGGGCAGCCGTCGCGAAGGCGCGCTGAATTTCGGTTTCGGAACCGACAACCGCAGCCGGGTCTGCGACACCCCAATGCGCCGTCATCGGATGACCGATCCATACCGGGCAGGCTTCGCCGTACACGCTATCACAGACGGTGAAGATGAAATCCATCTCGGGCGCGCCCGGTTCGGCAAATTCATCCCAGCTCTTCGACGAAAAGCCGGTCACTGGATAGCCGAGCGCTTCAAGTTCCTTCAGGGCATGTGGATTGACCTCGCCCTTTGGCTGGCTGCCCGCGGAGAAGGCCCGGAAGCGTCCGCCGCCTTCCTTGTTGCGGATGGATTCGGCGAGAATAGAACGTGCAGAATTGCCCGTGCACAGGAAGAGCACGTTGTATGTCTTGTCGGTCATGGTTGTGTTCCGTGGTTAGGTCGGAGGTCTGCTGAGTTTCATGATCGTGGCCGATGCCGGGCAGATGCCCGAAAGCTGGCGGGTTGCGAGAACGGCTGGCGGAACATCGCCTCGCTCGACCACGATGAAGCCGCAGCCTTCGAAGAACGGCGCGGCGGTCGTCGTTGCCAGAAAGACCGGCGTGCTGCCGTCGATGGCTTTCAGAGTTGCTTGGACCAGCGATCTCCCTAATGACCTTCCGCGATGCTCGGGCAAGATGACCATCGACCTGAGGAGGACCGCGTCGCCGCACGCCTCGATGCCAGCGTAGCCAATCGTGCCGCCATCAGAGGAAACCGCCCTGAAGAACGAACGCCCCGGGGATTCGAGGTCTTCAGTTGGAAGACCGGAAGCCGACAGCGCCAGTTTCAGTTCCGGATCGCCTCCCGGGACTGGCTCCAGCCTGATGTCGCTCATGACTGCGTCACCTCGGGAGCACAGCAGGGCGTAAGTTCGGCGATGAGCGGCGCACAGAGTTCGGCCGATCCGCCGCAGCAGTCTTTCAATAGGAAGAGGGTCAGGTCGCGCAGCCGATGAAGATCCGCCCGAAAGATGATTGAACGGCTCTGCCGCTCGCCTGTCACGAGGCCCGCCCGGGACAGCGTGGCGAGATGTGCCGACATGGTGTTTTGCGGGACATCGAGAAGGCGGGCGAGTTCGCCGGCAGGCACGCCATCAGGCTCGCGCCGGACGAGAAGCCGGAATGTCTCAAGTCTGGTGGTCTGAGCCAGTGCGGCAAGCGCGGAGATTGCTTTGTCATTATCCATATATCCAGAATATCGGATATACATTGAGGATGTCAACACGCGAACAGTTGCGCACAAGACCTGCTGACGCCACAAATCCCTGGCACTCTCTCCCCTTCGCAGTCAGTAACGGAGCCGCGGGTCGGATGTCGTACGAACTGTATTACTGGGACGGGATTCAGGGCCGCGGCGAGTTTGTGCGACTGGCGCTCGAAGACGCTGACGCAGCTTACATCGACGTTACCCGTGAGCCGTCCCGCGGTCTCAACGAGATGCTAGGCCTCTTGAGTGATCCGAGTGAGGGACAACTCACTTTCGCCCCACCCTTTCTCAAGGATGAAACCGTCATCGTTTCTCACGTGGCAAACATTCTCCTGTACCTTGGCCCCAAACTGGGCCTTGCTCCAAAAGAAGAAGCGTTGCGTTGGTATGCAAATGGACTTCAACTGACGATCACGGACTTGGTGGCAGAGGTACATGACACTCACCATCCGATCGCGGTCTCAAAATACTACGAGGAGCAGAAGACGGAGGCGAAGGCACGTTCGTTTGAATTCTGGAATAACCGCATGCCGAAATTTCTTGCCTACTTTGAGCGTGTGGTGCAGCAAAATCCGGCCGATAGTGGCTATCTCGTCGGCAGTAAATCGACGTACGTTGATCTTTCAATGTTCCAGATAATCGAAGGGTTGAAGTATGCTTTTCCGAAAGCCATGAATGATTATGAACGGCGCTATCCGCTTCTCGCGCGGCTTCAAAACGCAATAAAAGGTAGGCCGAAACTCGCAGCGTATCTTGCTTCGCCACGACGACTAGCCTTCAACCAGGAAGGCATATTCCGCCATTATCCAGAACTTGACATGGCTGCCTAGCTCCAGTTGCACATTGGCCGAACCGGCGTCTCATCGCGTGTTCGCTTTGATGATCCTATGCACTCTCGCGCGCCCTCCATGTTTAACCAATGCTTAACGAAGTTGCACGAACGTCGATTGCCCTCCTCATTTTTAGCGCACCAGAACTTTCGACATGAACGCATCGGCCAAAATATATACCTCAACTTTGCTGAACACGACGGTCAACCTGATCCGCCATGCGCTGGCGGTCACGGCGAACGGTGGTACTCTTTCGGGTTGCATCGGCATGGAGTTGGATGATCTGTCGAGAGCGCCGCCTGAGCTCTCGCGCAAGACCGTGGCGGAGATGTCGAAAAGGAAGATGAAACCCGAAAGCCCGGTGCTCGTGCGCATCTTCAAGCAAGAGAGCGAGCTTGAGGTCTGGAAAGTCGACAGGTCCGGACGCTACGCCTTGTTCAAGACCTACCCAATGTGTCGCTGGTCAGGGAAACTCGGCCCCAAGAAACGGGATGGTGACCGGCAGGCTCCCGAGGGCTTCTACCATGTGCCGGCCGGTATGCTTAACCCGAAATCGCAGTACTATGTTTCGTTCAATCTGGGCTATCCCAACCGCTTGGAGTCGGCGCTGGGTTATACGGGCGAAGCGCTAATGGTACACGGAGCGTGTTCCTCGTCCGGTTGCTACGCAATGACCGATCAAGCGGTGGGTGAGATTTACGCAATTGTCCAGAAGGCCTTGTCCGCGGGGCAGGAACGGTTTCAGGTCCAGGCATACCCGTTTCGCATGACGCCCAAGAACATGGCCCTCCATCGAGGCGACGAAAACATGGCGTTCTGGCGGACCCTGAAGGAGGGGTACGATTCGTTCGAGATCACGCGGCAGCAGCCGAAAGTGTCGGTCTGCGGCGGGCGCTATGTGTTCAACTCCGAGTTCGAGGGTGGCGAACCCAGCGATCCCCTCGGAGTGTGTCCAGCCACGGTGACGTCGCCCGATGCCGAGGTGGTGGCAAAAATGGAAGCCGAACGGAAGCGGGTCGACTCTGCGCTTGCTGACGAGGCTTCTCTCCCGGTGTCCGCCTATGTCGATGGAGGCATGCATCCGAGTTTCAGAGAGCTTCTGAAGCGCGACGGGGCAAAGAAGATGGCGGAAAGCATCTCCGGAACAAATTATCCAATCAGCCGCCCCGAGGCAGCGCTAGCTGATCCGTTCACCGCGAAATGGAACGCAGGGGCTTCCGCCGCAGATTGACATGACCAAAGCGTTGCGACGCGCGCCGGACGGATGCACGCGCCTTCCGAAACGCCACTTCCAAATAATTTCCTGAGGGCTCTTGACCTTCCCACCGTGGGAAGCCCCATTTTGGTTCTAGCAAAATCCATCAGGAGACATCCTAATGTTCCGTCTCAATGTTCCCGACATGACCTGCGGCCACTGCGTCGGCGCGGTAACGAAGGCCGTCAAATCGGTCGATCCAGGGGCAAAGGTCGCAATCGATCTCGAGTCAAAAACGGCGTCCATCGAGTCCCAGGTCGGGGCCGACAGGTTCATCGCCGCGATCACTGAAGCTGGTTATGGGGCCACCGCCAAGAATTCGTGCTGCTGCCACGGGGCGTAACCCGCCATCCAATCCCATGTTCCCGCGCCTGGGAGGCATGGTCCATATTGATGAAGGTCAGGGCGCGCGCAGGAGAAGCACCTTACTTTGCGGTCCACGTCGAGGTTTGAGCCAAATTGATGGTAAGCCAAAAATGGTTTGCGACATTGTTGAGGTTGGTTTTGGCCGCAGTCGTTGCAGGCCTCCTCCTCAACACGCCTGCGCAGGCCATGTCGGCTGATTGCCATACCGAGGGCGTGGCCGTTCACGCCCTCGCATCGCCGCAACAAGGGTCCGTCGACGGAGACCATCAGCACAGCAAGGCGTTCAAGGATACGCTTTGCTGCGCGAAGGCATGCACCGCCTGTGTTGCCGCCATCCCTTCTCCCGCTTCAGTGGCGTGGAGTAACATCGTCAGCTCATCATACTTTCCCGACGTGATGGTCGGTCTGTCAGGCCAGGCCGCGCCTGACGTATTCGAGCCACCTCGATCCATCCCGCTTTGATGAACCCGGCTCGAGCCGTCTCGGGCCGCCATTTTAGCAGGTCGGGTTTCCGACCAGGATCGAGAGATATCAAAATGCACCGCCGACAATTCCTGAAGACGCTGGCCATTGGCGCAGCCACCATCGCACCAATCGCAAACTATCCCTGGTCCAACGCCGCCCGGGCGGCGACCAACAGAACAACCGATCTGTCCATCTCCAAGCGCGTCGTTGAGGTGAACGGGAAAGCCGCGACCGTATTTCAACTTGGCACGGCCGACGGAAAGCCCGGATTGGTCCTCAACGCCGGAGGCGACTTCAACGTCAACCTGTTGAACCAGTCGGGCGCAGACACGCTGATCCATTGGCATGGACTGACGCCCCCATGGGGTATGGACGGGGTGCCTGACAATCCAGCCAAACTGCTGGCCGCGGGCGAAAACCGCCACTACCTCTTTCCCGTTGGCCAGGGCGGCACGCACTGGATGCATGCGCATACGCTTCAGGAGCAAGCGCTGCTCGCGGCCCCGCTGATCGTGCGAACCGCGGCCGACCTGGCGCGTGACGAACAAGAAGTCGTCATCCTGCTGCATGACTTCTCCTTCAAATCCCCGGAGGAGTTGTTGGCCGGGCTGAAGGCCCCTGGCTCAAGCGGAGCCATGGCCGGGCATGATGGAGCCGCCGCCGATATGGGGTCCATGATGCAAGGCATGGAGGGAATGCACCAGCAGCACATGCCGGGCGTGACAATGCCGGGCATGGCAGCCATGGACCTGAACGACATCGAGTATGACGCCTATCTTGCCAACGACCGCACGCTGGACGATCCGGAAGTCGTCGCCGTCGAAAAGGGAGGGCGCGTTCGCCTGCGGATCATCAACGGCGCGACAGCGACCGCCTTCACCATCGACATCGGCACCCTTCCGGGCGAACTGATCGCTGTCGATGGGATGGATATCGTCCCGCGACAAGGCAGCCGCTTTCCCGTTTCAATGGGGCAGCGGCTCGACATCCGCCTACGGCTTCCGTCAGGTTCTGGGGCATTCGCTATTCTGGCTCTGCGAGAGGGGGCAAAGGAGCGGACGGGCATCATCCTCGCGACCGCGGACGCCAGCATCTCCAAGGTCGCTACGATGGCTGCAGACAGCGGCCCGGTACTCGATCTGGCGGTGGAAGAAGCGCTGCAGGCGGCGAACCCGCTAGCCGAGCGGGCCGTAGATAGGACATATGCCCTGACACTGACCGGAGACATGGCCTCCTACGTCTGGGAAATCGGGGCCGCAGATGGCCCGATGGAGGTGGCCACCGGGAACCGCGTCGAATTGGTGATGCGAAACATGTCGATGATGGCGCATCCGATGCACCTGCACGGCCATCATTTCCAGGTGGTGGGCATCAACGGCAAGCGCATCAACGGAGCGGTCCGCGATACGGTGCTCGTGCCGCCCATGGCAACTGTTGCCGTTCGGTTCGATGCGGCAAACCCTGGACACTGGCCGTTCCACTGCCACCATCTCTACCACATGGCGACGGGCATGATGTCGTTCGTTGCCTATGAAAACGCGATCTAGCCGGAGACTTGCCATGGCACATGAGCACCAAAAAGAGGGGCACGAACACTCCGGACACGATCACCACGGCCATCGTCCTGGATCATACCAGCCCAGCGCGACGTCAACGCAGACCGTGCCGGAGGGCACGGTCTACACCTGCCCCATGCATACGCAGATCAGGCAAATTGGCCCGGGAAACTGCCCGATCTGCGGAATGGCGCTCGAGCCGGTGATCGCCACGGCCGAGTCGGGGCCCAGCGAAGAGTACCTGGACATGCGTCGCCGCTTCTGGGTTGGTCTTGTGCTCTCCCTGCCAGTTTTTGTTCTGGAAATGGGAGCCCATCTGACAAACCTGCACATGCTGCTGGGTCCGCAGATGTCGAACTGGCTGCAAATGGTATTGGCGACGCCCGTCGTCCTCTGGGCGGGCTGGCCCTTCTTCCAGAGGGGCTGGCAGTCTCTGGTGACGCGCCACCTCAACATGTTCACGCTGATTGCGATGGGCACTGGAGTCGCCTGGCTTTACAGCGTGGTCGCCACTATCTCGCCCGGCATATTTCCCGCCACCTTCCGCTTCGCCGAAGGCTCCGTCGCAGTCTACTTCGAGGCCGCGGCCGTCATCACGGTTCTCGTCCTGCTTGGACAGGTGCTGGAACTGCGGGCACGCGAACAGACGGGCGGGGCAATCCGCGCCCTGCTCGACCTGGCGCCCAAGACCGCCCGCAGGGTAAATGCGGACGGCTCGGAGGAAGACGTCGGTCTCGATGTCGTGACGGTTGGAGACCGGCTGCGGGTTCGCCCAGGAGAGAAAGTGCCGGTGGACGGTACCCTTCTCGAAGGCCGCAGCTCGGTCGACGAGTCGATGATTACCGGCGAATCCATGCCGGTGACCAAGGACGCCGGCTCCAAACTGATCGGCGGCACGATGAACCAGACCGGAGCTTTCCTCATGGAAGCCGGGAAGGTCGGCCGGGACACGATGCTCTCTCAGATCATACAAATGGTCGCCGATGCCCAACGGTCCCGCGCGCCGATCCAGCGCCTGGCGGATGAAGTGTCCGGATGGTTCGTTCCGCTGGTGATCGTCATTGCGATCATCTCGTTTGCCGCCTGGATGGTGTTCGGGCCCGAACCAAGGTTTGCCCATGGGCTGGTGGCCGCCGTCGCTGTGCTTATCATTGCATGCCCTTGCGCATTGGGACTGGCGACACCGATGTCGATCATGGTCGGAGTGGGGCGTGGTGCGCGACTTGGCGTGCTGATCAAGAATGCTGAAGCCCTCGAGCGGTTCGAGAAGGTCGATACCGTTGTCGTCGACAAGACCGGAACGCTCACCGAGGGGCGGCCTAAGGTCACGGCCATCATCCCCAACGCCCCATTGTCCGAGATCGAACTGCTCCGCCTTGCCGCGACACTGGAGAACTCCAGCGAGCACCCGCTTGCCCTTGCGATCGTCAACGCCGCCAGGGAGCGCGACATCCCGATCGGTAGCGCACAGGATTTCGATAGCCCTGTCGGCAAAGGCGTCACCGGCAAGGTCGACGGCCACGACATCATCCTTGGAAGTCACCGGATAATGGAAGAGGAGCGAATCGACGTATCGTCCATGACGCGCAAGGCCGAGGAGTTGCGCGACGAAGGGGCCACCGTCATCTTCATGGCCATGGACGGCCGGGTGGCGGGTCTCTTCGCCATCGCCGACCCGATCAAGGCCACGACGCCGGATGCCGTCAAGGCGCTGGTCGAGGCTGGAATTCGCGTCGTCATGCTCACCGGCGACAACAAGACAACGGCGCACGCAGTTGCCCGTCGGCTCGGCATCACCGAAGTCGAGGCGGAGGTGCTTCCGGAGGACAAGAGCAAGATCGTCACGCGGTTGCGAAGCGAGGGGCGGATCGTCGGCATGGCCGGGGATGGGGTCAACGACGCACCCGCGCTTGCGGCTGCCGATGTCGGCATCGCGATGGGCACCGGGACGGACGTGGCGATCGAAAGCGCCGGGGTGACGCTCCTCAAAGGCGATCTCCAAGGCATCGTGCGTGCACGGCAACTCAGTCACGCGACAATGTCGAACATTCGCCAGAACCTGTTTTTTGCCTTCATCTACAATGCCTTGGGGGTTCCAGTTGCCGCCGGGGTTCTCTATCCCGCCTTCGGCCTCCTCCTGTCCCCCATCATCGCTGCGGCCGCGATGGCGCTGTCGTCGGTGAGCGTCATCGGCAACTCGCTGAAACTGAGGAGCGTCAAACTATGACTTCGTCCCGGACCCGGAGCTGATGACCGCATCCTTGGCCGTCATCGTCCTGTTCTTCGTCCTCCGGCAGCATTGGGAATACGCGCTTGGGTCCCTGCCCTACCTGATGCTGCTGGCGTGCCCCATCATGCACCTATTCCACAGGCAACGGCTTCACACCGCTTGGAAAGCGGCTCGTAATAGGGAAACGCGGGGTGCGACCAGCATTGAAAATGGAGGGGAAGCAAGGAAATCATGCGGTTGAGAGCCCCCCTCCCCCAGAACCGACGCGCCACAAGCCCTCAATAAGATGAGGCACGTCCGCATAAGTTGTTGTGCCACCAAGTGAGGGTGTGCCGGGGTGGCCGACAATCACGCACTGCCGCTCTAAGACTTCGCGCAAGTCATTGATGTTGTTTGGGGCGTGCCGACCGGTTTTTGGCAGCCAAGTCGTTGATGCGTGTGGCCAGGAAGAGCGTCGCCAAACAAGATGATGGTTGATTATTCCCGGTCGACCCACGCCAGATAGCGCGCTTCTTCGTCGTGGGCTTCCCGTTCAACCGAGCTATGGCTGCGAATGTATCTGACGGCGAAGCCCTGCACTCCCCAGTCTTGATACTGCCGGACATGGGTAAGTTCATGCACCCAGCCGAC